>JAZOPS010000043.1:0-39829 GCA_045655645.1 Candidatus Fimenecus sp.
TGTATGCGTAATCACAGGCGGCGGCAGCGGTATGGGGCTTGCTGCAGCAAAATTTATGCCTAAGGAAAAAATTATCGTTATCTCAGGCAGAACAGTTGCAAAACTTGAAAATGCAGTTAACGAACTCAAAACATTGGGTTACGAAGCTTATGCTTATGCCTGCGACACATCAGACCGTGAAAGCGTTAAAAAACTTGCCGAATATGCATCATCACTCGGTAACATTAAGAATGTAATCAACGCCGCAGGTATTTCACCCGCAATGGGCAACGCAGGAGACCAGGAAAAGATTCTTCGTATCAATGCTCTCGGAACTGTTTATGTTAATCAGGAGTTTTCGAAGAAAATGAGTGCAGGAAGTGTTATCTGCGATATTTCATCAAACTCCGCGTATTCGCTTCCTTCTTTCATTCTTCCCAAGAAGGCTTATCCTCTTGCTGAAACAGATGAAGAAGCTTTCCTTGCAAAACTTATCAAGAGAGCAAATATGGCTAAAACCGATTATGAAAAGAATGGCTTTGCTTACGGTCTTTCGAAGAATTTTGTTTGCTGGTATGCCGCAAAAAGTGCATTTGATCTCGGTCCAAAAGGAATCAGAGTTGTTTCTCTCAGCCCTGGTCTTATTGCAACAGATATGGGTAAGATGGAAGAAGAACACGGCGGATTTCTTATTAAATTATCCTGTGAAGAACGTATGGGTACACCTGAAGAACTCGGTTATGCCATTGCAACAGTAGCTGACGAGCGTAATGGCTACCTTGCAGGTGTTGATATTCTTTGTGACGGCGGCAGCACCAGAGGTCAAAAAGAATTCAAGAAAAAGAAGTGAAAAATGGATTGTTGCTAAAATCATAAAGAATTCAACAAAATCCAGTTTGCAAATTAAAGTTCTAAAATGAGGCGCACAACCAAAATAAAACCCATCCAAACGGATGGGTTTTTGTTTTTAAAATGAATTGAATATTAAAATTTTCTAACAAAGCTACATCTTTTACAAAGTTCTTCGCGAGCTGTTCTATTGGAAAATCCGTTATAGATATTTAGTGCTTTTGGTGAATTGATTATTTCTTCTAAATCACTTTCGAAAATATTTCCAAGATTTATTGTGCCATTGTTATCAAGGCAACAGGGGACAACTGTGCCATCGGCAAGAACACCAATTTGAGTGCGAAGGCCATAACAGAAAATCTTTTCATTGGTGTCGTCGCTTTCGAGTGTCGGCCAATCAAATTTATCGCCATACTCAATGTAGATTTTGTTTCCTATCTTTATGTTGTTGCATTCTTCGACCCAAGGTTTTGGAAAATAATTTTCGAGTTTTGCTAAAATTTCATTATTCAAACTATCTTTGCCACCGTTGTTCCAAAGTCTAAGAATAACGATTTTTTTATTTTCAGCCGATTTTGCATAAGAAAAACAATCTTCTAAATACTTTTCAAAGGAAATTTTGTTATCATTTGCCTCAAAAGAGTGTAATGAAATAAAGGTTCTATAATGTGATTTTGAATTTAACAGAACGTCTTTGTTTTTGCTTAACAAGGTACCGTTTGTTACAATCTTAACCATGAATTTCATTTCTTCGGCAATTTTCAAAAATGCTTCAAAATCAGGGTGACAGAGCGGCTCACCAAGAAGATGAAAACAGATGAAGTCAGTATATGGCTTAATTTTATTAAGTACTATTTTAAATTCTTCTCTGCTCATTCTTTTGGGATTTCTTGTTGTACCTGGACAGAATGAACATTTTAAGTTGCAGATGTTTGAAATCTCAACGTATATTTCTGCAAATTTTTTCATTTTTATCACCACCTATAGTTATAACTATATCACAATGCGAAATAATAGTAAACAAAAACTTTTTTATTGAAATAAACTTTTGTATGTGCTAAAATATTTTTATAAAAATATCAACGGAAATTTTGGTTATGTATAATTTCAGAATAGAAGCAGATTTAGTTGCATTTGATAATTTTGTAAAAGCTAAGTTATAGTAATACTTTTGAATGTTATAGTATGGCTTTCTTCAATGTCTATGAGACTTTATGATGCATATGGACAATATCCTACGATAGACAAACCTATTGGATGGACAGACTTAAAATATGAGGATATTGAAAAGGCTTATTATATGAATGCTCGTTATAATGAATGGGATGGCAGGATTGAAAGACCATCTTATGTGCTTGTTATGGCGGACGGAGATATTATAGACTTTGACGGATACACATCTGTTGAAAAAACAGAAGAAATGGTGTTGCCAATACTTGAAAAATATAGTGTTGAAATTATAAATGTTGACTCAGGAAAAGAAAATCCTGGATATAACGAATGGTTTGAAGAAAATTATTGATATGTAGGTGATTGCTATGCCATATTTATTTACACACTTTAAAGAAAAAGTGACACCTGACGGTGAGCAGGTTTATTTCGGCGTCAGTCGTGACGGATATAACTGGGAAAAAGTCAATGACGGAAACCCCATTTTAACTGCTCAACTCGGTGAAAAAGGTTGTCGTGATATTGAAATAGTGCGACTTCATACAGGCGGTTTTGTGATTTTAACCACCGACCTTTGTATCGCTAATCGTATGGATGAAAACTATAATGTTGATTGGTCAAAGGTGAATCGTACGGGTAGTAAATGTCTTCGCATGTGGAAAACTGAAGATTTAGTGAATTTCAGCGAAGAAAAGTTAGTTTATTTTGGTCGTGACGATTTTGGCTGTATGTGGGCCCCTGAAGTTTATTTTGAAGAAGAAACAGGGGAATATTTAATCCATTGGGGTTCAACCGTTGCAGAAGATGATTATAAACACATGTCGATTTATTGTTCTGTAACAAAGGATTTTGAAACATTTTCTGAGCCAAAACTCTTTTTCACAAAAGATAATGAAATTCTTGACACACATATTCGTAAAATTGATGGTGTGTATCACATGTTTTATAAAAATGCACACAATCCGTCAATGAATATGCATGCGACATCTGATAATCTCTATGGTCCTTATAAGCATGACGAAGGTTTTGAAGAATATATGGATAAAGAGATTCATTGGCCAGGCTCTTATGAAGCGGGAACAACTTTTGTGTTGCCTGATGGTAGATGGTGTTTGATGTTCGACTTTTTTGGATGTGAACGCGAAAAAATGGGTTATGTTCCATTTATCTCATCAAAACCAGGTGATATGAATTTTACTCGTTGCCCTGATTTGTTTAAATTCCCTTATGGCTTCAAACACGGTGGGGTAATTGAAATCACCGAAGAAGAATACGAAAGAATCAAAAGCACAGAATATTAAAAAATATTGGGACGATTAAATCGTCCCTTTTTGATTGTTATAGAGAAGTAAATTGGGATTTGTAGAATTAAACGCAAAATGCAAAACGCAAAAACGCAAAATGTCGGGTCTGCGACGCGGATTATAGATGCAACTAGTAGGGGCGATTTTAGTGTGATATAATTTTTAACGGGACGTCGAGACGCCGACTCCCTACGAAATTTCATCCCGACAAATTCAAATTTGTTGATTCCTTTTTAACTGCAAACATTACCTTAAATTGACAAAGAACCTATAAAATGATATATTTATAACAGTATTTTTATAAAAGAGTGTGATAATCTTGGGCGAAAGATTTAAAAAAGCAATCGGTGTTGAAGGCACATTCAAAGATACCGTTATGCCAATGATAAATTACTGTTATACCAATATTTTCTTGGGTGGCGCAGGTTATATAATCAGTATGTATTTCAGTATCTTTTTGACCCGTGTTGTTGGTCTTGATATTGAATTTGCAGGATTCATAACTATGGTTGCAGTTATCTGGGATGGTATCAACGACCCTATTATGGGCATTATTACTGACCGTACCCGTTCAAGATATGGCAGACACAGAGCGTATCTCAAGCGTGGTATTCCATTTGTGTTTGTTTCATATATTTTGCTTTGGAACTCATTCGGTCTTGATGGTGAAAAGCATCCATATTTAACAGTTGCATATTTCTTGTTCGCTTATGTGCTTTATAAAACAGCATATACAATTATTGCAGTTCCACACACTGCGATGCTTCCTGAACTTGCACCTGAATATAACAAGAGAACACAATATACATCTGTAAGTTATATTTTCAACTCTTGTGGAATGATTCCATCATATATCATTTTGCTCATTTTGCTTGCAATTTTCGGCTTTTCAGATGGTCTCACAAGAGAATCAAAAGCACCTTTCTTTGTTGCGGGTATAATTCTTGCAGCTATGTATAGCATTGCAATTTATGGCACATTCAAACTTGTTCGAGAGCCAAGCTCATTGGATATGAAAAATGAGCCACTCGATGTGAAATATGTTATCAAAGAATATGTTGATGTTTTCAAAAGCCGTTCTTTCAGACAATATTTTTGCATCAGTTTCTTCTGGGAAGCCGCAAGAAGCTTCTATTCAACAACATATATTTATTATGTTACATTCCTTGCTAATATGTACAGATTTTATCCGTTGTTCAATACCTTTGCGGGTATCTTCGAGTCAGCGGCGTTCCCACTTAACTATGCTCTCACAATGAAGCATGGTAAGAAAAAGTGTGGCACAATTGTAACGCCATTTATGATTTTAGGACTTGCAATTGCTCTTGTGGTTACAGCGAGCCAACCTGGTACATCAAAAGCAACATTTATGCTCGTTTTAATGCTGATAGGTACAATTTTATATCCTTTTGGCATGAGCGGTATCGGCTTTGTTTGTAACAATGTTTTCCCTGACCTTACAGATGTTGACGAAATGATTACAGGCCGTCGAAGAGAAGGCGTTGTGGCAACATGTAACACAATGGTTAAACAGGTTACAGGTGGTATCAATACATTTGTTGTTACTCTTATTCTTGGTGGATTCGGTCTTGATGTAAAGGCTGAAACAACAGAATTCGTTCAGCAAACAGATTCTGCAATTTTTGGCATTCGTCTTTGTGTGGCGATTATACCAATGATACTTGCTTTTATTTCATATCTTCTTTTGAGAAATTTCCAGATGACAAAAGAAGACCATACAATGATTCGTGCTGCAATTGCTACAAAACATAAATATGGCAGTGTGACTTTAACTGCTGAGGAAAAAGACCGTTGCTATGTGCTCACAGGTCACAAGTTAGAAAACACTTGGTTAGGTAAAGACAACGACGAAAGTCAGGGCCACACACTCGACAGAGATGAAAACGGCAACTACATTATTCTTATTGAAGCTGAAAAACTCAAAAAAGAATTAATGGAAAAAGCTGAATAAAATTGCACACAGCACCATTTTTTGTTCGGGGCAGTACCTTTGTACAGCACCACTCACTGCAAAACGGCACTGTGAACAATTTTCTTTCAACTTACAACAAACAAATTTTAAAGGAGAGTATCTATGAGCAACATTGATATTAACCAAACAGAACCAACAATAAAAAGAAGCAAAGCTTTCGATATTTTCTTTTATGCAGTTCAATGGACTTGGGGACTTTCAGTAAATATTGTTGGTGGAATTGCTTATCTCATCTGCACAAAGATTTTAAGTTATAAGCACCAAAAATTCGGCTATGCAAATATTGTTTATGTGCCGTGGAATCAGGGCGGACTCTCAATGGGACTTTTTATCTTTATGAGAACTGACCATCCAAATAAAGAATGGACATATAACACAAGAATTCACGAATATGGCCACACTTGGCAATGCTTGTTGTTAGGACCACTTTATTATCCGGTAATCGCAATTCCATCTTCTATATGGTGTAATGTGTTTGCAAAGTACAGAGAGAAGAACAATATTTCATATTATAAACTCTATTGCGAGAGTTGGGCAAACTCTTGGGGCGAGAAATTTGCACAAATGAAAAGAGTTGAAAAATAAAATGATTACCAAGGTGGAGAGAGTCTCCACCTTTTTTGTTGCACAAATTTGAATTTGTAGGGATGTTTAATATGTGTGTTCTAGGCTCCCCTTGTCAGGGCGCGAGCATCCGGTGGATGCTGAATTAGCGCTGTCTGAGCCGGAAAGCGAGTAAGGGAGCTGTCAACGAAGTTGACTGAGGGGCAGTCAAAAAAATATCTTTCCCTCCGTCAACGCTATGCGTTGCCACCTCCCACGTCAGAGTGAGGCGATTATAATCGCGTCGCAGACCCAATTTTATTCTTTATTCAATATTCTTTATTATTTTTTATTCGACAACCCCCAATTTGTAGAGTCGGTATTAATAATGTGAAACTTTGATGATGCACATTATTTTGATACAAAATATAATAAAAAATCATGTAAAAGCACAAGATATTGTAATTTTTATATTGTAATATTTTGTGTTTTTTGCTATAATAAGATATTAAAAATAATATGCGTAACTATGCCCGAACGGAGTATAAAAATGGATAATAAAATTGATAAATTTAACGAAGAAAGACAAAAGGATTTAATCATAGGTCGAAATGCCGTAACTGAGCTTATCAAGTCAGGTCGAGAGATTGATACACTCTTTGTTGTGCGTGGTGAAAAGGGCGGCTCACTTGGTAAAATAATCGGCGAATGTCGTGAAAAAGGTGCTGTGGTTAAAGAAGTCGATAAAAAGAAACTTGACTTTATGTGTGGCCACAGTAACCATCAGAGTGTTGCGGCAATCTGTGCTGCTCACGATTATTCAACTGTTGAAGAAATTTTGAAAGTTGCTGAAGAGAGAAACGAAGCGCCATTCATTGTAGCTTGTGACGGAATTGAAGACCCACATAATTTAGGGGCAATCATCAGAACAGCAGAAGCAGCAGGCGTTCACGGAATTATCATTCCAAAACGCAGAAGTGCATCGCTTAATTATACTGTTGGCAAAACTAGCGCAGGTGCTCTTGAATATATGAAAGTTGCACGCGTATCAAACCTTGCATCAACACTCCAAGAACTCAAAGAAAAAGGTTTATGGGTTTATGGTGCAGATATGGATGGCCAAGATGTTCGTTCAACCAATCTTGATGGTGCAGCAGTGCTCGTTATCGGTTCGGAGGGCGACGGAATGAGCAGAATTGTCCGTGAAAAGTGTGACTTTATTGTTTCACTTAAAATGAAAGGTCAAATCAATTCCCTTAATGCATCGGTAGCGGGTGGTATCTTAATGTATGAGATATCATACGGCAGAAAATAAGAAATAAAAGATTAAAAAACTATAATAAATTTTCGGGGGACTTTATTATGGCAGATAGAATTTCAGATTCTCTCATAGACGAGATTCTTGCATCAGCAAAGAAATATGAAACAGAAGATAACTACAATGTTTCTTCTGAAAATATTGATGCTTTGTTAGAAGACATCAAAGAAACTTTGCCTTCAAAGGTGGCGGAAGATAAAACAACCGTGATTTCTTCATTGCCAAAAGAAGAAATAAAAGAAAGATTCAAAGTAAATATTGCTCAAATTACAGAAACAGACAAAACTGTTGTTTTGCCCGATATCGCTCGCGCAGAGGATGTAACTGTGCATGTTGAAGAAAGCGGACAAATCGGCTTTTCTGCTGATGGCACAAAAATCGGCAGCGAAGAAGTTTTAGAAGAAAAAGAAGAGCCAAAAGAAGAACTCAAATCTGTCAGCGGTCAAATTTCAATTGAAAAAACAAGAATGTTCAATGAAGTTAAAATCCGCGGGGAATATAATCCCAATATTTCTCATAATTTAGGAAATAAGGTTGCAAGAACAACAACAGGTGAAGGTGACCCTCTCTCAACGCCTGTTATGAGTGAAGAAAAGTACAGAAAACATTTTATGAACCGTCCTGTGCAGAATATCGAAAAAACACAGGAACACCGCAAACTCATTGAGTCACTCCCCGAAAAGACTATTGAGACTCCCGGTTTGGTTATTAAAAAGAATAGAGAACTTAAGGCAGATACAGATGGCATTGAACCATTGCCCGTGATTGTGCCTGCTGAATATGAATTAGAACAAGAAAAGAAGAATCCAGTTATTGTTCCAGAAGAAAAAGATATTTATTCTGATAATCAGATTATGCTTGATGGGTTTGGGGAAGATGATGAACCAGTTATGCAGCAATCTGAAGAAGAAGCAGAAGCAGAACTTCGCGAAACAAGAAAAACCGTTGTTGACAATTTTATGAACGGTGGTTTGATTTTCAAACAAGAAGTTGCAGACGGAGAAATCGGTGCAACAACACCAAAGCGCCGTTTTGAAAGACGAAAAGTTTCAGTTGCTCGTGAATATTATGGTCCAAAGGATACTAGTGCTGTTTACAGAGTTTTCCAAGCAGAGAAAAAGAGCCTTGTTGCAAAACTTTCAGGACTTTCAGCAATCTGCCTTATAATGTCATTGCTTGCAGCAGTTGCAGGCGCAGAAAATGGCAACTTTGAGATTTATGGCAACAACGAATATGTTTATGTTGCGACTCAACTCATTTTATTGATTGTTGCTTGTGGCGTTTGCTATCGCAGTTTGATTGATGCTATCAAGGGACTCAAAAATAAAGTTTTAGATATGAACACCGTGATTCTTGCAACTTCATTTGCAGGCATTTTGCAATGCCTTGTGGGATTCGGTTTTACAGATAGTGTTGAATCAAGCGCAAGATTGTTGGCAGGCGCAGCAGTTTTGCCAATGATTTTAAAAACTGTTGGTGAATTAATCCGTTGTAAAGGTGATATTGCAAACTTTGAAATCGTGTCAGACGAAGAAAGTGAGCTCTATTGCGTTCAAAATATCGATGATGAAGACACAGCAACTGAAATTGCTCGCGGTTTAATGCTTGGTAATCCTGATATTAAATATTCAGCAAAAATCGGCTTCCCTACAAGATTCGTTGAACTTTCTCGTTCAGCAGAAGTTACAGGCCCACTATTTAAAATTGCAATTCCTGCAGTATTAGGTGTTGCATTGTTGATTGGTATAATTTTTGGCATTGTTTCTGCAAATGTCTTTGTAGGTGTGAGTGCGTTCGCGGGTGCAATCCTTATGGGACTTCCACTTGCAGCAAGTCTTTGCGCTATTACAAATATTTATGCTGAAAACAAAAAACTCAACGAAGAAGGCTCATTAATTAATGGGTATAGCGCAGTTGAAGATGCGGTTAATTCAAATGGTATAATGGTTGACGCTTGTGACGCATTCGTTAGTGGTGGTTGCAATATCGAAGGCATTAAACTCTATCACAAAATGCGTATTGACGAGGCGATTCTTTATACTGCGTCAGTAATTATTGAATCAGGTGGAGTTCTTTCAGATATATTCAACGGGGTTATCATTGGTAAGCAAAAGTTGTTGTTCCCTGTTGAATCATTGGCTTATGAAGAAAAATTAGGTTGTTCTTGTTGGATTCATAATCACAGAGTTCTTGTTGGTAACAGAGAATTACTTGTGCATCATAATGTTGAAACACCTGACAAAGAACTTGAAGATAAATTCAAGCAAAACGGCAGAAATGTGATTTATCTTGCAATCGAAGGCAAAATTGCTGCAATGTTTGTTGTTGTTTATAAAGCAAACGAAGAAACAGCAAGATATATGCAAGAACTTGAAAAAGATGGTTTAACAATATTCTTCAGAACATCTGATGCGAATATTACAGAAGAATTTATCGAAAAAGAATTCGATTTACCATCAAATGTTGTTAAGATTATTAATCCTGTTGCAGGCGAAATGTTCGCAAAGGTAAAGAATGGCGAAATTGACCGAGCAGATGCAATGATAGTGCATGACGGTAGCGCAAAGACAATGTTCTCGGCTTTGCACAGTGCTTTTGTGATAAATTCTTATGTTAACACTTCAAGAATTATCCAGTTTGTTTCATCTTTCTTGGGTGTTGCAATTGTGGCTTTGCTTGCAGGTCTTTCAAGTCTTGCACAGGTTGGCGTTTGGCAAATTATAATGTATCAGGCAATCTGGGCAACTGTGCTCAGCGTGCTTCCTATATTGCGAAAAAAATAGTTTAGGGGATGACAATTTTGTCAGAAATTTTAAATTCACTTAAAGATGGTTTTTTGTGGCTTTGGGGATTTGATGAAGTGAGATTTACCATTGATGCACTCGTCAAGTTAGGTCTTGCTGCATTGTTAAGTGGTATAATCGGTTTCGAGCGCGAACACTCACATCGTCCTGCAGGTTTCAGAACACATATTCTTGTGTCTGTTGGCTCTGCACTTGTAATGCTTACATCAGTTTATATCGCAAAAGACCAAGGCATGGTAACTGATGTTACAAGAATGAGTGCACAGGTAATAAGTGGTATCGGTTTCTTGGGTGCAGGTACAATTCTTCGTGAAGGTTTTTCAGTTAAAGGACTTACAACTGCGGCTTCCCTTTGGGCAGTTTCTTGTATAGGTATCGCAGTAGGTTCTGGTTATATTGTTGGTGCTTTGGTAGCAACTTTTGTAATTTATCTTACTCTTAACTCATTAAAGAGATTTATTGTTCGTGGTTCAGCAGGTAAACTTCTCTTTATTGAAATTAAAGATGTTGGAACACAGATTCCGCTTATCACAAAAACAATCAAACAATGCGGTGGAACAATTCACTCAATGGAAGTTGTTTATACTGAAGCAAAAGATTTAAAATTCAAACACAGAAAAGATACTTCTGTTATTAAAATTCTTGTGTTCCCTAAAAATGATGATTCACTTTCAATAATTTTAAGCACAATCAGAAGTATGGAAGATGTAGAGGATATTTATGTTGACTGATAGCATCACTTTATATGATGGTGAGCATATTGAAGATTTAGGGTGCGATGTGGGTGTGATTGTGTCAAAACAACACACTTTTGGTACAGACGCAATGCTTTTAGCATCATTTGCAAACCCTAAAAGAAATGATATTGCCTGTGATTTCGGCACAGGTTGTGGGATTATCCCGTTTTTATGGTTGAGAGACGGTAAGTGCAGTGAAATATCTGCTGTTGAAATACAAGGAAATGCTTGCAATCAAGTAGAGCGTTCAATCACTCTCAACAACACAGAAAAAATTACTCTCTATAACAGAGATTTGAAAAATCTTGATGGGTTTGCACTTGCAAGTTTTGATTTGGTTACAATGAATCCGCCTTATAAAATCGAGAACGGTGGAATAAAAAATGAAGACGAAAGTGCAACAATTGCCCGTCACGAAACTTTCTGCAATATGGACGACATCGCAAAAAGTGCTTCTAAACTTTTGCGTTTTGGTGGCAAATTCTGTATCTGTCATCGTCCTGAAAGAGTTTTTGACGCAATGGTGGCAATGAGAGATAACGGCATTGAACCGAAAAGATTGCGCTTTGTGTCTAAAAAAGGTGACACTCAACCTTGGCTTGTGCTGATAGAAGGCAAGCGCGGAGCAAAAAGCGGGTTGAAAGTTGAAAAACCATTTATAGCATATAATGATGACGGCACTCTCACAGATGAGATACTGGAGATAACAGAAAAATACAGAAAGGAAACGGGCAAATGAGTGGAAAACTTTATGTAGTAGGAACACCAATCGGCAATTTGTCAGATTTTTCCGAAAGAGCAAAAGAAGTTTTGAAAAGTGTAGATTTTATCGCCGCAGAAGACACAAGAGTTACAACAAAACTTCTCAATAAATTTGAATTCAAAAAACCACTTATCAGTTATTATGAGCATAATCGTCGTGAGCGTGGTGAAATAATCATAAAGCGTATCCTTGATGGTGAAACTTGTGCCATAGTTACAGATGCGGGAATGCCTTGCATCTCTGACCCAGGACAAGACCTTGTTTATCTTTGCCACGAAAAGAATATACCTGTGGAATCGGTGCCGGGGCCAACTGCATTTGCAACTGCTCTTGCTATCAGTGGAATGGAAAGTGGCAGATTTACCTTTGAAGGTTTTTTGAGTACGAATAAACCAAGCAGAAAAGAACACTTGGACGAGCTTCGAAATGAAACTCGCACAATGATTTTCTATGAAGCACCACATAAACTTAAAGCAACGCTTAAAGATATGCAAAAAGTTTTTGGTGACAGAGAAATCGCAATAGTTAAAGAACTTACAAAAATTCATGAAAATGTTATGAGAACAACACTTTGCGGTGCTTGTGAATACTTTGAAAAAGAAGACCCTCGCGGTGAATATGTTTTAATTATTGCGGGTGCACAAAAACAGAAAGAAAAACAACCTGTTACATTAGAACAGGCTGTGGAGATAGCAAAAGATTTAGTTTTAAAAGGCGTCAGCGTCAACGAAGCAGCCAAAACTGTTGCAAGTGACACTGGCATAAAGAAAAGTCTTATATATAAAGAATTACTTTGATTCTCTATTGGAATATTTATACATTCTTGCAATTTCTTTCTCAATAAGTCTTGAAGCTTCGTTTATGATAGTTTCCATAGATTTTGGCAATTGCTCACTTCGTTTTGGCTTATTGTCACCGTCAAAAACAAGAGAATTGATAATGTGGTCAACAAGATTTGTTGTGATAAACGGTGCTAATTCTTTTTTTGCATTCTCGTGGTTTGGGATAGCACCTTGACGAAGTGCAGAAAGATACACTTTATAAATAGTAAGAATATAAATATTTCTTATTCTTGAAGCATAGTTTCTTCCGTAAACACCAAGTCGCTCTTGCATATAAACTGATGAACGGAAAACTGTACTCATTCTAACTTCGCTATCTTGTGGAATTTCATAATCTACAAAAAGTGCGTCAGACATCATTTTATTGTCAGTAAGCCCTAAAAGGTAGTCGGTACTAACATCATAGAAAGCAGACGCACGGCAGAGAAAATCAAGGCCACATTCGCGGATTCCCTTTTCATAGTGAGAAAGCAAAGCCTGAGAAACACCAAGTTGTTCGGCAGCCTCTTTTTGACTTAAATTTTTATCTTTTCTCAGTTCCACAAGTCTTGTTGAAATTGAAGTGCTCACAAAATCATTCCTTTATACTTTAAGTATAAAAATTATATAACAGTTTAAACATTTTGTATATTGTATTTAATCACAAATTTTTAGGAGTTCTAATATGAAAACTTACCAAATTCATTTAATCCGTCACGCAGTCACAAAGGGTAGCCTTGAAGGACGATATATCGGTCACACAGATGAACCTGTGTGCGAAGAGGGTATGGCGCAACTCAAAGATATTCAAGAAAACTATGGTGAATATCCAGAGGTTGATGCTGTTTTTTCAAGTCCTTTGAAAAGATGCATTGAAACTGCACAGGCTATTTATCCTGATAAAAACCCAATTATTCTTGACGATTTAAGAGAATATGATTTTGGTGAATTTGAGGGTAAAACTGCTGAAGAATTACAAAATGATGAAGACTTTGCAGAATGGCTTTCTGGCACAAATCCAAACAAAGCGGCACCATTTGGTGACAGTCAGGTTAGATTTAATTACAGAATTTGCGATTGTTTTGAAAAAATTGTTGATGGTGTAATTAAAGCGGGTGTCAAGAATACAGCAGTTATTACTCATGGTGGTGTGATTATGTCACTTATGCAGACTTACGCTTTGCCAGAAGCAGCAATGCACGAGTGGTTGACACCTTCTTGTTGTGGATATACTTTACGAGTTGACCCGTCAATCTGGTCAAGGGGAATGAAGGTTGAAGCAATTGCAGAGTGCCCAGCACAACCAAAAGAGTTTGAACATGAACTTTGGGATGTTTATGACCCCGATAAAGACCCATTTGATGTGGCATATTGGGAAAATGATGAAAATTTTAAAGACGAGCAATAAAAAATTTCTAAATTAGCAATAAATAATACATTGAAATAGAAAAAACATAGTGATAAAATTATTTTATAAACTAGGTAACTTGGAGGGAAAATTATGAAAATGTCATTCCGTTGGTATGGCGAAAGTGACCCAATATCATTGCAATACATTCGTCAAATTCCAAATATGAAAAGCATAGTTAGTGCTGTTTATGATGTAAAACCGGGTGAGGTTTGGCCAGAAGAGTCAATCGAGAAAATGGTAAAACAATGCGAAGAAAATGGTCTTGTTTTTGATGTTGTTGAATCAATTCCTGTGCACGAAAATATTAAACTTGGCAGAGATAATGTTGACGAGCTTTTAGAGGTTTATTGTGAAAACATCCGTCGTTGTGCAAAATATGGAGTTAAATGTGTAACATATAACTTTATGCCTGTTTTTGACTGGACTCGTACACAGCTTGATAAAGAGGCAGAGGATGGCTCAACAAGTCTTGTTATGTATTGGGAACAGATGAAAGGCCTTGACCCACTTAAGGATGATATTCATCTTCCAGGTTGGGATTCGAGCTATAGTCAGGAAGAGGTTAGAGAATTAATTTCAGCTTATGGTGAACTTGGTGAAGAAGGACTTTGGAAAAATCTTGAAAAATTCCTTAAAAAAGTAATTCCTGTTGCTGAAGAATGTGGCGTTAAAATGGCAATTCATCCTGATGACCCACCATATCCAATTTTTGGTATTCCAAGAATTATCACTTGCGAAGAAAACATCGACAGAATGTTAGCTCTTATTGATAGTGAGGCAAATAGTCTTTGTCTTTGTACTGGCTCATTAGGTTGTGCAAGGTCAAATGATGTGGTACAAATGATTAGAAAATATAGTGCAATGAACAGAATTGCATTTATGCATATCAGAAACATTTTGATTATGGAAGATGGAAGCTTTGAAGAAAGTGGACATATTTCAAGTTGTGGTAGTCTTGATATGTATGAGGTAGTTAAGGCGCTTGTAGATACAGGTTTTGATGGATATGTTCGTCCTGACCACGGTAGAATGATTTGGGGCGAAACAGGAAAACCTGGATATGGACTTTTCGACAGAGCACTTGGTGCAACATATATAAACGGCTTATTCGAAGCAGTTGAGAAAGGAAGTAAATAACCTATGGTACACGAGAATTTAAAAGGTAGAGTAGCAGTAGTAACTGGTGGCGGCGGAGTCCTTTGTGGTGACTTTGCAAAGACTCTTGCAAAACAGGGCGTAAAAGTTGCTGTTCTTGACCTTAATGAAGCAGCAGCACAGAAGGTTGCAGACGAAATCGTTGCTGACGGTGGCGTGGCTATTGCAGTTGGCTGTAATGTACTTGAAAAAGAGAGCATGGAAAATGCTCGTGCAATTATTAACGAAAAACTTGGTACTTGCGATATTCTTCTCAATGGTGCAGGCGGCAATAATCCAAAAGGCACAACAACAAAAGAAACTCTTGAAAAAATTGACCTTATAGAAAAGAATGAGGACATCAAAACATTCTTTGACCTTGATGCAAGTGGTATTTCATTTGTATTTAATCTTAACTTCCTTGGAACACTTATTCCAACTCAGGTTTTTGCTCGCGATATGGCAGAAAAAGAAAATACTTGTATCGTTATGGTAACATCAATGAATGCTTATCGTCCACTTACAAAAATTCCTGCATATTCAGCAGCAAAAGCAGCGGTTAAGAATTTTACAGAGTTTATGGCAGTTCATTTTGCAGATGTTGGTATCCGTGTAAATGCTATTGCACCGGGCTTCTTCTCAACAAACCAGAATAAAGCACTTCTTTGCAATGAAGATGGCACACCAACTGAAAGAACAAAGAAAATTCTCAATGCAACACCAATGAAGAGATTTGGTGAGTCAGAAGAACTTACAGGCGCATTGTTATTCCTTTGTGATGAAGCATATTCAAGCTTTATTACAGGAACAAGTATCTGTGTAGATGGCGGATTTTCTGCTTATAGTGGTGTTTAATCGGAGGTATATATTATGAACTTAAATCTCAGAAAAAAAGAAGATTGTATGTTTGATATGATTTCACTTGGTGAAATTATGCTTCGTCTTGACCCAGGTGAAGGCAGAATTAAAACTGCTCGTTCATTCCGTGCTTGGGAAGGTGGCGGTGAATATAATGTTGCTCGTGGTCTTCGTCGTTGTTTCGGTATGAAAACTGCAGTTGTAACAGCGTTTGCTGATAACGAAGTTGGTCGTCTTCTTGAAGACTTCATTATGCAGGGTGGCGTTGATACATCACTCATCAAATGGGTTAAATATGACGGTATCGGCAGAACAGTAAGAAATGGTCTTAACTTCACAGAACGCGGCTACGGTATCCGTGGCGCTGTTGGTGTTTCTGACCGTGGTAATACAGCAGTTGCACAGCTTAAAGCAGGGGACATTGACTGGGATTATATTTTCGGCACACTTGGTGTTCGTTGGCTTCATACAGGTGGTATTTTCGCAGCACTTTCAGAGTCAACTGCAGAAGTAGCAATCGAAGCAGTTAAAACAGCAAAGAAATACGGCACAATCGTATCTTATGACCTTAACTACCGTCCATCTCTTTGGAATGATATAGGTGGTAAAGCAAAGGCACAAGAAGTTAATAAAGAAATCGCAAAATATATTGATGTTATGATTGGTAACGAAGAAGATTTCACAGCTTGTCTTGGCTTTGAAATTGAAGGTAACGACGAAAATCTTAAAGAACTCAATATTGAGGGTTACTATAAGATGCTTGAAGAAGTTGTTAAGGTTTATCCAAACTTTAAAGTTATCGCAACAACTCTTCGTACAGTTAAAACAGCAACAGTTAATGACTGGTCTGCAATCTGCTATGCTGACGGTAAGGTTCATAAGGGACTTGAACTTCCAGGTCTTGAAATTCTTGACCGTGTTGGTGGTGGCGACTCATTTGCATCAGGTCTTATTTACGGACTCATGACAACAGAAGATGCACAGACAGCAGTTAACTACGGCGTTGCTCACGGTGCACTTGCAATGACAACACCGGGTGATACATCAATGGCATCACTTAAGGAAGTAGAGAACATCGTTAAAGGCTCAGGCGCTCGTGTGCAGAGATAAGGAGAATTAATTATGGATAAAGAAAAAATCATTACCCGAATTCAGGACTGTGGTATCGTAGCAGTTGTTCGTGCTGAAACAGTTGACCAAGCTATCAGAATTACTGATGCTTGTATCGAAGGTGGCGTTGCTGCTATTGAGCTTACATTCACAGTTCCACATGCTGACAAGGTTATTGAAGAACTTGCAAAGAGATATACACCAGAAGAGATTATCCTTGGTGCAGGCACAGTTCTTGACGCAGCAACTGCAAGAATTGCTATGCTTTCAGGTGCTGAATATATCGTAAGCCCTGCTCTTGATATTGAAACACTCAAACTTTGTAACCGTTACAGAGTTCCAATGATGCCCGGTATCATGACAGTTCGTGAAGGCTTACTTGCTATGGAAAATGGTGCAGATATTCTCAAGGTTTTCCCAGCTGACCTTTTCGGACCAAAGATTATCAAAGATATCAAGGGACCAATTCCTTATGCTAAGATGATGCCAACAGGTGGCGTTGATGCTGATAACGTTGGTGAATGGATTAAAGCTGGTGCTGTTGCGGTTGGTGCAGGCTCATCACTTACAGCAGGTGCAAAGACAGGCGACTACAAGAAGATTACTGAAACAGGTAAGCGTTTTGTAGAAAACATCAAGATTGCTAGAGCGGAAATAGCAAATAAATAATAATGATAGGGTGGGGGCTTGCTCCCACCATTTGTTTTTCTTGATATTTTCATATAATAATGTTAAAATACTCACATAATAATGAAAGGACGGTGCAAAAATGAAAAAATCAATATCAATATTGCTTTCTATCGTAATAATTTTATGTGTTTTCACATCTGCTTTACCGTCTTTTGCGTTATCATATAACAATTTCACTTATGAAATAGTTGATGAAAATGTGATTATTACAAAATACACAGGCTCTGAAGCAACGGTTTTAGTTCCATCACAAATTGACGGTTTAAATGTCCAGACAATCGGTGAAAATGCTTTTAAGGATAATAAGACAATCACAAGCGTAACTGTCAGTTCAGGTGTCAAAGATATTGGTGCAAGCACATTTGAAAACTGTACATCCCTTGCAACAATTTCTTTGCCCGATACGATAACCCATATTGGTGAAAAGGCAATTTATAACACCGCGTATTATAATAATAAGTCCAACTGGAAGCCTAAAAATACCGCAGGTGGAAATTCAACAGATTCTTGGATTAGCTGGGAAGATATAGGCGCACCGGTGTTAGATTATTTATATCTTGATAAAAATCTTATTGAAATTGAATTGGTTGGCATTTATTCTATTAAATCAGGTACTCGCGTTATAGCCGACGGCGCATTCAAGGGGAACGATGGCGCAACTTCAGTGACCTTACCTACATCAATAATGACAATTGGCTCCAATTGCTTTGAAGGTTGCTCAAGTTTGACAAAAATAAAGAATCTTAATTTAGTTATAAATGTGGGTGACGAAGCATTTAAAGATTGTGTGTCTCTTGAAGAAATCAACCTTTCTGACAATGCACAGTTTAACGCAACCGTGTTTTATAACACAGGCTATTATAATAATCCTGATAATTGGCGTGGTAATGCTCTTTATTATAATGATAAAGTAATCGGTGTTAACGAAAGCTGTGACACGGTTGAAATAAAAGATGGCGCAACAGAAATTATCAGCGGTGCATTGCTTGATAAAACTGCGATAATTCCCGTTTCTGTTACAAAAATTTCAGATACGGCGTTTACAGATAGTTCAAAAGTGACGATTTTGGGATATTCAAATTCTTATGCAAAAGAATTTGCAAATGCAAATCAAATAAAGTTTATCGCTATAGATTCATTTGAAAAATGCGATTTGAATTTTGATGGAATAATTGATAGCAAAGACTATGAAATAATCTGTAAAATCAGCACAACTCAAAAAGTCCAAACTGATTTGATGACTTATCTTGGCGATTTGGATAACGATGGCGCAGTGGATGGATTTGATGCCATTATTCTCGATTTAATCAACAAGGGTATGCCGCCATCACTTGAAAAAGGTGATGTAAATGGTGATGGAAGAATTGACATAATAGATTATGATTTGTTAGTGGCAATTGTAACAATTCAAGAAAAGGTAACAGATAATATTATGTTTAACCGTTGCGATATAAATGAAGATGGCGCAATCGATGCTTTTGATGTGGTTTATCTTGACTTGTATCTGAATAATTTAATGCCAATAATATAAAATGCAAGGAAAATGCTTAAAAGTTGCATTTTTCGACATTGGAAAGGTAAAAAACATTAGAATTTGCAAGTTGTGTTTGTAAAAGTTTCACAAAGTTGTAAAAACGGATTGTTAAACGCTTGACAATCCGTTTTTTTGTAATATAATGTTATAATAAATTAATAACATATAGAAAAGGTGGACGATAGTGTGGAAAAACTTTTGATTTTACTCACATTTTTAGGTTCTGTTATTGCCCTCGCATTTGCCGCATTGACAGCAAAAAAAGTTCTCGGATTCTCTGAGGGAACAGAAAAAATGCAAAAAATCTCACAATCAATAAGAAAGGGTGCTAATGCATATCTTAAAAGACAGTATTCTGTTGTTTTGGTATTCTTCGGCGGAATGTTTGTTGTCCTTTGCATTATGGCGGCGCTTGGCTTCTTGACTTGGTTTGTTCCTTTTGCATTCATTACAGGTGGTTTCTTCTCAGCTCTTTCAGGCTTTGTTGGAATGAAAATCGCAACTCTTTCAAATGCAAGAACTGCAAATGCTTGCCGTGAAGGTCTTAACCGCGGTCTTCGTGTAGCATTCTCTGCAGGTTCGGTTATGGGCTTTACTGTTGTTGGTCTTGGTCTTCTTGATATTTCAGTATGGTTCTTCTTACTTAAATTTGTATTTAATCTCTCACCAGCAGATATCACAAGCGCAATGCTCACATTTGGTATGGGTGCATCTTCAATGGCTCTCTTTGCTCGTGTAGGTGGTGGTATCTTCACAAAGGCTGCTGACGTTGGTGCAGACCTTGTTGGTAAAGTTGAAGCAGGAATCCCAGAAGACGACCCAAGAAACCCTGCTGTTATCGCAGACAATGTTGGTGACAATGTTGGTGACGTTGCAGGTATGGGTGCAGACCTTTATGAATCTTATGTAAGTTCGGTTATCTCTGCTTCTGCTCTTGGTGTTTCTGCTTTTGCGGGTGACGTTAAAGCAATGGCAGTTCCAATGATTCTTGCTGCAATTGGTATCTTGATGTCAATTATTGGTACATTCTTCGTTCGCACAGGCGAAAGCATTGACCAAAAACAATTACTTAAAGCTCTCAGCCGTGGTACAAATCTTAGTGCAGTTGGTATTGCAATTGTTGCTCTTCCTGTTGTATGGTTGGTGCTCGGTAAAGCAAACCTTGGTCTTTATGTTGCAATCGTTTCAGGTCTTATTGCAGGTGTGCTTATCGGTCAGTCAACTGAATTCTTCACATCTGACACATATAAGCCAACAAAGAAACTTGCAAGCACATCTGAAACAGGCTCAGCAACAATTATTATCGGTGGTCTTGGTCTTGGCATGAAATCAACAGCTGTTCCAATTGTAATCATTGCAATCAGCGTTCTCGTTTCATATTTCATCTCAGGTGGTAGCGAAAGTGCTGCAAGAGGTCTTTATGGTATTGCTCTTTCAGCTGTTGGTATGCTCTCAACTCTTGGAATTACTCTTGCAACTGATGCTTATGGTCCTGTTGCTGATAATGCCGGTGGTATTGCTGAAATGGCAGGTCTTGAACCTGAAGTAAGAGAAAGAACAGACGCTCTTGACTCACTTGGTAACACAACTGCTGCAACAGGTAAAGGTTTCGCAATCGGTTCAGCAGCGCTTACAGCACTTGCACTTGTTGCATCTTATGTTGACAAGATTAAGAGTATTGACCCAACAGCAGATTTGACTTTTGATATTGTTAACCCTGTTGTTCTTATCGGTCTTTTCATCGGTGGATGTCTTCCATTCGTATTCGCAGCACTCACAATGGACTCAGTTGGTAAGGCTGCACAGAGCGTTGTTAAAGAAGTTCGTCGTCAGTTCAAAGAAATCAAAGGTCTTATGGAAGGCGAAGCAGAACCAGATTATGCATCTTGCGTTGACCTTTGCACAAAAGCAAGTCTTCGTGAAATGGTACTTCCAACAGTTGTTGCAATTGCAGTTCCTGTAGTTGTTGGTCTTGTTCTCGGTTATAAAGGCGTTGTTGGTATGCTTGCAGGTGCAACTGTATCAGGTTTCTTGATGGCAATCTTTATGTCAAACTCAGGTGGCGCTTGGGACAATGCAAAGAAATATATTGAATCAGGTGTTCACGGTGGTAAGGGTAGCGACCAGCATAAAGCAGCCGTTGTAGGTGACACAGTTGGTGACCCATTCAAAGATACATCAGGTCCTGCAATTAACATTCTTATCAAACTTCTCTCAATGGTATCAATCGTATTTGCAGCACTTGTTGTAAACTGCAGTATTCTTTAATTTAAGACAAAAAATTAGCCCCACAGAGCGAATTCTCTGTGGGGTTATTTTTTTATGCGT
The DNA here is from genome assembly GCA_045655645.1 of Candidatus Fimenecus sp. GTDB lineage: Bacteria > Bacillota > Clostridia > Oscillospirales > Acutalibacteraceae > Fimenecus. The sequence continues at coordinate 21,347 of JAZOPS010000043.1, forward strand.
TTTCGTTAATTTCTGCTTTTGCTCTGCGCTCTTGGAGTTCTTTTTCAACCTGTGCTTTTTGTTCAGGGGTATATTTGATTAAGAGTAATGGGATGATATAGAGCACTGCTGCAATAGCAGGAGTAAGCATTGTGAGTGGCCAAATCCAGTTTTCAAAAGCCTGACTCTGTGTGCCAAGATAAACTGCACCTTCAACATCTTCAACTGCAACATAACCGAGAAGACTGAGTGAGAATGTTGCAAGAGCACCTGTCACACCACTTGAAATCTTGGTGAAGAATGTCTGCATAGCGAAGGTAACACCTTCTGTGCGCTTGCCTGTTTTCCATTCCATATAGTCAACGCTATCACAGAAGAGTGAAGTCTGTGCAATACTTGCTGCACCTGATGGAATTGAGCAGATAGCCATAATAATCATACCAATAAGAATGTTGTTACCTTCAAATCCAATAATCCACGCAAGAACTTTGCCGACTATTGTGCAAATCTGAATGAATATGAGAAGATTTCTGTAACCGCCAAATTTTACTTTAAGTTTATCCGCAAAAATCATACCCAAGAAACTTGGTGCATAAGTAATTGCGCCATAAACAGTTGTGAGTGTAAGTGGTCCGAGAACAAAACCCGCAACTGAAATTTCAGGCATCTTGTATTTGAAGAAGTATGTAACAAGACTATTGCCAAATGCAAGTGAGCCGAAAAGGTTTGAAAGTGTAATGAGCATAAGCATCTTGTTCTGGAAAAGAAGTTTGAAACATTCAATAATTGATGTTTGCTGTTGGTCCGGCTCCACAAGACGAACTCTTTCTTGTGCTTTATGGCATTTTGCGCTGACAAGCGCACCGCCAAGACCGAAGATTGCTGCAAATAAAACTGTCATAAGAGCCAATGAATTGCCTGACTGTTTTGCAACAATTTCCATAATCATTGGAATGCATGCACTGAAAATACCATAGAAAATTGAACCGATTGTACGAGCCATCTGAACAAATTTATCACGCTCGTTTGAGTTTGGAGTAACAACTGCTGTCATACCCCAGATAGCAACATCCTGCAAGGTGTAACTGATATCCCAACAGAGATACATAATTACAAAATAACCCATTCTAAGCCACAAAAGGTTTTCGTCAGTTGAGAATACGAAGAAAATCAATACTGTAAAAACACCAACGGGTACGGGTGTGTATTTAAGAAGTGGTCGAAGTTTTTCGCCATTTTTGAAACGGTGACGGTCAACAAGAGAACCAACAATAGGGTCGTTAACACCGTCCCAAACTTTCATCAGAATAAGAAGCACAGCAACATAATGAGCAGGAAACTGCGCAATATCCGTCAAAAAGTATTGAAAGAACGAAGCACCAATAAAGCAATAAACAACATTTTGCCCCGCAAGACCGGTCATGAAACTTCGTCTTTCTTTTTTAGCAATATAGTTCAAAAGAAATCCCCCTAACATTAAATTTGATTACATTTTAATTATACACCATAAATAGATAAGAAACAATTCGCGAAAAGTTATAAATTTTAGGTAATAATTTGGTTATCTTGCAGTAGGAGGACGATACCATTTGTTCCGTAAATTGACCATAATATTTGGCATTTTGGTTGACAAAGAATTTATGAAAGCATATAATTGAATATGTATAAATATATCCTGGGGGCGTATGTATGAAACGCAAAATCGTATCAGTTTTTCTTGCAATTTTAATGGTGTTTACGGCAATACCATTTTCGCATACTCATGTCTATGCGGAAACTTATGGTGATTTTGAGTATGAGGTAATTTCTGAAAGTGAAAAAACAGCTAGAATCACAAAATATACAGGCACGGAACCTGAAGTATGGATTTATAGTGTAAACTCATATGAAATTGTTGAAATTGGTGATAGTGCATTTAAGGGCTGCACAAGCTTAACAGATGTATCAATATTTTTCGGTGTAACAACAATTGGTAAGTCAGCATTTTCTGGTTGTACAAGTTTAACAAGTGTGACAATACCTAACAGTGTAACGACAATTGGTGATTCAGCATTTTCTGGTTGTACAAGTTTAACAAGCATAACAATTCCTAATAGTGTAACAACAATTGGTGAGTCTGCATTTGAAGGCTGCACAGGGTTGACTAGCATAGACATAGCTAGAAGTGTAACAACAATTGGAGATTATGCATTTTATGATTGCACAAACTTGTATTGGTTGGATTATTTGGGCACGGCAGATGATTGGGTAAAAATCTCGTTTGGAAACCGTTATTCAAACCCAATGTGGTATGCAAGATATGAGCGTTTTAATGATGAACGGGTAACAGATATTGTTTTGTCAGAGGGAATAACAACAATTGGTGGATATACATTTGCTGGTTGCACAGATTTGACAAGCATAATAATACCTGATGGTGTAACGCTAATTGGAGATTATACATTTGCTGGTTGCACAGGGTTGACTAGCATAGACATAGCTAGAAGTGTAACAACAATTGGTGATTGTGCATTTTATGATTGCACAAGCCTCACAAATGTGTATTATACGGGTACTGCTGATGACTGGGTAAAAATAAAATTTGGATTTGCTTCTAATCCAATGGAATATGCGGATAATGAATATTTTAATGGTGAGAGGGTAACAAATATTGTTTGGCCAGAGGGAATAACAACAATTGGTGATTATACATTTGCTGGTTGCACAGATTTGACAAACATAACAATACCTGACAGTGTAACATCAATTGGAGATTATGCATTTAAAGATTGCACAGGTTTAACAAATGTGACAATACCTGACAGTGTAATAACAATTGGTGAGTCTGCATTTGAGAATTGCAAAGGTCTTACAAACATAACAATTCCTAATGGTGTAACAGAAATTTCGACGGCTGCATTTTCTGGTTGTACAGGTTTAACAAGTGTGACAATACCTAATGGTGTAACCTACATTTCGGGTGCTGCATTTTATAATTGCACAAGTTTGAAAAGCATAACCCTTCCTGCGAGTTTGAAAGAAATGGGTTTAGTGATATATAGAGAAGAAATATATGATGGGGTGATTAGCGAGGAATTTGTTGGTCCATTTTCTGGCTGCACATCTTTGATTGACATATTTTATATTGGTACAGCTGACGATTGGGTAAAAATAAAATTTGATGATTGTGTTTCTAATCCAATGTATTACGCAACAAATTCATATTTTAACGGAGCGTTGGTAACAGATGTTGTTTTATCGGATGGTGTAACATCAATTGGAGAATATACATTTGCTAATTGTACAAGTTTAACAAGTGTGACAATACCTAATAGTGTAACAACAATTGGTGAGTTTGCATTTGAGAATTGCACAGGTTTAACAAGTGTGACAATACCTGACAGTGTAACAACAATTGGTGCGTCTGCATTTGAGAATTGCACAGGTTTAACAAGTGTGACAATACCTGACAGTGTAACAACAATTGGTAAGTATGCATTTAAAGATTGCACAGGTTTAACAAGTGTGACAATACCTGACAGTATAACAACAATTGGTTATGAAGCATTTTATAATACGGGTTACTATAATAATACATGTAATTGGGAAAATAATGTATTATATATTGGGAACTATTTAATTGGCGCAAAGTCTTCAATTTCTGGTTCATATACAATAAAAGCAGGAACAAAAGCAATTGGTAAGTATGCATTTAAAGATTGCACAGGTTTAACAAGTGTGACAATACCTAACAGCGTAACATTAATTGATAATTTTGCTTTTTATGGTTGCACAAGCCTCATAGACATGTATTACACAGGTACTGCTAATGATTGGGTAAAAATAACATTCGTTTCACAAACTTCTAATCCAATGCATTACGCGGATAACGAATATTTTAGTGGTGAGTTGATAACAGATATTGTTTTGTCAAATGAAATAACAACAATTAAAGAGTATGCATTTTATAATTGTATAAGTTTGACAAATATAACAATACCTGATAGTGTAACAGCAATTGGCAATCATACATTTGTTGGTTGCACAAGTTTGCAGAGCGCAACAATTGGTAGTGGGATAAATTCATATTTTGAATATTCTAAATTCAAAAATTGTACGAGAATAACACTCAGTAGTAATATAACATCAATTCCCAACAGGGCTTTTGAAAGTTTCACAAAACTAACAAGCATAACAATACCTGACAGTGTAACATCAATTGGAACAGATGCATTTTCAAACTGTACAAATTTAACTGATGTGCATTACACCGGCACAGCAGATAATTGGGTGAAAATTTTGTTCGGAAGTTATAAGTCAAATCCAATGTGTTATGCGAAAAATACATATTTTAATAGTCTTTTAGTAACTGATGTGGCTTTGTCATACGGAGTCGCTTCAATTAATGATTATGCTTTTTATGGCTGCGCAGGTTTGAAAAGCATTCAAATTCCTGAAAGTGTAAAATTAATTGGTTATTTCGCTTTTAATAAATGCTCTAGTCTAGCAGATGTTTATTATGAAAGCTCACTAGAAAAATGGAAAGAAATTGATATTAGAATGTCTGGGTTAGACAATGTTACAATTCATTACGGACATGAACACACGTATAATGACGATTGGGTAATAACAGACCCAACTTGTGGTCAAAAAGGTGAGAAAAGACGTGTTTGTGAAAATTGCGGATATGTGCAAATGGTTGTTTTGAATGCTACAGGTAAACATACTTGGAGTGACTGGTATGTAACAAAAGAACCGGGATTAACTTCAGATGGCGAACAGGAGCGCGCTTGTTCTACTTGTGGAAAATATGAAACTACAGTTTTGTCGGGCACATTCTTTTTTGAAGAATTTGTATCTATTGAAGTGATTGACGAAGAAAAAAAGACTGCCTACATTTCGAAATATAATGGAACTGCAAAAGGCGTAAGAATACCATCTGTGATAAGAGGCTATACAATTACAGCAATTGGACCTAATGCTTTTGCGGATTGTAATAGTCTTAAGTCTGTAGTTATTCCAAATAGTGTTGAAGTAATTTATAAAAGTGCATTTGCAAATTGTGAATATTTGGAAAATATAGAAATTCCTGGTAGCGTCGAAAGAATTGAAGAAAAGGCATTTTATGGTTGTTATAGCTTATCTAATATAACTATTAAAAATGGTGTAAAATCTATTGGTAGCGAAGCGTTTGCTGAGTGTAAATTAATAAAATACATAACAATTCCTGATAGTGTAACTTCAATTGGAATTTATGCTTTTAAGGACTGTTGGGGCTTATTGGAAATAACTATTCCAGAAAGTTTAACAACAGTTAGTGGATATACATTTCAAAATTGTTTTAACTTAAAAAGTATAACAATTGGTAAAAATATAACTTCGATTCTTAAGGGCGCTTTTGAAGGGTGTTCTTCACTTGCAGATGTTTATTATCATGGTACCGAAGAAGAATGGAATAAAATCTACTTTGTATCTGATGAATTACAAGCTTCAACAATAACAATTCATTATAATTCACACAAGCATATTTATGAAACACAGGAAATCATAGAATGGCCTACTTGTGAAAATAATGGCGTTGAAGAAGTTGCTTGTACAATTTGCGGTGACTCAAAATTAATAAGTATCCCTGCGCTTGGTGGTCAACATCAATGGAACGAGTGGGTCGCTATTCAAGATTCTACTGAGATATCATATGGCGAAAAACAACGCAGCTGTATGATTTGTAGTAAGGTTGAAAGTGAGTATATTCCTTTTTATAGCGATGAAGATTTCATTATTGAAATTATTTCTGAAAGCGAAAAAACGGCAAGAATTACAGGATATGCCAACTTAAGGAGAAATCTTGTTATTCCGTCAGAAATTGATGGGTACACAATAACTGAAATTGGTGATTATTTCTTCTTTGGTGATTTAAGTTTGGAAACCGTTATCATTCCAGAAACTGTAAAATCAATTGGTGTAGGTGCTTTTGCAGATTGCTATTTGCTTAGAAGTATAGAGGTTGATGAGAATAACTCGGAATATACAAGTGTTGACGGTGTTTTATTTAATAAAAATAGAACTACAATTATTCAATATCCAAATGGCAACTGGAAAGTGCATTATAAAACTCCGTCCAGTGTGACATCCATTGGCAAATATGCTTTCTATGGTTGTAATAGTCTTGTCAGTATAGTTTTTGATGGTCAGAATACAATTAATTATAATAACACAATGGCTAGTGTGATAAATTTCTATTCAAATAATAGCCTTGTAACTGTAACAATTTCTGATGGTATTACAAATATCGCTGATAACGCATTTGCAGAGTGTATAAACTTGAAAAGTGCGGCATTACCTCAAAGTGTTACATCAATCGGTGATAATGCGTTTGCATCTTGCGAAAAACTTGAAAGTGTTTCAATCCCTGCAAGTGTAACAACTATGGGCAGTAGCGCATTTAAGGATTGTTCCAACCTTGAAAATGTTTATTATGAAGGTACAGAGGAACAGTGGAATAATGTGTCGGGTAATACTAATAACGATAATTTGACAAGTGCAACAATTCATTACAGTCATATGCATTCATGGAGTGATTGGACAGTAACTGAGGCAACTTGTGCAACTGAAGGTGAAAAACAACGCACATGTTCATCTTGTGGTGAAGTTGAAATTGTTGCTATTGAAAAATCAGATGAACATTTGTGGAATGAATGGATGAATATAATTGAACCAACTTGTATGAGTGATGGTGAGGCTCGACGTGAATGTTCATTGTGTGGCGAAACAGAAATAGAAACAATTTATTCAACAGGTGAACATATTTTTGGTGAATGGGTAACTGTAACTGAACCTAATTGCTCAACAGATGGCTTAGCTCAACGTGAGTGCATACATTGTTTCTTTAGTGAGAGTGAGTATATTCCAGCAACAGGGAATCATTCTTGGAGCAGTTGGATAGTAACAGTAGAGCCTACATATACCACAGAAGGTATACGGGAACACAGTTGTTTAAATTGTGGAGAATTTGAAACACAAAGTATTCCTGTGTTGGTAAATACTGGCTTTACAATCATTGTAGTGTCCGAGGAAGAAAAAACAGCTAAGATTTCAGCTTATACAGGTAGTGATACTATTGTTTCAATACCATCTGTAATCAATGGATATACAATCACTGCAATTGGCGATTCTGCATTTAAAGGCTGCAGAAACTTAAAAAGTGTAATCATTCCAGAGAGTATAACAACAATTAATTATCGTGCATTTTATGGTTGTACAGGTTTGATAAGCATAACAATCCCTGACAGTGTAACGGAATTTGGTAGTTCTGTATTTTATAATTGTACATCTTTAACAGATATAACAATTCCAGATGGTGTAACAAAAATAGGCACTACTACATTTTATGGTTGCAAAAGCTTAACAAATGTGATGATTCCAGATAGCGTAACATCAATTGGAAGTTATGCGTTTTCTGCTTGTACTGGTTTGACGAGTATAACAATTCCTAATAGTGTAGCAACAATTGGCAGTTCTGCTTTTAAAGGTTGTACAAATTTGTCAAGTATAACAATTCCTGATGGTGTAACAAAAATTGATTATTCAACATTTTATAATTGTTCAGGGTTAACAAATATAACGATTCCTAATAGCATAACATCGATTGGGGATTCTGCATTTTTTGGTTGTTCTGCTCTTTTAGATGTTTATTATTGTGGCTTGAAAGATGATTGGAATGCAATATCAATATCAACTGGCAATACAGTTTTGTTGAGCGAGGCAATAATCACTTATAACTATTGCGACCATACTTATAGTGATTGGGTTGTTATAATTCAACCTACTTGTTCTGCTGATGGTGAGCAACAAAGAGTGTGCTTGAAATGTGATGCAATCGAAACCAAAGTAATATCAGCAATGGGTGTACACACTGTATGTAGTTGGGTGCTTACTCAAGAACCCACTTGTACAGAAAATGGTGAACAAGCACTCAAATGTGCACATTGTGATTATGTTTTTGACACTCGTGAGCTTCAAGCTTTAGGACATATTACTTCAACTAATTGGAATACAGATAAAGAGGCGTCTTGTACAGAGGCGGGTAGTGAAAGTGCGGTTTGTCTTTCTTGTGGAGAAATCATAACGAGAGAAATCAATAAAACTGGTCATAGTTTTGGCGACAAGGTTTACACAACTGAACCGACTTGTACACAACAAGGTGAAGGTTATCGCGAGTGTGAAAATTGTGGACACAAAGAAACCTTTGCTGAATATGGAGACCATAATTTTGGTGAGACAATATATACTATTGAGCCTACCTGTACACAAATAGGCATAGGCTATCACGTTTGTACAGATTGTGGTTATTATGAATATGTCAGCGAATATGGTAAGCATAATTTCGGTGAATGGCAAGTAACTGTTGACCCTACACTGGGTGTTGTAGGTGAAAAAGAACGAACTTGCACAATCTGTGGCCATACCGAAACTGAAACGGTTCCGGCATTGGAATATATGCTTGGCGATGCTAATAGTGACGGTAAGGTTAATATGAATGATTATGATACAATCATTAAAATTGCAACGCTTACATATAACCCGACTGAAACAGAGCAACTTGCAGCTGACATCAATAAAGATGGCGCGGTCGATGCTTATGATGCGATTTTCTTGCAATTATTCATAAATTCAATGGCATAACAAAGCAGTTTAAGGCAAGGCTTGTCCTTGCCTTTTTTCATTGACTTTATTTTTGTGAAATGATATATTTATATTAATAAATCTCTTTAGAAAGGGAAAAAAGATATGTATAAAATTATTAACCCTTATGAAAGTGTTATGTCTTTAATCGAAGACGGGGAAAGACATTATAAAACTAATCTTCACACCCATTCAACTTATAGTGACGCAAATGACACTATGACTGATATGATTATTGGTTTCTATGATAATGATTTTGATATCTTAGCTTTTGCTGAACACGGAATTTTAGGTAAACCTTGGAATGAAAAACCAACTCATATTCCATTTTTCAACTTCCAATATCTTTGGCACGGCAAACGCAGTTACTTGACAGAAGACCAATACAGAGAAATCAAAAATGGTACATATAAATCAGAGAAGAACACAAGAACAAAGACTCGCGGATTAGAAGATGTGGCAGACGCCATTGAATGTAATATGTTCACCATTATGAAAAACCATGTGAACGGGTATTTCACAGATAACGCTTATGAAGGTGTGCAAGGATTAGAGTTTGACTATGAAATCCCACTTTCACTTATTGAAAAAAGTGGTGGTATTTCTCACATAAATCACCCTACAGATTTATTGCAATCTTGGAAAAGACCTGAATGTGCAAAAGTGCCTGAAAATATTGAGTTTTTTGCAGACCTTTTAAGAAAATATAAATCTTGTATGGGTATTGAAGTTCTCAATATGTATGACAAACCTAATCGTAGTGACAGAATTTTATGGGATGAACTTTTAAAAACTCTCATTCCTGAGGGTAGAAAAGTATTCGGTTTCGCAAATAGTGACGCCCATCAGGTTGACCAGATTGACACAGCATTTATGGACTTTATTTTGCCAGAATATTCACTCTCAACCCTTCGAAATGCTATGGAAACAGGCACATTTTTTTCAATTGCCCGTTATGCTAAAAACGAATTAGGTGAAGATTTTAAGGGCGAAGGACCTGTGCCGCAGGTGATTTCATTAAATGTTGACGAAAACGACCAGACTATCACAATTGGTGCAGTTAATTGTCACACAATTGAGTGGATTGCAGATGGCGTAGTTATTCAAAGAGAAACACTTGACGCTGACGGTCAGATTGTGAGCACAATAAAACTAGCAGAGTATACTGATAAAATCAGTTGCTATGTTCGTGCGCAGATGCTCGGCAAAGGTGGAATTTGCCTTACACAAGCATTTATTCTTGATGACGGTAACATTGAAAGATTTAAAAAAGAAATCGTAAAAAAAGAACTCACCGAGAAAGAAAAGAAAAAGAGAAAGTTCTATTCAAAAAAATTAGGTGTAGTTTACGGAAAAATCACTAAAAAGATTTAAAGAAAAACTATGAGAAAGATTATTGCAATAGTTTTATCGTTTATTATGTTGTTGCTTTGTGGTTGTACGGGTGAAAAAGAATATGCATTATCCAATTCTAAAGCAAATGAAAACACAAAGAAACTTTATTCATATCTATGCGAAATTTATGGTGACTATATAATCTCAGGTCAACAAGAATCCACTTGGGTTGACGGCGAGCAATACGAATTTGAATATATTTATGAACAGACAGGCAAATACCCTGCAATTCGTGGGCTAGATTATATGAATGATGACTTCGACGGTGTAAATCGTAGAGCAATTGAATGGTATGAAAAAGGTGGAATTGTTTCAATTTGTTGGCATTGTGGTGCAGATTTCAGCGGTAGCTGGACAGAGTGCAAAGATACTGATATTAAAGATTGGGATAAAGCCTTCGCCGAAGGAACTGATGAATATAAAACTCTCGTTGAGGGAATGGATAAGGGCGCAAAAGCACTCAAGGAGTTGCAAGAAAAGGGAATTCCTGTTTTGTGGCGACCATTTCACGAACTTGACGGTGACTGGTTCTGGTGGAGTCGTGGTGGTGCAGAAAACTTTAAAAAGCTCTGGATTTTGATGTATGACAGATACACAAATTATTGGGGACTTGATAACCTCATCTGGGTGCTTGGGTTCTCTCATAAAAATGAGATGTATAAAGAGTTTTATCTTGGCACAGAATATGTTGACATAGCTGGTGCAGATTCTTATGAGATTGGTGCTCATTCTGACCTTTTCAAAGCAGTTAAAAGAGTTGTAAAAGAAGAAAAACCTGTGTGTTTCCATGAGTGTGGAACAATCCCGACAGTCGATGAATTGAAAAGCAAAAAAGCAGGTTGGCTTTGGTTTTTAACATGGCATACAGAATATCTTGTTGACAATAACACAACAGAAAATCTCAAAGAAATTTACAATGATGAATATGTAATTACACTTGACGAGTTACCCGACCTAAAAAACTCATAAAAATATAGAAATAACGACGATTTGTATTGATAAAAGGCTTTACAAATCGTTGTTTTTTTATTACAATATAATGGTATATTTATATATAGTGGGGTATTCTCACAGTAAGAAAGGATGAATGAAATGTCAAACCAGATGATGATATTTCTCGCTATGGCAGGGTATATGCTCATCGTTATCGGAATCGGCGTATTCTTTGCTCGTAGAGCAAACAAAAATACAGAAAACTATTTCTTAGGCGGCAGAAGTTTAGGCCCTTGGGTTGCGGCTATGAGTGCCGAGGCATCTGATATGAGTGGCTGGCTCTTGATGGGGCTTCCAGGTGTTGCTTATTGGTGTGGTCTTGCAGACGCTACTTGGACAGCAGTAGGACTTGCTCTTGGTACATACCTTAACTGGCTTATTGTTGCAAAAAGACTTCGTAACTATTCAGCAATCAGCGGTGATGCAATTACAGTTCCTGAATTTTTCTCAAATCGTTTCCACGAAGATAAAAAGGTTATCAGAATTATTGCATCAGTTTTAATTCTTGTATTCTTCACAGTTTATGCGGGTAGTTGTTTCGTTACTTGTGGTAAACTTTTCAGCACATTGTTCGGCTATTCATATACATCAATGATGATTGTAGGTGCTCTCTTTGTTATCATTTACACATTCCTTGGTGGTTTCCTTGCAGAAAGTGCATCTGATTTTATGCAGAGTATCGTTATGATTGTTGCACTTGTATCTGTTCTTATATTGGGCGTAAACCACGCAGGTGGCATTGATGCTGTTATGGCAAATGCAGAAGCAATCAAGGGTTATTTCTCACTTACAGAAATTGCAAACCCTGTAACGAACGAAGCTGGTATGCAACTTGTTGAAAACGGTGTGCCTGTATTTGGCAATGCACTTGATTATCCTGTACTCACAATTGCTTCAATGCTTGCTTGGGGTCTTGGATACTTTGGTATGCCACAAGTTCTTCTTCGCTTTATGGCTATTCGTAAAGCAAGTGAACTTAAAAAGTCAAGAAGAATCGCAACAGTTTGGGTTATCATTTCTCTTTTTGCAGCAGTTGCAATTGGTATTATCGGTCGTGCAATGCTCCCAACCGCAGAGACATTGCTTACAAAGGGTGGCGCAGAAAATGTGTTCGTTCTTATGAGCGAAACTCTCCTTCACCCAGTTCTTGCGGGTGTTATTATGGCAGGTATCCTTGCTGCGACAATCAGTTCATCTGACTCATATCTTCTTATCGCATCATCTGCACTCGCAAACGATGTTTATAAGGGCGTTATCCAAAAGGATGCAAGTGACAAAAAAGTTATGTGGGTATCTCGTATCGCACTTATGATAATCGCACTTATTGGTATGGTAATTGCTCTTGATGAAAAGAGCGTTATTTTCAATATCGTTTCATTCGCTTGGGCAGGATTCGGTGCAACATTCGGACCACTTATGCTCTTCTCACTTTTCTGGAAGAGAGTAAACCGTGCAGGTGCTATTGCAGGTATGCTTTCAGGTGCGGCAACAGTATTCCTTTGGAAACTTGTGCTTAACCCAACATTTGGTGGCGTTTTTGCAATTTACGAACTTCTCCCAGCATTCGTTGTTTCTTCAATCGTTATTGTTGTTGTTTCACTTCTTACAAAAGAACCATCAACAGAGATTACAGAAGAATTTGAAAAAGCAAAAGCAGGTATTACAGAGTAATTTTTTAATTAATTTATATAAAAGGAATGAAAACCATTTATGATTAACACAGAAAAAACACTTGAAAAACTCGTTGCTCTCTCAAAGGGTAGAGGTTTTGTATATGCAGGTAGCGAAATCTATGGCGGACTTGCAAACACTTGGGACTACGGCCCACTTGGTGTTGAACTTAAAGAAAACATCAAAAAAGCTTGGAGAAGAAAATTCATTCAAGAAAACAAATACAATGTAGGTCTTGACAGTGCAATTCTTATGAACCCACAGACTTGGGTAGCATCAGGTCACCTTGGTGGTTTCTCTGACCCACTTATGGACTGCTGTCAGTGTAAAACAAGACACAGAGCAGATAATCTTATCGAAAACTTTGACGGTACAAATGTTGCGGGTTGGTCAAATGAACAGATGAGTGAATATATCAAAGAACACTCAATTCCATGTCCTGACTGTGGCGCTCACAACTTTACTGACATCCGTCAATTTAATCTTATGTTCAAAACATTCCAAGGCGTTACAGAAGACTCAACTGCTGAAATTTATCTTCGTCCAGAAACAGCACAGGGCATCTTCGTGAACTTTGCAAATGTTCAAAGAACAACAAGAAAGAAAGTACCATTCGGTGTTGCACAGATTGGTAAATCTTTCCGTAACGAAATTACTCCAGGTAAATTTATCTTCCGTGTTCGTGAATTTGAACAGATGGAACTTGAATTTTTCTGCAAACCTGGTACAGACCTTGAATGGTTTGAATATTGGAGAGCATTCTGCCGTGACTGGCTCTATTCTCTCAACATCAAGCCTGAAAATCTTCGTCTTCGTGACCATGACCCTGAAGAACTTTGCTTCTATTCAAAGGCGACAACTGACTTTGAATATCTCTTCCCATTCGGTTGGGGCGAACTCTGGGGTATTGCAGACAGAACAGATTATGACCTTACACAGCACATCAATACAAGTGGTAAGAGTCTTGAATATTTTGACCCAACAACAAATGAAAAATATATTCCTTATGTTATTGAGCCATCTTTGGGTGTTGAACGTCTTTTCCTTGCAGTGCTTACTGAAGCTTATGACGAAGAAGTTGTTGATGCAGAAAAGAACGATACTCGTGTTGTTATGAGATTCCATCCAACACTTGCACCAATTAAAGCTGCAGTTCTTCCACTTTCAAAGAAACTCGGCGACAAAGCAGACGAAATCTACGAAATGCTTTCAAAACATTTCAATGTAGAATATGACGATGCAGGTTCAATTGGTAAGAGATATCGTCGTCAGGACGAAATCGGTACACCATTCTGTATTACTGTTGACTTCGAAACAGTTGGTGACGAAAATACACCTGCAGATAACTGCGTAACAGTTCGTGACAGAGATACAATGGAACAGGTTAGAATGCCAATCGACGAACTTGTTGCATACATTAACGAAAAATTGGAGTTCTAATATGAGTAAAAAACTTTTGCTTATTGTAAACCCTACCGCAGGCAAACGCAAAGCAACTGAACATTTACCACAAATTGTCTCGAAATTTGAAAAAGCAGATTTTGAGGTGCAAACGCGCTATACAGAGATTGATAAAAACGCTACTGTTGTCACTCGCGAATATGGCAATGGTAACGATTATATCGTCTGTGTTGGCGGTGACGGAACACTCAAAGAAACAATCTGTGGTGTTATGGAATTAGGCCTTAAATGTAAAATTGGTTATATTCCTTTGGGCACAACAAATGACTTTGCTCATTCTTTGCATATTCCAACTGATGCATTGAAAGCTGTTGATATTATCGTTGATGGCGACGAAATGAAAGTTGACATCGGTGATTTTAACGGCAAAGAGCAGTTTATCTATGTTTCTTGCTTTGGTAATTTCTGCGATGTTTCTTATAAAGCAAAACAGAGCCTTAAAAATAAAATTGGCCGTGGTGCTTATTATTGGGAAACAGTTAAAGAAGTTCATAAAATCAAAGGGTTTAAAGCAAAAATTGAATGTGACGATGGCGAAATTATAGAAGGCAAATTCTTCTATGGTGGCGTGTCAAACTCATATTCAGTAGCAGGTTTCCCTGTGCTTAAAAAAGCAGGGGTAAAGTTTGATGATGGCTATCACGAATTAGCACTTATCAGAATGCCAAAGAATCCTGTTGACCTTGTTACAATTATTAGGGATATGTTCGTTACAAGAGATGTGCTTCACAATGAAAATCTTGTGTTAAGACACGGCAAAAAATTCAAATTCTATTTTGATGATGAAATCGACTGGACTCTTGACGGTGAAAGTGGTGGCAAACACAAGTTTGTTGAAGTTACCACAAAAGAAAATGCAGTCACAATTTTAGTTGACGACTAACATAGAAAACAAATCTGCATTTCACTATATGTGGTGCAGATTTTTTCATAGGTGATATTATGAAGATAAGTCTTAAAAATTCAATTTTTAAAAACTCACAACAAATAGGGGAAGAAGTGCTATTTAAACTTTCTGCTGACAGACTTTTAGCACCCGTTTATGAAGCGATGAGCAAGCAACCAAAAGCAGAGCGCTATGGCGGTTGGGAAGCAAAGGGCATTTCAGGTCACACATTAGGACATTTTATGACCGCTCTTGCACTTTGCTATGAAACAACCGAAAACCCACAAGCAAAAGAAGTTGCAGATTATATTGTGGATGAGCTTGAAACTTTGCAACAAGAAAACGGATATGTTTGCGGATTTCCTGAAAAAGAAGGCTTTTTGGGTGTATTTAATAATCCAGAAACATTTACAGTTGGTGGCTTTGATTTGGCAGGTTGGTGGGTGCCATATTATACTCTTCATAAAATCTTCCGTGGACTCATTGACATCTATGAAAAAACAGAAAACGAAAAAGCATTGAGTGTTGTTTCAAAACTGGGCATTTGGGTTTATAACACAACATCAACTCTTAATGATGACCAAAGAAAACGACTTTTAAAATGTGAATATGGTGGAATGAATCAGGTGTTATCCCGTCTTTATAGAATTACGGGTGACGAAAGATTAAAAAAAGCGTCAGAATTCTTCTGTGAAGAAGAATTGCTTTTACCACTTTCACAAAAACAAGATATTTTAACGGGTAAGCACGCAAATACTCAAATCCCTAAAATCGTTGGAGCGTTAGAAATTTATAATAACGGTGGGGAAAACTATTTATATGATAGTGCTAAGTTTTTCTTTGATACAGTCAACGAAAACCGTAGCTATGCAATCGGTGGTAACAGTGTAAGTGAGCATTTTCACGACTTGCACACAGAACCACTTGAAACAAATACTTGTGAAACCTGTAATTCTAATAATATGCTTGTTTTAGCACGAGAACTTTTTACTTTAGATAAAGATGCTAAATACTATGACTATTGCGAAAAGGTTTTATATAATCATATTCTCGCGTCTCAAGACGAAACAGGAATGAAAACCTATTTTGTGGGACTTAAAAGTGGTCACTTCAAAGTTTTTTCAACTCTTGAAGACTCATTTTGGTGTTGCTTTGGGTCAGGTCTTGAAAATCCGTTCACCTATAATCAACACATATATAATAAGTATGAAAATGAGTTGTATGTGAATTTATATATTCCATCAACAGTTCAAGACGGAGATTTTTCTGCAACACTTAATAGTGAATATCCACACTGCGAAACAGCAGAATTTATTATTGAAAACGACACAGACAAAACAATCTGCTTTAGAAAACCTTGTTGGTGTGATGATTTTTCAGTTGAATATGATGGCGTTATTTATAAAGAAACTGAAAAAGGATATGTTAAAATAAAAGGTGAGTTTAAAAAAGGTGATATTTTTAAAGTCAACTTACCAATGAAAATAAAAGTTCACCATAAGCGTGATGACGAAAATCAAGTGTATTTCACATTCGGTGGAATCGTTTTAGCCGAAAGACTTGGCAAAGAGAATTTCCCTGAAGATGACCATGCAAAAGGTGAAAATGATTTGACCAATTATGAAGGAATTGAAGTTGCACCAATTTCTAATACTAATATATATAGTATAGATAATTTGAAATTCTCAGTTGATGGTCACATTCTTGAGCCTTTTTATGATATAATGCACGAGAGATACAGAGTTTATTTTGAAATTAAGGACTGATAATATGCTTATTAAAGGATTGCAAAAATTAACACTTTTAGATTATCCCGGCAAAATGGCTTGCACAGTTTTTACTGCAGGTTGTAATTTCCGTTGCCCATTTTGTCACAATGCATCTTTGGTAACTAATATTGACGAAGAAAGAATAAGTGAAGAAGAATTCTTTAACTTTCTTCAAAAAAGACAGGGGATAATAGATGGTGTTTGTGTTA
This sequence comes from Candidatus Fimenecus sp., assembly GCA_045655645.1. Taxonomy (GTDB): domain Bacteria; phylum Bacillota; class Clostridia; order Oscillospirales; family Acutalibacteraceae; genus Fimenecus. The sequence continues at coordinate 38,371 of JAZOPS010000043.1, forward strand.
CAGGTGGTGAGCCAACACTTCAACCTGATTTGAAAGATTTCCTTAAAAAAATCAAGGATTTGGGTTATAGTGTTAAGCTTGATACAAATGGTTATCGTCCTGATGTGCTTAAAGATGTTGTAAATAGCGGACTTGTGGATTATGTTGCTATGGATATCAAAAATTCACAGCCAAAATATGCTCTCACTTGTGGTTTAGAAAGTATGGATATGGCAAAAATCAATGAGAGTGTTGAGTTTTTAATGAGTGGTGTGGTGGATTATGAATTCCGTACAACCATAGTTAAAGAATTGCACACCGAAGACGATATACAAGATATTGTGTCTTGGATTAAAGGTGCAAAAAAATACTTTTTACAGGGCTTTACCGATTCAGGCGACTTAATTTGTACAGGTTACAGCGGATATGACAAAACTGAGCTTCAAAAACTGTTGAATATTGCCAAAAATCATTTTGAAACCGTAGAATTGAGAGGAATTTAACACATTATCTTGTGTTTAAAATTTAAAAAAATCACTATATATTGTGTTTGTCCTATTGACAAGCACAATATTTTTTTATATAATGATACACGAACCGAAAATTTTCAAAGGGGGACGTATTTATGTATAACGTAATTAAAAGAGACGGCAAAATCGCAGAATTTGATTTAGTAAAAATCGCAGAAGCTATCAAACTTGCATTTGAAGCACAAGAAACCGAGTACAATGACAATATTATCGACTTTTTAGCACTTAAAGTTACTGCTGACTTCGCTTCAAAAATCAAGGACCATCAAATCGCAGTTGAAGACATTCAGGATAGCGTTGAATCAGTTCTTGTTCAGGCTGGTTATGGTGAAGTTGCAAAAGCATATATCCTTTATCGTCGTCAGAGAGAAAAAGTTCGTAACCTTAATACAACTTTGGTTGACTATAAGGCTATTATCGACAACTATCTCAATGTTAATGACTGGCGTGTTAAAGAAAACTCAACAGTTACATATTCAGTTGGTGGTTTGATTCTTTCAAACTCAGGTGCTGTTACTGCTAACTATTGGCTCTCAGAAATCTATGATGATGAAATTGGCAGCGCTCACAGAAATGCTGACATTCACATTCACGACCTTTCAATGCTCACAGGTTACTGTGCAGGTTGGTCACTTAAACAGCTTATTCAAGAAGGTCTTGGCGGTGTTCCAGGCAAAATCACATCAGCACCAGCTGCTCACCTTTCCACACTCTGCAACCAGATGGTTAACTTCCTTGGTATTATGCAGAACGAATGGGCAGGCGCTCAGGCATTCTCTTCATTTGATACATATCTCGCACCTTTCGTAAAGGTTGACAACCTTTCATACGATCAGGTTAAGAAGTGCATTGAATCTTTCGTTTACGGTGTTAACACACCTTCACGTTGGGGCACACAGGCACCATTCTCAAACATCACTCTTGACTGGAAGGTTCCAAACGACCTTGCT
>JAZOPS010000044.1:0-4796 GCA_045655645.1 Candidatus Fimenecus sp.
TGTTTCTGTAATTATTATAACATATATAAAAGAAAAAGTCATTAAAAAGAAAAACATCCCTTTGAAAAGGGATGTGGAATTTAGTTTTTATTGTTTTTTGTTCTCTTTTAAATATTAATAATTGTTGTTACAGCTTGAGCATACCTCAGAGATAGCTTTGGAAATTTGAAGAAGAGCACCCATACATTTCCCTGTGCTGCATTTCTTCATCAACGCTCAACTTGTTATATCATATATTTTTTACCTTTGTTATTAGTGTTGACTCTCTTGACTACCAGAAACTGTCAGTTGATGAGATTGTTAACAGGGTTTTAAGCCGTGTCACAAACGGCTCAATTGTGCTTTTTCACAACGGAGTCGAAAACACAGCACCCGCTCTTGATATAATTCTCACCGAATTGTCAAAACAAGGCTATTCATTTGTATCAGTCAACGATTTGATTTATAAAGACGATTTTTACCTTGACCATACAGGGCGACAACATAAAAATGCATAAAGATAGCCGATGGTGGTGTAAACACCCCCATCGGCTTTTAGTGAGATATTAAATTTTAATTGTCAAACACAAAAGAACCTTTCTCTTTTGTTTTATTTTATTGAACTATGCCTTGCTTTTTTAACACTATATATGTGACTATTATTACAACACATATAATAAAAATAATAGCACACGGCATAATCGTATTACGCATTAACTGTCTTCCCTTTTCATCTAGAAAACCCTTTTTGTATGCTAAATATGCAAAATACACAAAAGTAATCAAAAAGAAAAACATTATAATCATCATTATTTGTTCTGATATGTCTTTTAAAATTAAGTTTGATGAATATTCTTTTATAAATCTATGTGGGATAGTATAAAAACCAACTATTAACAACCCATATAATGCATTGATAAAAGGATGTCCAGTTTTATTCTTTTTCATATCTATTATTCCATATATTAAAATAATACCAAAAAAGATAATAATTAACGAATATGTTCCAAGGGATAAGTTGTTAAATAAATAGTTCACGAAATTTCTCTCCTATAATCAATAGAATGTTCCTTGATTGGAACAAAATCCCCTAAAAAATAATCTGACCTTAATTTTAATATAACATTAACTTTTTTAAAAGTCAATAAAAAGGTTACCACACAGGACGACAACATAAAAATGCATAAAAATTTTTTTATAAATTTGTCTTATCATACAAAATTTATGCTTTTTGCTACAAGTTTACTATTTTTTATTGTAATTGATAGTTATTTGTTGTACAATGTGAATATTAAAATATCCAAGGAGGAACTTTTATGCCAACAACAAGCATTTCAAAAATCAAAACTCATCAGAAGAATTTATATCTTCGTGTTGCAAAAGGTCATTTCGCAACAAGCAGCGCACACAGTAACTATTACATAGACGTTGCTGCACAAAAGTCCCGACTTTCTGAGGCTAAAGCAGTTGCTGAAGAACTTTGTAAGAATCACAAATACAGTAATCAAATTATTGACACTATTCTTTGTCTTGATGGTACTGAAGTTATTGCAACTTGCATTGCAGAAGAGCTCACAAAAAGTGACTATGTAAATATTAATGCTCACCAGACAATTTATATTGTTACACCCGAAGTGGTTAACGGTTCACAGATTATTTTCAGAGATAATATCGTGCCAATGATTAAAGACAAGCATGTGCTTATCACAGCTGTTTCTGTGGCATCTGGTAACACAGCAAAATCTGCTATTGAAGCAATTAAATATTATGGTGGCGATGTGGCTGGCGTTGCATCAATCTTCGCAACATCACAAGAATGCGCAGGATATGAAGTAAATTCAGTATTTAACCCTAACGACTTGCCCGATTATTTCAGCGTTCATTCTCACGAATGCCCACTTTGCAAAGAAGGCAAAAAAATCGACGCACTTATCAACTGCCACGGATATTCAAAGTTATAATTTAATATTTTAAAAGCAAAAGCAGGACTTTTAAAGTCCTGCTTTTTTGTTTGCGGCTAAATAATTATCCCGACAAATTCAATTTTGAGCATAAAAAAAGCACTCATAATGAGTGCTTAATTTCATTTAAGAGAATCTACAACTCTGCAAGCTGCAAGCGCTGCCACAGCACCGTCTGCAGTTGCTGTTGTAACCTGACGGATTGCTTTTGTTCTGCAATCCCCTGCTACAAAAATTCCTGTTTCATTTGTTTCTGGCAAACAATCTTCGCCTGAGATTACATAACCATAGTCATTGAGTTTAACAACTTCTTTAAATGGTTCATTTTCAGGTTGTTGACCGATTGCAACAAACACACCGTCAACTAAAAGTTCAGTTCTTTCACCCTTTGTATCAAGTGCTAAACCTTTGAACTCTGTGTCCCCAAGAATTTCTGCAACTGTTGTTCCAAGAATTACTTCGATATTTTCTTTTTCGTTTACAGAATTCTGCAGTTTCTGTTCACCTGTAAGAAAATCGAGATTCTGAACAACATATACCTTTGTACAGATGTCAGAGAGCATTACTGCTTCTTGTAAAGCAGTGTTACCGCCACCAACAATTGCAACTGTCTGATTTCTATAAAAGGCACCGTCGCAAACTGCACAATATGAAATGCCTTCGCCTGTGAAATCATTTTCTTTTGGAAGACCTAACTGTCTGTGATGTGAACCTGTTGCAATAATCACGGTTTTACCTTTGAACTCGCCACCTTCACAAGTTACAGTAAAATCACCTGTGCTACCGGAAATACCGGTAACACAGTCCATTTCGATTTCTGCACCCTGACCTAAAACCTGTTCAATGAGTTTGTCAGCAAATTCAACACCACTCATCACAGCAAAGCCTGGGTAATTTTCAACTCTTGGTGAGTGTGTTATCTGACCACCGAAAGTTGCTTTTTCTATAACGAGCACAGTTTTTTCTGCTCGTCTTGCATAGAGTGCGGCTGTAAGCCCCGCAGGGCCTGCACCCACAACGATTATATCGTACATTGTGAAAACTCCTTATTTATTGTAGTTTTCAATGAACCCTTTAATGTTTGAAAGGTTCACAATCTTTTCTGCAACGCCACCCTTGATTACAACAAGTGTTGGTGCTTGACGGATTTCAAACTTGTTAGCCATATCTGCATTTTCGTCAGCAAAGATTTCTTCGAATGCAATGCCTGCTTTGTTAAGGAACTGAACAGCCATCTTACAGTTAGGGCAAGTTCTTGTTGCGAAAAGAATAATCTTATCGTCGCCTGCTACTTCAACTTCTTCACAAGCACAAGCTTCTGCAACTGGTACGTTGTGTGGTTCTGTAGATTCAGCGATATTATAAACTTTTCTGTCTTTGTATTCCTGAGCTTTACCATCGTTCCAGTTCTTAACAGGACGATAGTAACCAGTAATTCTTGAATAAACTTCTGCTTCTTCACCACAATCTGGGCAAGTGAATGCTTCACCTGCAATGTAGCCGTGGTTCTTACAAATTGAATAGATTGGAGAAATTGAATAGTAAGGAAGTCTGTAGTTTGATGAAATCTTTCTTACAAGGTCTGCACAAGATTTCCAATCAGGAAGTTTTTCACCAAGGAATGCATGGAAAACAGTACCTGATGTGTAAAGTGTATGAAGTTCATCTTGCATGTCAAGAGCTTCAAAGATATCCTGAGTATAGCCAACAGGAAGGTGTGAACTGTTTGTATAGTAAGGTGTCTGATTCTTTTCACAACCTGCTGTGATGATATCTGGATAGTATTTAAGGTCATGCTTAGCAAGACGGAATGCAGTTGACTCTGCAGGAGTTGCTTCAAGGTTGTAAAGGTCACCATAAAGCTCCTGATAGTCTGAAAGTCTTGTTCTCATGTGATTAAGAACATCTTTTGCAAACTGCTGTGTCTTTGCTGTTGTCATATCAGCCTGAAGCCACTTAGCGTTAAGACCAACTTCGTTCATACCAACAAGACCGATTGTTGAGAAGTGGTTGTTGAATGTGCCAAGGTATCTCTTTGTATATGGATAAAGACCTGCATCAAGAAGTTTTGTGATAACATCACGCTTAACTTTAAGTGAACGAGCAGAAATATCCATCATCTTGTCAAGACGAGCATAGAAATCAGCTTCGTCCTTTGCAAGATAAGCAATTCTTGGTAAGTTGATTGTAACAACACCAACTGAACCTGTTGATTCACCACTACCGAAGAAACCACCTGACTTCTTGCGAAGTTCACGAAGGTCAAGACGAAGACGGCAGCACATTGAACGAACGTCTGATGGTTCCATATCACTGTTGATATAGTTTGAGAAATATGGTGTGCCGTATTTTGCTGTCATTTCGAAGAGAAGCTTGTTGTTCTCTGTTTCTGACCAGTCAAAATCACGAGTGATTGAATATGTTGGAATTGGGTATTGGAAACCACGACCATTAGCGTCGCCTTCAACCATAACTTCGATAAATGCTTTGTTAACCATATCCATTTCAGCTTTACAATCTTTATATTTGAAGTCCATTTCCTTGCCACCAACGATACAGTTGAGTTCTGCAAGGTCGTTTGGAACTGTCCAGTCAAGAGTGATGTTTGTGAATGGTGACTGTGTACCCCAACGTGATGGAGTGTTAACACCATAAATGAATGACTGGATGCACTGCTTAACTTCTTTGTATGAAAGGTTATCAACCTTTACGAATGGTGCAAGGTATGTGTCGAATGATGAGAAAGCTTGAGCGCCTGCCCATTCATTCTGCATAATTCCAAGGAAGTTAACCATCTGATTGCAAAGTGTTGAAAGGTGAGCAGCAGGAGCAGATGTAATCTTTCCTGGAACACCG
>JAZOPS010000045.1:0-24958 GCA_045655645.1 Candidatus Fimenecus sp.
CTTACCACGGTTGGTCTGACCAGTTAGGTTACAGTATCCGTGTTCCCGGCTCAAAATTCACTCAGGCTCACGGTGTTCCCCTTTATCTCTTTAAGCATACTCAGGAATTCTTCCCAAATGACCTTGATTCACTTGAAAGAGTTCTTAAGAAAAACATTCTTACAGGCGGTACTGCTGCTGTGTTTATTGAACCTATTGGTCCTGAAAGCGGTACAAGACCACTTGATAAAGACTTCAACAAAGGCGTGGAAAGACTCTGTCGTAAATATGGTGCACTTCTTATATTTGATGAAGTTGTTACAGGTTTCAGAATTGGTATGGCTGGTGCACAAGGTTACTATGGTGTTTCACCTGACCTTACAATCTTTGGTAAAGTTATTGCTGGTGGTTACCCAGGTGCTGGTGGTATCGGCGGTAAGAAAGAATATATGAAATATCTTGGTGCTGGTCTTGATGATTCAGGCATGAAGATTAAGAAAGCATTCACAGGCGGTACAATGACTGCTAACCCACTTTCATGCTGTGCTGGTTACTTCACTCTTGAAGAAATCGACAAGCAGAATGCATGTCAGAAAGCTGGCGAAATGGGTGACAGACTTACAACAGGTCTTCAGGAAATCATCGCAAAATATGGTCTTCCATTCGTTGCATGGAACGAAGGTTCTGTTTGCCACCTTGAAACAGTTGGTACAATGCACTACTCAATTGACTGGTGCAAACCTTGGAAAATTCCAGGTGTTCTTTCAGCAACAAGCGAAAGAAAGAAAGAAATGCAATATATGGGCGCTGCTTACATGGCAGAAGGACTTGTTACTCTTGCTGGTAGCCGTCTCTACACATCAGCTGCATACACACCTAAGATGATTGACCAGGCACTTCAGTGCTTCGACAAAGTTTTGGCAAATGTTGCAGTTAAACCTGCTAAATAATTCAGGTTATACTTTATTGGCGGGCGAAACTTATCTTTCGCTCGCCTTTTATCCTTATTTAAGAGGTGAAAATTATGGAAATTATGCAAGCAAAAGAACTTGTTATCAAAGCTGGTAAAGAGCTTATCGAATCAGGTCTTATCGCTCGTACATGGGGCAATATTTCTTGTAGAATCAGTGATACACAGTTCGTAATCACACCAAGCGGCCGTGCTTATGAAACACTCACACCTGAAGAAATCGTGCTTGTTAATATTGAAGACCTTGAATATGAAGGTGAAATCAAGCCATCAAGTGAAAAAGGTATTCACGCTGCTTGTTATAAACTTCGCCCAGAAATCGGATTTGTTATTCATACTCATCAGGTTAACGCTTCAATCGTTTCAGCTATTGGTATGGATATCAACGGTATCGACGGTGAAAATGCAAAGATTGTTGGTGACAATCTTCCAATCGCATCTTATGGTCTTCCTGGCACAAAGAAACTTCGCAAAGGCGTAATTGATGCTATCACTCGTTCAGATTCAAAGGCTGCTGTTATGGCTCATCACGGCGCAGTTTGTATGGGTGTTGACTATGATGATGCATTCAATGTTGCAAAATGTGTTGAAGATATTTGCGAACAGTTTGTAATTACAAAATATGAATCACTCACAGGCACAGTTGCAAATAGTCTTGAAGCTATCAATGACTATGTTGTAGATACTTTTGTTAAAAAGCCACTCTCTGCACCTGAATTCCCTGCTTGTAAGAGTGAACGCGATGGTTCAGTGTTCAACATTTCACTTGTTGATGGTGACGGTACTGTTACAAGAATTGACATTGCAACAGGTAATGTTATTGCTGGTGACGGTTGCGCAGAATCAATTGAACTTCACCGTGCGGTTTATAAAAAGCGCGAAGATGTTAACTTCATCTATCATACAAAAGACCCATTCACAGTTGCTTGTTCAAAAATGGGCAAAACAATGCGTCCATTGATTGATGACTTTGCTCAGATTGTTGGTGTTACTGTTAAACACGCAGGTTATAACCCTAACAACTCTCTTGCAACATCAAAGAAGGTAGTTAAAGCTCTTAAAGGCAGAAACGCTGTTCTTCTTGATAACAACGGCGCTCTTTGTGTAGCTGGTAGCGAATATGACGCAGGTGCTATTGAATTCATCACTAACAAAGGTGCTAAAATTCAGGTTTGCACAAAGCTCTATGGCAAAGCAAAGCCAATTAACCCAGTTGAAACAAGAATTATGAATCTCGTTTATAGACTCAAATATTCAAAACAAGCTGGTAAATAAGCAAATATAAAAGATTCCCCTACTCGAATTGAGTAGGGGAATTTTTTATGTATTTTTAATGAATGTGATTGTGATGAGAAACTATACCGCAAAGTGCTAAGTACCAGTCAATAATATTTGAACCAACAAACATACAAATTACTGTTGCAAGTGAAAGGTGAGGTGCAAAAGGAACTTTTCTTGGAACTTTACCTTTATTTTTAATTGCCATAAAGATAAGATATAGTGTACCGATAAATCCACCCATAACAAGTGCGAGAAGCACGACTTTCCAACCAAGCATAAAACCGACGGCTGCCATCAGTTTGATGTCGCCACCACCCATTCCACCTTTGGTGATAACTGCTAGCAAGAAGAGTACGCCACTTGCCGCAAAAAAGCCTATAACGCGTTCTATGAGACAATGCACATCAAAGCCTTCTGTCACTAACTCATCGATATAAGTGATTACACCACCGATTAAAACAGTAATCCACATTGAGTCTGGAATTTCCATTGTACGCCAGTCGATAACTGTTGCAACAAGCAATGCTGAGAATGCTGCACAGTAACCAAAAAGTGCAATTCTTGGGGTTGCATCACAGATAAACCAGAACATGAGTGCATACATAATTCCGTTAATTGCTTCGACGATTGGATATTGCGCAGAAATTTTTGCCTTGCAATAACGACATTTACCACCAAGGAAGAGCCAACTGAAAAGTGGAACTAAATCCTTGGCATAAAGTCGATGATTACAACTCATACAATGACTGTTTTCTGTAACAAAATTCTCACCTTTTGGAATTCTGTAAATAAGCACATTGAGAAAACTACCGATTAAAGTACCAAAAAGGAACACAATAACCGTGTAAAAGATTTTTGTAACTAAAAGAAAGTTCATAATTATTCCTCATTCACATCATTTGATGATATTGTAGCACATTCTTCTTCCTTTTTAAAGCGTTTTGTGGCAATTGTTGCCCAAACGATAAGAATTGCTACGCTAACACCTGTGATTATTGCACCAGGCACGAAACCAACAGGACAATATTTCATTTCAACAATGTGTTCACCTTTTGAAATTGCGGTCATAAGAATATGGCTTTCGTGCTCATAAAGTGGTGTTTCAACACCATCAATAAGAATTGTCCAACCCTCGTCATAGGATGTTGGAATATAAAGAGCACCATCAGTATAACTTGTAACCTTTGCTTTAACATAAGTGTCAGAGAAATCAAGTATTTCAGTATCACTCATAGCATCAAGCTTGTTATAAGCATTCTCAAATTTCTCCATATCAACGGTGAATGAGGTTGTAGTGAAGCTGTTGTTTTCTACAAAGTAAACATCACCATTGTCCAATTCGCTTTCTCTGTAACCGCCAATTGTGACTGTAGCAACGTCACCTTTTTTAACCTCACCTATTTCATACACACACTCGTCGCCTACACCATAAAGATAATATTCGTTAGTTTTGCCGTTAAGAGTTATTGTCATATCAACAAGCTCGTATGTATCAACATAAATATACATCATACCATCGGCTTCAGCAACTGAATCAAAGGTAATATATGCAGGTTTTGTCATATCAGTTACGCTATATGAATATCCAGCCATACGTTGTTCCATCCAAAGATAATAGTTGTTTATGCTTTCATTATCGTGCTCATGCTCGTGTTCGTGTTCTTCTTCAGATTCTTCAATGTATTTTTCATTGAGTTCTATTCGGTCAAGTGCAGAAATATGAGTACAATTTTCAAACTTGAAGTTTGTAGGATTATTATAGACTAACATATTGTCTTCTGTGCCTGTAAGATATTTACCCATAGCATTCTGATTATCAAGCACCATGAAGTAACCGAATGGGTCCCACTTGTCAATTGTGTCGCTGATTGTATACATAAACGGCATTGTATAATTGTTTTTATAAAGTGTGTAACCGTCCTTTTCAGTTATCTTTGTTCTAAAAGAAGATTCACTTAAATTACCTGTACCGTCAATATAATAATCTGTTGGGAATAACATATTAAACACAGGTGTCTGCTCATTCACACCATTCTGCATATTCAATGAATTGCCAAATGTACCTAACAAGCCAATAGAAAGTGTATAATCACCATCTGCAAGAGAAGAATAGCCTACCAAAGAGTTATAATCGAAGCTCATACCATATTGAACCACGTCTTTAAATTCCTGTTTCTTACTTGCAAAATGTATTCTTGAATTTTCGTCAACATTTTCTGTTAATTCAGCTACAACAGATTTTTCAGAAAGATTTTCAAGTGTGTCGAAAGTATGCAAATTATTAAAATTGAACATAACCGTTTCAATTATTACACAAACAAGAAGAACGACAGTGAGTACAGATTTTGCACGCTCTTTTTTGCTTAACAAAATCAATAAAACAGTGAAAATTGCAACGATAATCAAAATTGCAATAATAAGTTCCACAGAGAAGAACATTGCATTGAACAATTCATTAAAATATATACCTGTTGTGCAAATTACTGCAAAAACTGTTCCTGCTAAAAAGCCGTACCACTTAATATTCTTAATTTCACAGAATGCTTCATAAGCAATTTTTAGAAGAATAAAGCTATAAACAAATGCAAATCTATACATAATGCCTGCAGGTTGTCCAAAGCCGTGCCAAATTATATGCAAACTATTGATAAGCATGGATGCCCACATAGCTACAATTAAAAATCCATTACCGATTTTTTTGCGAACTGAAATTCCCTTTGCAAAGAAATAAGCAACAACTAAAATAATCGTTGCCATTCCTGAAAAAGCAAAAATAAAGTCCATATTGCATATTGATGTGTATTCATTTTTAAATGGGAACATATGTGAAGCAAGAAGTCCCATAACCAAATCTAAAGTCACTTCAAGATGGTCTGTAACTAATGTTCCCTTACCTGTATTTTGTAATGCACCAGCCATTGGTAAAGTTAAAATCGCTGAAATTCCACCTGCAAGAAGTGAAGAAAGTCCAAATTTGAAAATTGACTTTAATAAATATGAATTCTTAAATACTGCAAAAATATTTACACTTTCAGTATCTTCATTTTGTTGCTCGTCAGTTACTGTGCCCTCATAATAAACACCATCATCAGAAATAAAGCAGTAAATAAAGTATATTACACAGAAAATACAGATAATCCAACCCACGTAAAAATTAGAAGCAATAGTGAGCCCTAAAAACAATGAATAAAGCCAAGCACTTCCACCATTCATCATCTTATTAAGTCCGATAATCACAAGCGGGAAATATATAATTGAATCATACCATGATGTAATATATATTCCGCCAATCATAAAACCGGACATTGCCCAGAGAATTGAAAAAATTACAACTGACAAATCATTCTTTTTATATGTATTTTTTAAGAAAATTGAGAAAGTAAGAGCCATAAAAATTGGCTTGAGTAAAGTTATAAGTGAAAATGCATTCTGCATTTCTTCAACAGAAAAGAATAGTGCCAAAATATTAAAAGGACTTGCCAAATAATAACCAATAGTCGCCCAGAAATTCATACCATTTCCCGAATGCCATGTAAAAAGAAGTGAGCCACCCTCAACAATCTTTGCTTTTAACTCTGAAAGAAAAGGAAGATATTGTGAAAAACCGTCACCAAATGCAGTTGATGTTGTGCCAAATGGGTAAATACCACCCGCCGCATAAAGTACAAGCATTATACCCAATGTGATTATAGGCCCTAACCAGATATAAGGTATTTGTTTTTTTGTTTTCATAATATTCCTGCTTTCATCATTATTACCGCCCTTGTTAAAGGGAGGTGTATATTGTATATTCTACTACAAAATTATATAAAGGTCAATAAAAAACGAGGGGCAATACCCCTCGTCTTTATGTTTGGTTTTTAATTTAAGATAAACTGAAATTAAGAAATAGCTTTTGAACCTGTAGCGTCTTCTGTATGGAAATCATAAGCTGCGTCTGTGCTTGTAGCAAATGGGCATTCAACTGTTGCTGCACCTGTGTCCTGGTCGATTGAGATTTCATAACCACTATTTGTATCGCCTTCTGCAAGTGGGCAAAGTGGGAAATCGCCATCGTCGAACATATCAGCAAGTTCTGCACCATTAGCTGATGCTGGCTTGTTGTATGTAGCTTTGTAGTTAGCTGCATTTGTCTTGATTGACTTGATGTTGTTTGAGCAAGTTTTGTTGTTTGCGTTGTCTGTGATTGCGCCATAGAGCGGAATAGCAACTGCAATAAGGATACCCATGATAACAACAACAATCATAAGCTCAACGAGTGAGAAGCCTTTTTTGTTCATCATTTTTCTCATAATAATTTTCTCCTTTAATTAAAGAATTATAGTTTTTATATTAAGGTCCCTATTGACCTGAATACCAATTTTAGTAACGGGAACTTTCCGTACCTATATACTACTACAAATCAAGTGGTTTGTAAAGCCTTTTTTTTAAGTTTGGACACTTTAACAAGTTAAAGCGTCTGTTTTTGTTGAAAATTACCAATTATCCGTTATGTTTAGCATCAAGATTGCCTTCAGCATCATAACATTTGATATCTATTTCATACTCGTTCACTTTTGTAAGTACATAATAATGACCTTCAAGTGAACATGTTGGAAAACCACCGTCAAAGCTTTCGAAAAATTCTTCATCAATTGTGCCTTCTGCGTTTGTTTTGCTGTTATACGTGCCTGTTGGCAATAATTTTGAAGCTGTATGTTGGTCATCCATAACACAATATTTTGCAAACATTTCAGTAATCAATGCCTGGTTTGACTCACATGTTCTTCTTTCAGCATTTTCAGTTATTGCGGTATAAAGTGGAATAGCCACTGCAATAAGAATACCCATAATAACAACAACTATCATCAATTCAACGAGTGAAAAACCTTTTTTGTTAAGTAACTTTCTCATTTTAATTACCCTCTTTGCTGGGATTTAACGGGAACAAACCGTACCCTATCAAGTAAATTATATATCATTTGTCAAAAATAGTCAATACGAAAAGTTGAACAAAAAAGACGAGATATTTTTTACATATCCCGCCTTAACTGTTCATTATAAATTTGCTATAAATTCGCAAACATAAGAAAGTGGAGTAAATATCGCCTGATAAACAGGTTTCAAAAATGCTGTGTTCTCAATTAAGAATGGTGACCACACATAGTAATATTGATGAATAAACCAATCGCCAAACTCTGTGCCGCGAAGCACATTATCACGGAATAATCTGAGGTTATCAAGCACTCTGTCACCCATATCTGTGCCATTCATAGCGAAATATGCAAGACAGCTTGCAAGAGCATGACCTTCAAGACTAGTACTTGTACCATCTTCAGAGAAATATGCCTCTGGTGAAATAAAGCGCATAATATTACCATTTTTTGATATGGTGTTATAAACTTTATTCTGTTTTACTCCATTTTCATCTACACATTCAAATGAGCCTTGACTGTTTGTGGGATAGCCTGTCAATTGACCGTTAACCCAACCAGCAGGACCTGTTTCACCATCAACACCCCAAGTGCTATCTGCTACAAGAGTGGTACCCAGATAATTAATGGTTTTGTTGTTCTGCATAATGTTTTCAAGGGTATATGAAGTGTCAACAGCATAATCGGTCACTTCGTCTTTACCGGACTTAATAACTACATTAACTGAATGCCCAATATATTTTGTTGGATTTTCAGGCGGAATATAGTCACCTTTGTATCTATCTTCCGCTTTTGGAACATTCGTTGCTATTGTAAACAATATTTCAACAGGAACTGTTCCCATGCCTTCTGGATTCAAATACAATTCATTAGTTGATGAAGTGTGCTTTCTGATAAACAGAAGCGACCCCATATCATTACCATTCACATCATATGCTGGAGTTGAGAAAATGTAAGTATATGACCCGTCAATTGTATCGCCTTCAGGCAAAATTAAAGAGGTTGCAATTCCATCAGCACCCAACCATCTATATTGAAAATTACTAGGGTCAGCATTTGTTACTTCTATTCCTGCTGCAATTACAGGGTCATACAAAACATCTGCTTGATACGCTTGAACAATTGAGTCGCTGTGTGTTTCAAACTTTGTATATGCCATCTTTACAGCGCTTTGAATTTCATAACGATACGTTGACATACTGGTGAAATTTGTCAGCTGATAAAGAAGCGTTCCACCCATGGCTAAAACCATTCCAAGCACAACTAAAGTGACTAAGGCTTCAACGAGTGAAAAACCGTTTCTGTTTTTGTGTATGAGTTTAAACATTTGCTCACCCCAATACTTCAATTTGTTCTGGGATGGAAAAACCATCCCAGAACTTTATTTTTTAAGACCTTGTCGCACAAGAGTTAATGCCACCGATTAATGATTTATCGAGTATACCTGATGTTGCAGAAGTTGCACCCTCTTTATAGAATTCAACTTTATCTGACCAGCCACCAAGTGATGCATCCAATCCACATGGAATTAATGGGTCATAAGCCCAACAAACAATAGGTTTTTCGCCTGTATCATATTCATCATTGTTGTTAGCGTCTTTATAACCAGTTGCAATCCACATACCATTAACATTATTAATCTGAACGATGTTACAGTTTTCTTCTTTAGTAATTTGAACTGCTTTCCAGTGATATATGCTATTGTCATTTGACTGTTTGCCACCAAAGCCATTATTACCATCACTTATATCAACCCAATATCTTACATTAACCCAAGAACCGCCTCTGCCTGTATTGACGATTTTGCCATTATTGTCTGCATCGCCATAAGCTCTGTAATTATATCTTGGGTTTTCACCTATTGAGTTTCCATTGCTGTTATAGAGGTTTGAATTATTTCCATTTCCAGGAGCATATACTCCACTTGCACAATAATCCGCTGGGTCTCTATCACTTTGGTCACCAACTGCTACCCAAATATCATCAGTAAATTCAATATCATTAATATTTTCAAGAGTGTTAATGAAACCAATGACATTAAAAAAGTTATATTGTTGAGTAGCCTTATCAAAAAATGTTTTGTAGTTTGACGATGCTGTATTCACATGGAAACCTTCACCCGATGAACCAACAGTCTCACCATACTTGCTGTTTCCCTGAAGACTATATGTCTTGCCACTTACTGTATCAATCCATTTATATGATTGAATTTCAGCATCTACTGAACGGTCATTGTACTTTGATGCATCGCCGTCTCTTGCTGCCGTAATATCAACCCACCATGAAAGAACGCTACCATTATCAGTACCCCACATTGCTTCAGGGTTACCATTCCAAGTTGTTCCCCAAGCAACACAAGTTACTTTTGTATCTGACATTGGGTGTGCACGAAGATATTCTGTACTTCCGTCACTGCCTTTTGAAGGTGCAGGACCTGTGATTGACCTTTGAATAATGTGACGATTATTTTCCCAATATTCCGCACCCTTAAGATTACCGATATGACTGCCCTTTGAAGGATTTGCACTATCAGTAGTTCTTGAGTTTAGATAATAGAACTGATGGAAAACATTGCTTTCTTGAGCCAGCTTGTAACCATCTGCGTCAATTGCCATATATTCACTGGTTTTTGAGTTAGCCGCATCTTCACTGAATAATTCTTCGATATAACCGTCATCTTTAGTGCCTTGCATATATATTTCACTATTACCAGCTCTTAAGAAGACAATACCATTGTTCATAACTGAAGTAACGTCAACCGATGCGGTACCATCTGTTGCACCATAGAAAGCAGTACCACCAAGAACATAACCAACCATCAATGAAACTGGAACATCATTCTCCCCATTTGGAACAACCGTGCTTGCGGAATCAAGGAATGTTATAGATTCACGACGATTATGCCAATAGAACACCTGACCGCCCTCTTTGTTGTTAGACAAGTCAAAAACGGTATGGTCAGTTGGGTTAGCTGCGATTGAAATTGCCAAAGGATGTGAAAGATATGCAATTGTAATATCAATTACCTTACCGTTTGTTGTATAGTTTTGTCTATCATTTGCGGGACTTGTTAAAAGTTTAGGACTACCAACTGTTAGGTTATTTGAAACACCTGGGAATAACGCATTAATTGTACTTCTATCTTTATCGTAGGTCGTTGTATCGTAGTATTTACCTGTAATAGCATATTCAAGGTTTGTATATGGGTAATAAAGAACTGTTGGATACCATTTTTTAGTTGCACCAGTTTTATAGCGATACGCTATAGAACCACGAGCGGTTTTATTCCACTGAAGTTCCGATCCATTATAAATTGGTGCAATACCCATAGTCATACGCCAAATTGTGTTGTATTCTGCATTATCACTCAAAGCAAGTCTATTACTTGCACGACCAACATTAGAATTTGTTATATTTCTAACATAAGATGTTTTCCATTCTTTTGCATATTGTCCGTCTCCACCAGCAAATTGTATTGTATATGGATATGATGCACCACCTGATGTGCCACCCCAAGCATCCATATATGCTGGTATATAACCGCAATACAAAACATAGTTAGATGTTGGATATGTTAAGTTGGTTGCAGTTGTTCTTGAAGAATTTGGATTTGTACCTACAGTTGAGTCACCTGATGCGTCAGTACCTGAAATAACACCACTTGTAAAATAATGGCTTTTACCTGTGTCTGTAACACCTGACTCATAAACACCACCTGTACCATTAATACGGATAGCATCAACCGATGTAAGTGTTATCGGATATGACTTTGTATCAACTGTTGGATTTCCACTTCCGTCAACAAGGCCATTAATTTTGTAATAAGAACTTGTTCCGTCGCCTGGGTCCATCCATCCCCAAGCTTCATTAGAGAATATTTTTAATCCCTCTGCATAAGAGCCTTTAACTGGATGTCCATTATAATCGCCACTACTATCGTCGTTGTCCTGGAAATTAATAATATCATTGTAAGTTGGCATTCCATCTTCACCATCGTCACCTGATGTGGTTATGATACCAAGCCAATTTGTTTTGTCATATGGAATATATGAATATGCCAAACCATCACTCGCATAGAACTGAACATCTTCACCATAAGTTGCCGAAACTGTACAAAGATTTCTCAAATGAGCAGTACCAGTAGTCACACCAGCTGCCTTGTATCTTTTTGAACTCATGTTAAATCCAGTTCTATATTTGTTTTGTTCATGCGGTGCTTCATCAGTTGAAAAAATACCACCAGCTGGTACAGTTCCTGTTGACCAGTACATAGGTCTCATAGCAATATATTTAAAGGAAACATCTGTACTATAAACCCTATTTGATGAAGCGTTATTGTTTTCATCTTTTGTATATATATATGTACCATCTGAAAAACGATTCAAGTTATAGTCAGTATAATATGTATAGTCGCCACCCCAATAGTAGTTACCATATTTTACAGTTTGGTTACCGTTACTGTCAGTTGTCAATACGTCAGCATTACGCCAGAAACGGCGCACCTGACCTTCGTCACCACACATTACATAATAGCCATATTTTGTACCGTCAATTTTTTTACCCTCGGTATAAGAGTCAGCGCTTTCTTCGTCAACCCACTCAACATCATTCATAGCTGATGTTAATGGTGTGTCACCTCTCATTGTTCTTTGAAGAATAGCAAGAGTATCTGCTGTACCATCGCCGTCTGGGTCAACAACTTCACCACGGGAAACATAATAATTATATTCACCGTTTTTATTCGCCTCACCAACCATAATCATCATTGGTGCATCAACTTCAACAGCTTTTGTTTCTGTACCATATTTAATTATTAATGGTGAAGTTTCAAAAGAAATACCTTTACCACCATAAACAGTCAAAACAAACGCATCACTAACGCCCTCAAGTGGTTCAATACTCCAAGACACACCTTCTGTTATTGACTTGTTACCATCTTTGTCGCCTTTTAATTTACCACCATATTTTGCGTTATAACCTTCATATAAATCAGCATTCTTGCTAACTGTTGTCTGGTCAACGTTTACAAACACTTCAAATCCAGAGCAAGAAGCTGCCATACCTTTTGCAATAACGATAATATCTTTCTTAATGAAGTCATCTGTAATTGAATTAGGATAACAATAAAATCCCGCATCAATACTATTTGCATAGAAAGTCATCAAACTATCGTCCATATTGTTAGGGTTAGACAATAAAAGTCCGCCGGAAATATCTGTAAGTTGTCCTTCCGAATCAGCTGCTTTTGTCTTGATTGTTGCTCCTGTTCCTATGCTTTTTCCACCATCTGTTACAGTGCCAACAACCAAATTACCGTTAGTGTCTTTTGATGAGTCAGTTTTTATAATTGATACACCATCGCTACTTGTCAATGTCAACGGTATGTTCTGAAATGGGGTAATATAACCGTTGCTATCCTGTGTTTGTGACTTGTTTATATTACCGATTACACGTTGCATAATTCCTGCTTCGTAATAAACCTCATCAAGTTTTTTACCTGCAATATCTATACTGTTGAAATAAGACAAAAACAATGGAGCAAAGCAGAAAATCATCAAAGTTAAGATAGTCATAGCTGTCATAACTTCAACAAGGCTCATACCTTTTGTCTGCTTTATTATATTGATATATTTTTTCAACATATTAGCTCACCTTTTCAAAATTATTCCAAACGTCACCATGTCGTGGTCTGCCCCACGTAAGCTTTGCACCTGCACCCTCACTTGGTTGAATTATTTCTTTTATGTTAGATTTTGAACCATCAACATAATAACCATCTGTCTTTTCTTCGACGATAATCTTTCTCATGAGAACTGTTTTACCATCAGCTGTTACATATGGTTCATAAGTTTTGTTGTCAGATGCATAATATAACTTCTTAACTTGTTCAAGTTTTCTCTTTGTTGCATCATTTTGTTTAAATCCTTCTAAATCTGCCAAAGATGCATCAATAAAGAACTTAAGAAGGTCAATACCTTTTGAGCCACCACCTTGCGTCTCTGTCTCACCTTCTACTGTTGTAAAGTTACCATAAAAATAAGCAATATCACCAGCACTGAACACACGGTAAGTCTGTGTTGTTGCGCCTTGAGTATAAATTTTCAAGTTAACATTACCATTAAAGAAAATCTTATTAACGCTATCTGCTATTACACTTTCATTGTCAACCATGTATTTAATTCCATCAATAGGGTCTATTTGTTTTGCATTTTCAGTTGCGTTACCAATAATAACTGTACCTATGCGGAAACGAGTTTGAGCAGCCATAATTGTAAATGGGTTGTCAGCAAGAAGCGCGTCTGGGTTGGTTATGTAAACTTCCATTGTGATATCACCATCAACTACAATCTGGTCACCATAAAGACCAATCATTGTAAATCCCGTTTTTTCCGCTGAAGCATCAATACCAGTCTTTATAAAAAGATTTTCTGATGTTTCAACAACATATAAATGGTCAACTATATTGTCGTCCTTTTCAATAACTGTTCCTGGAGCTTTAATCGTCTTTGCCTTAAGTGGAGTATCAAGAATCAAACTACCGCTATGTGCAAACGAATATGGCTGGACAGTTTTTGTTGGTCCACCTAAAATATTTATGAGAAATTGTTTGAAGATGCCTTTAAAAAAGTTGTTTATATTATTAATGAAACCAATTATAAATCTGTTATCGTTAGTTGGATAGCTTGTTTCACCAGTATTAATGTTAATTGTTACTTCTGGCTCTTTAACAAAAGATTCTGGTTTCAAAACACCATAGTCATCATACAACTGTTTACGGCTTGCACTTTCTGTTTCAGAAATATAAGCATAAGTCGTTCTGTTTCTTCTATTACTGTCATCACCACAACTTGCTGTGCATCGGAATGTTACAACATCAAGTGTTGATTGTTCATAAGACTCTTCTCCAGGTGCGCTATATTGTCTTAAGTCAATACCTTTACCTATTTCAACAACGAAAGAACCTATACAATAATCATCATTCAAGTTGCCACTTGTCTTAAATTGAATGCCTGAAAAACGATTTCCCTCTTGGTCATCCGTTGTGTAATACGCATATATTGTGTTTGATTTAACCGGTGCACTGTTTTCTGTACCAGTTGTAATAGGAGCACCTGCTTTGGCAGCAGCCACAACCTTTGAAATTGCATCCAATGAGTCAAGATTTGATTTATCTCGATAATCTGTACTACCGGTGCTTGCAACCTGATAAGCATAAGAAGCAGCTTCGATACCTGCTCGTGATAAATAATATGCCTTTTTATCATTGCTCATCCATTTTACTGACAATAATGAATCATAAGCAAACAAAGCCAAACTGGTTGCAAAAGTCATTAATATTGCCATAATGATAAGCACCATAGGCAAAGCCATACCTTCATTATTTTTAAGGTATTTTTTCATTTTGTCTGCTCCTTTCTGAAATGGCATCGTAAAAACAATAAATAATTATACGATAACACGTAAAACTTCTTCGAGAGAGGTTGTTCCCTCCATCATCTTATAAAGACCTTCGTCTTTAAGGGTTCTCATTTCTTGTGAAACTGCAAGGTCACGAACTTCTGTGATTGTAGCCCTATCAAGAATGAGACGTTTCATTTCTTCTGTAACTGTAAGGAACTCAAATACAGCTTCTCGTCCCTTATACCCTGTGTTATTACAGGTCAAGCAACCTTTTGCTTTATAAAGCTTATATGAAGGTTGATTGTAGCCATAAGTTTCAAGGTCCGGAACAATCTTTTTAAGGTCTGCATGTGAAATTTCATATTCTTCACGACATTTTGGACAGAGTCTTCTAACAAGACGCTGTGCAAGAACGCCAACCAATGATGATGCTGTAAGGAATGGTTCAACACCCATTTCATCAAGACGAGTAACAGCACCAGGTGCGTCATTTGTATGGAGTGTTGAAAGAACCAAGTGTCCTGTAAGGGCAGCTTCAACGGCAATTTTTGCAGTTTCGCTATCACGAATTTCACCGACCATGACAATATCAGGGTCAGAACGGAGAACTGAACGAAGAGCTGCTGCGAATGTCATACCTGCACGGTTGTTCATCTGAACCTGGTTGATACCAGCCATTCGGCGTTCAACAGGGTCTTCAAGTGTAATAACATTCTTTTCAAGTGTGCTAATTTCTGCCAAAGTTGCATAGAGAGTTGTTGATTTACCACTACCTGTAGGTCCTGTAACAAGAACGAAACCATAAGGCAAGTGAATAGCATGATTAAATCTATCAAACTGACGTGGACTGAACTTAATATCTTTAATTGTAACTGCTTTTGAACTGTTTCTTTCCAAAAGACGCATTACGACTTTTTCGCCATAAACTGTTGGCATTGACGCAATACGAACGTCCATCGTTTTATCTTCAAATTTAACTGTTGCACGACCGTCTTGAGGAATACGGCGTTCAGCGATATCCATACCACCGATAACCTTAATTCTTGAAATAACGCCTGCGTACATTTTGATTGGGTTCTGCATAATTTCTTGCAAAACACCGTCAATTCTGAAACGCACTCTCATGTATTTTTCGAGCGCTTCAATATGAATATCAGATGCGCCTGCTTTAATAGCATTATTGATAATCTGGTTAACAAGTTGGACAGTTGGCTTGTCATCAATGTCGAGTTGTTCAGATTCAGCAACTGCTTCTTCTGCGCTTTCGTCATAGTCTTCCACGCCGCTATTCATATTAGCGAAGTTTTCAATTGCAACAGCAAGCTCCATATCTGCTGCAACAACAGGGCAAATTTCACATCCTGTAATCATTCTCAAGTTATCAACTAAAAGAATGTCATTAGGATTTTGCATTGCAACATATACAACGCCGTCTTCTTCATAAAGAGGGAGAGCGTTATTTCTAAGAGCAAATTCAGGTGTAATAAGGTTTGCTACCGCAATATTTACGCCTACTTCGTCAATTGAAACATATTTATATCCTGTTTTCTTTGCAAGAGTCTTTGCAATATCCTCTTCCGTACAATATCCCAACTGAGTGAGAATTGTACCGATAAGTTGCTTGCTGGTTTTTTGAATATCCAGAGCCTCTTTGAGTTGGTTTTCATTTATTATGCCGGCATCTATGAGTCTTGCACAAATGCTGCCGGGGATTATAATGTCGCCCATAAAAAAACCTGTCTTTCTGTTTGGATTTTTGCTAATGCTTATTTTGTAAAGTTAACAATTACAAATGAAGCAACAACACTTCCGTCTGCTTGTTCTGTCATTGCAATTGAATCAATTCGTGCGATTTCTTGTTGTGAAACGATAAATTCAGCCATCTGTTTAACATTAATTTCATCGCCTTCAACTGTAATTGTTGATGTTGCTGATTTTACATTACCCATTGGAACTAATTCACCAACTGTAATTTCTGTAATTGTCAATTCATATTTATCACAAAGTTCTGAGAGTTCTACATAATAATCAACTGTGTTGTATGTATCAGCATCAGCAATAACTTCGTCATATTTTTCCTTTTGTGCTGCGTAATAATCTGAATTTGCTTTAAGGTTTTTAAGATTTTTCAATAAGAGTCTATTGTTTTCATATTGTTCAACACTAGTATAAATATTGTTCTGTAATTTTTCACCTTGCTCAAAAGTATACCAACATGTGTATCCAAGAACAAAAGCCAACAAAATTAATACAATAGTTATAATAACATTACCGTTAATTTTTTCTTTAATTTGAGAAAGATTAATATTTGTATTCATTTTTCAATCCTCCTCTTATTCTGCTACTGATGTTGACTCAGTTGACTGTGTCTCTGCTGGGGTTGTAGTAGTTGTAGTAGTTGTGGTTGTAGTAGTTGTTGTGGTTGTTGTAATCAAATTACCAGATTCATCCATAGCAATTGCTCCACCAAGAGAAATAAATATTCTGAAAGAATATGTTTCTCCATCTCCCACATTGTTTATAATTGGCATATCGTTCAAAACTTTTACTTCTGTAACAACATCTGCAAAAGCTTCATTAGTCTTCAAAAATTCTTCATAAGCACGAAGGTGGTCAACTGCATCACGGATTTTTTGTGCCGCTGAAAGATCTCCTTCGATAACACAAACCGGATTGTTTTGCCAATCACTTAAAGAGATTGCTTTAATCTTTATGTATTCTGGGCGATTTGCCTGAATCAAAGTCATAAATTTCACTGCACTTGGATTTTTTGATTTAATAGTTTCTAATCTGTTTTGAGCAAGCACAAGGTCATCATAAACAGCCTTGTATTGCTGTAACTGATTAATTTCATCTGTAATCACAGAGTTCTGTCTATTAACATCTTTTAAATGCCCTTTTAAAATTAATGTTCTTGTAAAAAAGCCAACATAAATGAGTAACATACAGAACAAAGCAATTAAAGCGATTTTTAAAATAATATCCTTTTTCTTTTTGCCATCAAGTAATTTTCGATAACTTGCTGGTAACAAACTAACCTTAAACAAAACTTATCCCTCCAAACCTGACATTGCAACTCCAATACAGCTTGCATACTCACTCAATGGTGTTACACTCGCTGATTGAAGCGATGGATAGAACTGTGGAGTTTCCATTGGTACATAAATATTTTCTTGCAAGCTTGCCAAAATCTTTGGAGTAGCTGTAGAATTCACAATAAGATAAATCTTATCCATTGGAATATTATTCTGCATTGAATAATAACTGATGGTCGAAGATGTTTCTTGCATAAGGAAAGAAATAACTGACTCTAATTCTTCTTCACTATATGACTCGTCTCTTGAGTTTTTGAAAATTGAAGAAACTGCTTTACGCATCTTTTCTGGAATTGTTATTGAACGAACCATTGAAATCTCGTTACCATGAACAACAATATAATTTAAAACATCGTCTGTAAGATTAACAATGCCATATTTAGCACCCTCACAGATTTCATTGATACCACGGCAATATGCAAGAAGTGATGAATCAATATCCTGAATTTGAAACTTTGATGCTGTGAAAATATTGATATAACCTTCAAGCATTTGTCTTCTTGCGGCTATAAGCATAACATTTGTCTGTGGAACGTCGTCATCATCTTTGGTCTCGCCTGCAACAACATAGTCAACTTCCATTTCCTGAATAGGAATAGGAATAAACTCTTGAGCTTGCAAAAGAACCATATTGCGAAGTTTATCACTATCTACTTTTGGGAAAGATGCATATCTCATAAGAATATTTTCGTTATTAACGGCAATTACAACATCTCTTGTTTGAAAGTTACCTGATGTAATCAATTGTGTGATTGCTGTGTTAAATTTGTCAGCATCTCTTATAAATCCTTCTTCAACAACTCCTTCTTCCAAAGGCATATATCCCATTGCAAGAATTTTATAAACACCGTTGTCCTTTGTGAGTTCAACAGCTCTAATTTCATTAGTTGTTATTTCACAACCAATTATACTTTTTACCTTAGCCATAGTATCATTCTCCTATATATACGGATAACTTTTTATGCACCCATTGATGTAGATGCTGTAAGCATTGGAACATAAAGAGCGATAAGCATACCACCAACAACAACACCAACAAAAACAAGGGCAAGTGGTTCAATCATAGCTCTAAGGTTACGTGATGTATTTTCAACGTCTTCTTCGAAGAACTCTGCAACTTTATCAAGAAGTTCAGGCAAAGCACCTGATTCTTCACCGATAGCCACCATACCTGTAACCATTGGAGGGAACAAACCGCTTTTTTCAAGTGCACTTGAAATTGGCGAACCTTCTTCAATATCTGAAATTGCTTTTTCAACTGCTTTTGCCAATTTATCACTACCAGCTGTTGGACCTGCACTCTTCATTGCTTCAACCGCTGTAACACCACCTGCAAGAAGTGTTGCAAATGTTCGACAAAAACGAGCAACAACCATCTTTGTCATAAATGAACCAAACATCGGCATTGTAAGTTTTGTGTTCTCCCAGAAAATATGAGCTGGAGGACTCTTAATAATTAAGAAAATCGCACCACCAATAATACCAGCAACTAAAATCCATGTTCCAGTATTTGCAATCAAGCTATCAGAAGCATCGAAAATAAATTGTGAAAGTGCATTAAGTTCCATACCTTCTTTCATCATTCCTTTAAAAGTAGGAACCATGAAATAAAGCATGGCAATCAAAATTACAACCGCCATAATACCAACTGTTCTAGGATATGAGAACGCAGATTTAATGTTTTTCTGAAGATTTTTTTCTTTCTGCATCTGGTCAGCAAGGCTGACAAGCGATTGCTCCATAATACCACCAGTTTCACCAGCTGCAATCATAGCTATGAACAATGGTGAGAAAATTTTGGGATATTCTTTAAATGCATCTGAAAGAGGCATACCACCTTCAACATTCCTTGCGATTGTGTCAATTGCGTTGGCAAATTTGCCGTTTTCTGTCTGTTTAGACAAAGTTGAAAGTGCTCTTGTAATTGGAACACCAGCCGAAAGCATAACTGCTAACTGGCGACAGAAAACCGCTACATCTTCTGTTGTAACTTTACCACCAGATTTTGCTGACATTTTGTTAGCATTATTTGCTTTTTCTTTCATCTCCGTAACAATAATACCAGCTTCACGGAGTTTATTTATAGCTTGGGACGAGTTATCAGCAATAACTTCGCCGTGAACATTTTGACCTTGTCGGTTTAAACCGTCATAAGTAAATGCTGCCAAGAGATTTCCCCCTTTAATTAAGGTGATTAATAGCCCATAGTGGCCATAAGTCTTAAAACTTCTTTTTGGTCAACACAGAATTCAACTACTGAATCCTTTGAAATTTTCTGTTGTTTAAGAAGATTAAGCAATGCTTGGTCCATAGTCTGCATACCTTGCATCTGACCTGTTTGCATTGTTGCATAAAGTTGATGTTCTTTCTCTTCACGAATAAGGTTTTTAATCGCTGGAGTATCAACCATATATTCAACGGCGGCAACTCTGCCTTTGCCGTTAATTGTCGGAATAAGTTGCTGAGAAATAACTGCTTTCAATGAGTTTGCGAGCTGAGAACGGATTTGTGCCTTTTGTTCAGCTGGGAAAGAGTCGATAATTCTCGAAATTGTGAGCGGAGCAGTCTGAGTATGAAGTGTTGAGAAAACCAAGTGACCTGTTTCAGCTGCTGTTACCGCGATTTTAATACTTTCAGGGTCACGCATTTCACCAATCATAATAGTATCGGGGTCGTGACGAAGTACTGTACGAAGAGCGTTTGCAAAGCTTTTTGTATCTGTTCCGATTTCTCTTTGTCTGATTGTTGATTTCTTGTGTGTATGTAAGAATTCTATAGGGTCTTCAACCGTTACGATGTTTGTTTCATATCTTTCGTTTATGTAGTTAAGCATCGCTGCAAGAGTTGTTGACTTACCACTACCTGTTGGTCCTGTAACAAGAACAAGACCACGGGGAAGATTGCAAAGTCTCTTAACGTCAGCAGGAAGTCCTAACTTATCCAAGTCAGGAATATTGAATGGAATTGCTCTAAAAACTGCTGCAATTGAGTTTCTCTGAACAATAACATTACCACGGAAACGCGCACAACCTGGAACTGAAACTGCAAGGTCAAGTTCCCATTCAACTTCTAACTCTCGTTTCTGGTCATCTGAAATAACCTGAAGAAGAAGAGCTTCAACATCTTCCGGAAACATTCTTGGTAATTCTTCTTGTCTAACAAGGTCACCATTTATGCGGATACATGGTGGAATACCACTGACGATATGAAGGTCGGAGCCTTTTTTCTCAACCGTAAGTCTGAGAAGGTCTTCTAATGTAACCGGATAATTACTTGGTTTACCGGAAAATTGCATGAATTTTCATCTCTTTTCTTCAAAATATAAAAAGCTTTTATAGGCGGGTATAGGGGTGCGAGTTTCGCACCCCAATTTTTTTCTTAATTATGCGTTTTCAAGAACCTCAAGAAGATTTGCCATTCTTGTAGCCTGTGCTGAAGTTACCTCTGCATAAACAACAACTTTATAATCAATTTCGTCGCCCATCTTGTTTTCTACCACGACAAATTTATAATTTACTGCACTAAACACATCCGGATAAAGAGTCTTCATTACTGAAAGATTACTATTTATTGCTTTTTCTGCATATGATCTATCTTTATCAGTTTTTGAAGCAATAGGAATCCAAGTTTTGGTGTTGTCACCGTCAACTGAATCAAGTCTTTCAAGTAATGGCAAGATTTCATTGTTCCATGTTGCATCGTCACAATAAACGATAATGTTGTTTGTAATATTTGAATGGTCGTATTGATAGAATGAAACGTTTTCATAAGTTACTCCCTGAAGGCGTTTCATAAGTTCATCAACAGTGCAATTTTGAGCTGTATATGTATGAACTGTGTCAGCTGCAGAAGCAACATTTTCATCAACTGCTGTAATAATTGCTTTCACTTTATCAATTGCACTCTGTTTACCGAAGAGCCAAAGAGATTTTGTCATTCTTTCATGACCGTAAGTTGAAACTTCTTCGCCTGACTTAGCGATGAGTGCTTCTGCGTCACTTCTTGTGATATTTATAAGGTCGATTTTTTCAAATACTGTTGGCTCTTCAACTGGTTCTTCTGTTGTTGAGTCATCAGGATTTGTATTTGTTGAATCATCAGGATTTGGAGTTGTGTTACCTGTTGAATCATCCGGTGTTGGTGTTTCATCACCTGTTGAGCCATCAGGATTTGGGGTTGTGTTTCCATCACCGGTAATATTGCCGAGTGCTTCTTCTGTGTCAACAACCTTTTTGATTGTCATAATATCTGAAAGTTGAGTTCCACTTACATACACGAACAAAGTCATTGGATATGAAGACATTGTGATACCAGTGTGAAGACCAAGACTTCCGAGAAGGCTTGAAAATTCAGATGCTGTTATATAATCAAGTTTGATAGGGGTAAATGCAGCTGCAATGCTGTTGCTGCCTACACTGATATTCTCACTTGCGTCGAGAATTTCAATAAGCTCTTTAAGTTTTGCCATTTCTTTTGGATATGCACTAATCCAGATTTCTCTTTGGTTGTTTGACTGAGAAACTGTTTTCATGCTTGAAAGACCAAGAGCACTTGCCTGACTCATAAGTTCTGTGTGAGTAATATATTTAAGTGTGAACTTTGTAAGAACAAGTGTGTCAACAAATGTTGTGTTAAGGTCTTCAGGAGTTGAAATCAAAAGAGTGTTACCATCTTTAAGATATGAAAGACCTGCAAATCTTGTAACATAATCAAGTGCTTTCATTGGAGACATATCTTCAAGTTCAATGCTGATTTTTGAATCTGTACCCTTAAAAATTACTGTGTAACCTGCATTGTAAGCAATTGCTGAAACAAGGTCTTTAACATTTGCATCTTTTGCCTTAATTGTAATTTTTGATGAAACAATGCTTGAAGGTGCGTTAGCTGATGTGATTGGAAGCTTAAGCACTTGGCCTCTATAGAGAGTGTCATTACTGTCAAGACTGTTATAAGTCATAATATCGCTTATTGTAATACCATTTTTCTGAGCAATTGATGACATTGTATCACCGCTCTTAACTGAATAGTAGCGATATTGACCAAGGCTGGTTCCTTTTGAACCACCATAATTTTCTGAACCCATAACAGTGAGTGGTGCCACAGCACTGAAGATGAGAATCAGTGACAAAGCAATTACAAGAATTGATTTGCCGAACTTCTTAGAACCTTTCATTTTTAGTTCCCCCTAAAAAACTTTTATGTTAAATAAAATGATTACAAAATTTGTTTCGATACGATTTATTTGCCGTATTTAATTTCAACTTTCTTTTCGCCAAGAGCAATTACAACACAGTCATCTGTAATATCTTCAACTACCCACGATGAACCATTTATGTAGTCACCAACATTGAGGTTTGGATATGAATTTGTTTTGGTTTCCATAACCGCTGTGTAATAACCATCAGAGTTTTTAATGATTGTTGTGATTTTCGCGTTTGCAACATCAACTTCATCAAAAACATTATCGCCTTCAATTTCGATGTCTTCTAAATCTCTAACATCTTGTGGAAGAGCATCAACGTTTTGAGCTTCGCCACCACCAACTGGAGTTGTATCAATTTCAGGTGATTTTGTTGTGATAATAATTACAAGAGCAACAAGTACTGAAATAGCAACCAACACCGCTGGTATAATTATTTTCATTTTTGGGTTTTTATCAAAAAAGGCTGTAAAACTACTTCCACCTGTTTTAGTGGAACTTTTGCCACCTTTAGACTTAAGTTTTGCGATTAAATCTTTGATATCCATATTCATATCCATACGGAAAACGCCTCCCGATTCTAGTTAAACACAATATGTTGTGGTCAGGGCCTATATTTTCAACAATTCTAAAAAAGATTAGACTTCGCCCCATTGTGCATATTTATACACAATTATTTTACTACCAAAAAGCGTTAAAATCAACCCTAAAATTCCCTTTTCTGCGTACAAATTAATCACTATATTTTGTGTATTTTGACATATATTTTCGACACCAGTTTTAGTTATTATTTTTGAGACTAAAAGCAACTAAAAAATCCCGAAAAAAACCGCAGTTCTTTTCGGGATTATTTATCAAAATTGTTTCACCAATTAATATTTAAACTGGTTATATGTTGCCTTTGAATAAGCTGAACCTGTACCGTTGACAGAAATACCAACTTTAAGCTTCATGTTAGCTGCAAAGTCTGCTGCAACAACATATTCTGTAATCTTTCCATCTTCAATTGTTGCTGTAATCCAAATATTTGTATAGTTTGCCTTTGAGCTAGCCTGGTCAACTGTAACTACGCCTTCACCAAGTGCTCCATCTATACTCTTTTGAACTTCTGCAAATGTAATAAAGTCACCTGTTGCACGGTCCATTGGATTTTTGCCATCTCTCAATGGGTTTGTTGTATCTTTAATTCTTGCCTTATAAACATTGCCATTTATTGAGCATTCAACGATATCACTAGCCTGAATGCTTGATGCTTTAATTGCATATTTTGTTGCATCTTCATCGCTCATGCCTTCTGGCTTTTGACCATTAGTGAAGTCTGCTGTCTTTGGAGGCTGGCCATCTTTTGGAATGCCAAGGAATCCACCAACAACGCTATTAAGGTCAGAGTTCTTATCTACACCTTGAATAATTCCGTTAAGAAGGCTTGTTGCGCCACCTACGTCGATAGCTTTAACAAAGCCTGCTTCTCTTGTCATCTTATATGTAGCTTTTGATGCTTTTGCTGTTGCTTCGTTGATAGCTTTAGCTACATCTGCCTTTTGGTCAGTTGCACCTGCATTACCTGCATTACCTGCATTGCCTGCGTTGCCTGCATTGCCTGTGTTACCTGTATTACCTGTGTTACCTGTATTACCTGTGTTGCCTGTATTACCTGTGTTGCCTACATCACCTGTGTTACCTGTGTTGCCTACATCACCTGTGTTACCTGCATCACCTGTTTCTGTGTTTGTACCATTTACTGCAGCTGCAACTGCATCTTTAGCTGCACTTTGACCTAAGAATACAATACCAATTGTGAGAACCAAAGCAAGTACGATTGCCCAGAATTTTGTCCAGTTTTCAGACTTCTTAGCCTTTTTGAGAGCTTTAATTTCAGCCTGTTCTGGTGTTAAAACTTTTTTAGCCATTTTCTATTTCTCCTTCCGTTATGGAAAAGCTATTAATATTTAAACTGGTTATATGTTGCCTTTGAATAAGCTGAACCTGTACCGTTAACAGAAATACCAACTTTAAGCTTCATGTTAGCTGCAAAGTCTGCTGCAACAACATATTCTGTAATCTTTCCATCTTCAATTGTTGCTGTAATCCAAATATTTGTATAGTTTGCCTTTGAGCT
>JAZOPS010000046.1:0-45823 GCA_045655645.1 Candidatus Fimenecus sp.
AAATCAAATGTTAAGTCAACAACAAACTTTGCTGAAAAGGCAACAAAAATGATTTTTGAAAACCTTGAAACAGCTTACACAGACGGCAAAAATATTGAAGCAAGAAACAATATGCTTCTCGCTTCTTACTATGCAGGTATGGCATTCACTCGTGCTTATGTTGGTTATGTTCACGCAGTTGCTCACAACCTTGGCGGTCAATATGGTATCCCTCATGGTCTTGCAAACGCAGTTATTCTTCCTGTAATGCTTGAATCTTATGGTAGTGCAGTTTATGGTTCACTCGCAAAACTTGCTGACCTTGTTGGCATCAAAGGTGCAAACGACGAAGAAAAAGCAAAGGCATTCATTGCAGAAATCTATGCTATGAATGAAAGAATGGGTATTCCAAAAGGCTTTGCACAGATTCAAGAAAAAGATATTCCAATTATTGTTGAAAGAGCACTTAAAGAAGGTAACCCACTTTATCCAGTTCCAGTAATCTATGGCGTAGAAGAAATGACAGCAATTGTTAAATCTCTTATGATTACAGAATAATTCAAGACATAGGAAAAGACCTCTCGGATGAGAGGTCTTTTTTATTCTATTGTTTCTTCTATTGTCTCTTCTACTATTTCGGCAACAATTTCTTCAACGATTTCTTTTGTTTTTTCTTCTATTGAATCTTCAGTTGATGGGATAATCTCTTCAACTTGTTCTAAGATTTCTTCAACCTTTTTCTCGTTGATTTCTGCCAAAATTTCAGGGTCGGGCAACTCATCAATAGCAGGTACAACTGGTGCTGTTACTTCTTTTTGAAGTTCAACCTTTTCGTTGAGCCAGTTTATAATGTCTTCATAAACTTCTTGACGATTTGTTTCGTTGAGAATTTCGTGACGAGCATCTTCATAAAGTTTCATTGTGACATTTTTATGCCCTGTCTTTTTGAGTTTCTTATAAACCTCTTCAACACCCTTGCCATAGTCACCTATTGGGTCTTTTGAGCCCGAAAGCATTAAAATGTGCATACTAAGTGGTACAGAGTTAAACCAACGGCGAGATGAAACCTTTTTCAAAAGAGTAAACAACGCTCTCATACCGCTGACAGTGTATTTATATCCGCAAAGGTCGTCTGCAATAAATTTGTCCACTTCTTCTTCGTCACGGGACACCCAATCACAAGGTGTTCGTTTTGGAGTTTTTCTGTTATAGCCACCAAAAGCGATAGTATCAATCAGTTCTGAACGGTGCATTGGTCCATTCTGCTTGATATATGTATTTGCAAGTTGAATACCAACGCCAACTGCCGAATTTTCGCCACTTGTACCTGTATAAATTACACCATCAAGCAAATAACCATATTTTGCTGTATATTTTCTTGCAATCAAAGAGCCCATTCCGTGTCCCAACATAAAGAATGGTAAGTCAGGATATTCAGTCTTGATTATATCTGTCAAAGTTTTCAAGTCTTCAACAAAATGCTCTTCACCGTCAGTCTCACCGAAGAAACCGAGCATATCACGGTCAGTTATTGATGAGCCGTGGCCAATATGGTCACTGACAAAAACTGCATAACCCTCTTTGCAAAGTTCAAGAGCAAATCTAGCATAACGGTTTGAATATTCAGCCATACCGTGAGAAATCTGCACAACACCCTTAATTGAACCGTAATCAATTGGCGCTGCACTTTGAGCATATATATCACATAATCCCGAATGCGACGGAAAACTATATTCCTTTGTTAAGAATTCCAAAAAATCACCTACAAAATTTGATAATATATTTTATCATATATCAAGCAAAAAATCAAATCGTTGAAAACAGACACAATTTATGTTAGAATTTAAGTGTTCGGGGGCGTAGCTCAGCTGGGAGAGCGTTTGACTGGCAGACAAAAGGTCATGGGTTCGAACCCCACCGTCTCCACCAACAAAAAAGGAATTCTCAAATGAGAATTCCTTTTTTATTGTTTATTTGTTCTGAATTTTAGCAATGCTTTCTTCCAACATATTGAGTTTTTCGTTATATTTTGCAAGCTTTTCGCGTTGCTCGTTAACGAGTGCTTCAGGTGCTTTTGCAACGAATTTTTCGTTGTTGAGTTTGCCTGAAACAAATGCGATTTCTTTAAGCACACCAGCTTTTTCTTTTTCAAGACGTTCTAACTCTGCCTTGAAGTCAACGAGTTCGTCAAGTGGAATAAAGAGTCTTGCATCTTCTGTGATGATAGCAACTGCTTCATCGTTTTCATAGCCCTTAACGATTTCAACATCACTTGCAGATGCAAGTCTTACGAAGAAATTAGCACCTTCAGAGAATGTGTTTTCATAAGCTGTTTCAATGAAAATCTTTGCTTTCTTTGATGGTGGAACATTCATTTCTGCACGACGGTTACGAACAGCCTTGATTGCTGTCATAACTCTTTCCAT
Organism: Candidatus Fimenecus sp.; assembly: GCA_045655645.1. Taxonomy (GTDB): domain Bacteria; phylum Bacillota; class Clostridia; order Oscillospirales; family Acutalibacteraceae; genus Fimenecus. The sequence goes on from JAZOPS010000046.1 coordinate 2,406, forward strand.
TTCAGCTTCGTCAGCTTTGAATGAAAGCTCGTCAGTAAATACAGGCCATTCAGAAATCATAATTGAATCACCATCGTGTGGTAATGTCTGCCAGATTTCTTCTGTGATGAACGGCATAAATGGATGTAAGAGTTTAAGTGTGTTTGACATTACATAAACGAGAACTGCTTTAACAGTAGCCTTTGCAGTTGCACATTCACCATTAAGACGAATTTTTGTGATTTCGATGTACCAGTCGCAGAATACGTCCCAAATGAAGTCATAGAGTTTCTGAACTGCAAGACCGAGTTCAAACTTTTCAAGTGAATCTGTAACATCTTTTACAAGGTCATTGTATTTAGACAAAATCCATTTATCTTCAATAGCAAGGTTCTTTGGAACATAAGGTGCATATTCATTTTCATCAAGATTCATAAGGATGAAACGAGCAGCATTCCAAATCTTGTTAGCAAAGTTACGGCTTGCTTCAACTTTTTCGTCAGAGAAACGCATATCGTTTCCTGGGCTGTTACCTGTTGCAAGAGTAAATCGAAGTGCGTCTGCACCATACTGGTCAATAATTTCAAGTGGGTCGATACCGTTGCCGAGAGATTTTGACATCTTTCTACCCTGAGCGTCACGAACAAGACCATGGATAAGAACTGTATCAAATGGAACTTGTCCTGTATATTCAAGTGCAGAGAAAATCATACGAGATACCCAGAAACCGATAATATCGTAACCAGTTACGAGTGTGTTTGTTGGGTAGTAATGTTTTAAATCCTCTGTCTGCTCAGGCCAACCAAGTGTTGAGAATGGCCAAAGTGCTGATGAGAACCAAGTATCAAGTGTGTCTTCGTCCTGACGAATATTTTTACTATTACATTTTGGACAAGTTGAAACGCCGTCCTTTGTAACAACCATTTCGCCACAATCGTCACAGTACCAAGCAGGAATTCTGTGTCCCCACCATAACTGACGAGAAATACACCAGTCACGAGTACCGTTCATCCAGTTGAGATAGTTCTTTGTAAATCTTTCAGGAATGAACTTTGTTTCGCCTTTTTCAACCGCTTCGATAGCAGGTTTTGCAAGAGGAACCATACGAACAAACCACTGTTTTGAAACCATTGGTTCAATTGTGTTGTGACAACGATAGCAAGTACCAACCTCGTGTTTGCGAGGTTCTGTTTCTTTGAGATAACCACCTGCTTTAAGGTCCTCAAGAATTGCTTTTCTTGCTTCCATTGTTGTCATGCCTGCATATTTGCCACAGTCAAGAACTTCTGGCTCATTTTCAGTTGCGCGACCACTTGCGATAAGTTCGTCAGCAATTCTCTTGTCTTCTGCACCTGTTAAGTGACCGTCATAAGTGAATGTTCGAACGATTGGAAGATTATGTCTTTGACCTACTTCAAAGTCGTTAGGGTCATGAGCAGGAGTAATTTTAACAACACCTGTACCCTTTGTCATATCAGCGTGTTCGTCACAAACAATTGGGATTTCTTTATTAAGAAGTGGCAAAATTACATGGCAACCATGAAGATGCTTATATCTTTCATCGTCAACATTGATAGCAACAGCAGTATCACCAAGCATTGTTTCAGGACGAGTTGTTGCAAGTTCAAGTTGCTCGCCTGTTTCTTTAACTGTGTAAAGAAGATGCCAGAAGAAGCCATCTTGCTCTTCATACTCAACTTCTGCGTCAGAAATTGATGTGTTACAGCAAGGGCACCAGTTAACCATACGGTTACCACGATAGATTAAATCTTTATCATAAAGACGAACGAAAACTTCGTTAACTGCTTTACTGCAACCTTCGTCAAGAGTAAATCTTTCTCTATCCCAGTCACAAGATGAGCCGAGTTTCTTTAACTGTTCAATAATTCTGCCACCATATTGTTTTTTCCAATCCCATGCTCTTTCAAGGAATCCATCACGACCTAAATCGTCTTTTGTGATGCCTTCTTTACGCATTGTTTCAACGATTTTTGCTTCAGTTGCGATAGATGCGTGGTCAGTACCAGGAAGCCAGAGTGTATCATAACCAGCCATTCTGTGATAACGGATAAGAATATCCTGCAAAGTGTTATCAAGAGCGTGGCCCATGTGAAGCTGACCTGTGATGTTTGGTGGTGGAATTACAATAGTGTAAGTCTTTTTACCTTCTTCACGCTTTGCGTGGAAATACTTGTTGTTGAGCCAATCTTTATAGATTCGGTCTTCAACATTCTTCGGATTATACTGTTTTTCAAGTTCCTTAGACATTATATATTCTCCTTTAGATTATTTCTTTCTTTATTTTCAAGGCTGTCTGATTTTTCTTGACCTGTCAAAGCAACAGTTACACAATAGACTTTTTCAGCGCCTCTGATTTTCAAAATCTTAGCACACTCATTGAGTGTTGCACCCGTTGTTTTAATATCATCAACCAACAGAATTGTCTTGCCTTTAACATCTGCCTTTTCTCGCACATCATAGACACCGAGCACATTGCCTTTGCGCCTGTGTTGTGAAGATTCGTGTTGAATATCATTATCAAAAATCTTTTCAAGAACATTATTCACGGGCAAGGACAACAACTTTGCAAGCTCCGTTGCAAGCAATTCACTTTGATTATAATCTCTGTGACGCCGTTGAAAAGATGATATGGGCACAAAAGTTATATAATCAAAACCTATATCACAAAAGTCCTTTTCAACCTGTTTTGCCATATCTTTTGCAAAATGATATGCCATAAAATCTCTGCCGCCGAATTTAAATCTGGCAATGCCATCTGCTATACCATCTTCATAATAAAACGGTGATGTGATTCCATCATATCTCATTTTGCGCTTATTGCATTTGCACCTATCTTTACCTGCGCCACAATATTTACAACGGTCGCCTTTTATTTGAGGCAAATTATCTCTACAATTCTCACAAAGGGTTTCACCTTTATTCACTAGCTTGCCACAATAAGTGCATTTATTGGTGAAAAGCAACCACAGAATTGCATCTTTGATTTTACTCATTATACTGTGAGGGATGTAATAATTGATGAATAGACTCTAACAGGGTCATCGATAAAATTCTTTTTGACTGTTTCAAGCTGAAGACTATCAACAACATAAATTGAGAGCTTCATAAGTTCTGTTCCCCTGTCAAAGAGAGTAAATGTGATTGTGTATCCACCATCATCATGCTTCTCTACTTCAATTTTATTTTCACGCTCGATTTTTGCGCGAGTAACTAATCTGATTGCAGAGTTGATTGCTTTTTCACGAACAGTTTTTGGCAAAGAGGTCTGCAAAAGTTCTGCTGCTTCTCTTCCCTTTTCTGTTACTGACAAAACTTCTTCCATATCTAAAATATCTGCAGTAATATTGCCTGTTTTCAAAAGTTCTTCAATTGCTTGGCCAACTTCGAAATAGTTTGCAAGTCCATCTTCTTGCATTGCTTCGTTGAGCATTTGTCTTGTCATTGGTGCATCAACACTCTTTAACAAATAACAAATGAGCAAACGAATATCATCACGATTGCGAAGTCCACCTAATTCAATTCCTGCATCAAATGCATCATATTGCATAATTTTTTACCCCTGTAAAAGACCTAAAATCTCTTTAATATCATTATAGACATAAGTTGGTTTGATTTCACTGTTATCAATGTCTTCTTGTGTGCTTTCACCGCTGAGAACGCAAATTGTATCAACGCCTGCATTCACACCTGAAGCAATATCTGTATAAAGTCTGTCACCAATAACAACTGTTTCTTCTTTTGTAAACTTAGAACGGCTTACAGAATAATCAATCATAAATCCGTCAGGTTTACCGATATAAAGCGGTCTGCGACCTGTTGCATAATTGATTGCTTCGCACATTGCAAAGCAGTCAGGCACAAGACCAAATTCTGTTGGGCATCCCCTATCCGGGTTTGTTGCGATATAAGGAATATCCTTTTTAGTCTGCAACAAATATGAAACATCCCAAAGTTTTTTGTATGTAAGTTCAGTATCATAACCAACACAGATACAATCAGTATCTTCGTCTGCTTCGGTTGTGATATTAACGCCGAACTTTTTCATTTCTTCAATCATTGAGAGAGTGCCCATGCAATAAATCTTCTTACCTGCAAAATGCTCGTTAAGATAAAGAGCCGTTGCCTGTGAAGATGTGAAGAAATTGTCTTCGGTCACTTTTATTCCCATTTTTGAAAGTTTTATAACATAATCCTTAACTGAACGGGATGAGTTGTTTGTGATAAACACATATTGACCACCAACACTCTCGATATGTGCTAAAAATTCGTTAACACATTCAAAGAGTCGTGCGCCCTCATAGATTGTTCCGTCCATATCAAGTAAGAAAAGTTTTTTATCTTTTAATGACATTCTAATAATCCCTTTATCTATTTGCTTTGAGTTTTGCGAAAAGTTTTACATTGCCTGACTTAACCTTTGAAATTATTGTGCTTTCAAGATATACAAGGCTTGTTGAGTTCATCTTGTATGGAATAAGCATAATTTTCATAACAGTTGAGTTTGGCTTTGCAATTTTAAGTGCAGTTTTTGTTCTGTCACTATTAAGCATTGATTTGATTGCTGCTTTTTTCTCTTTTGTTGAGAGTGTGCAAGCAGTATTTGTTACATTTTCAACACAACCAACAATTCTTTCGATATAACGACGCTGAATCATTTCTTGACTATCTGCGCTATCAACATCCCAATGCTTATAAAGGTCAAGCATCCAGCCATGTTCTTCTTCGCGTTTATCGAGCATATCACTTCTATATTTTGCAGTTTCGCTATCTGCACGAGCTCTCATAAAGTGATAATATTTATCTTCCATGAGAACAACTCTCTCTACATCACGAACAACATCGAGATTGAATGGAAAATCATCCCAGAAAGTATTTCTGAAACGGATATCATTATCCATTATATATTTTCTTTCGAAAAGTTTGTTCCAAGGTGTATAGAGAAGATTTTTATCAAACATATTGTGAGCATATTCACGGAATTCACGCTGATTTGCAAATACTTTTGTTGGCAATGCCTGTTCTTGTGAATAAAACTCTGTATCCGAATAATATGTGTCAATATAATAACCAGCAACAACAAGCTGAGCGTTATTCTCTTTTGCCATTTTATACATATCTTCAAACATTGTTGGCTCTGCCCAGTCATCTGAATCAACGAAATAAAGATATTCGCCCTTTGCCTGTGGAATAGCAGTATTACGAGCACTTGGTGCACCACCGTTTTCTTTGTGAATAACAGTTATACGGCTATCGTTCTTTGCATATTCGTCACAAATTGCACCTGAATTATCAGGTGAACCATCATCAACTGCAATAAGTTCCCATTCTGTAAGAGTTTGTGCCTGAAGACTTTCAATGCATTTACCGATAAATTTTTCAACATTATAAACCGGCATAATTGCAGAAATTTTTACATCGCTCATAATTATAACTCCTCATCACAAAGGTTAAGTGCTGCTTCAATACACTTATCCATATCATAATATTTATACATACCAAGACGACCACCGAAAAGAATGCCATCCTGTTCTTTTGCCAACGCAGCATACTTTTCATATAAAGCGTTATTCTGCTCATCATTGATTGGATAATAAGGCTCGTCACCCTCATGCCAATCAGCAGGATATTCTCTTGTAATAACTGTCTTTGGCTGCTTACCAAATTCAAAATGCTTGTGTTCAATTATTCTTGTGAATGGAATTTCACGCTCATTATAATTGACAACTGCAACGCCCTGATAGTTTGCACAATCAAGAGTTTCTGTCTCAAATTTAAGGCTTCTGTATCCCAAATGGCCTAATTTGTAATCGAAGAAAGCATCAACTGTGCCTGTATAAAGACATTTATCTGCAAGGCTTAAGAAACCTTCTTTATCGCTGAAAAAGTCTGTATTAAGACGAACTTCAATGCCTTGGAGCAACTTTTCAATGATTACATTATAGCCACCTTCGGGGATACCTTGATAACGGTCATTGAAATAGTTGTTATCATAAGTATATCTAACTGGTAAGCGCTTGATAATGAATGGTGGCAAATCTTTGCAATCTCTACCCCATTGCTTTTCTGTATAGCCTTTAATAAGTTTTGTGTAAATCTCACGCCCAACAAGACTGATTGCCTGTTCTTCAAGGTTTTGAGGCTCACCTTTAATTTCTGCTCTTTGTTCAGCAATTACTCTCTCGGCTTCTTCTGGAGTTGAAACTCCGAACATTTTTGAGAAAGTGTTCATATTAAATGGCAAGTTGTACATCTCGCCCTTATATTTTCCTACAGGCGAATTTATGAAATTATTGAACTCACAAAGCTCATTCACATAATCCCACACTCTTTTGTTGCTTGTGTGGAAAATATGAGCACCATATTTGTGAACGGTGATATCTTCAATATTTTCACAATAGATGTTACCACCAATATGGTCGCGTTTTTCAATAACGAGACATTTTTTACCTTTTTTTGTAGCTTCATGTGCAAACACTGCACCAAAAAGCCCACTACCAACTATAAGATAATCATATTTTTTCATAATAGTGACCTCTTACTCTATAGATTTTTGTTTGAACACATTACGATGTCTTATTACGGTTATTAATCTAAACAACATAATCGCTGTTTCTGAAATAGCAGAAAGTGTTGCCAATGTAATAGCACTAATGCTTGATGTTGCTACTAAAATCACTATTCCAATCAAATGAACCGCTGTTCCAAAGAAGATTGAATAGTTAGCATATTTAGACAAGTTCATTGCACTCAATGTAGGGAATCCAAGAATATAACTTGGTAAAAGCACAACAACAACAGGTAAGAATGCTTTAAGCACCGGTGCTGCACCTGCGAATTCTTTACCAAAAGCAATTATACATATAGGCTCTGCGAAAATACCTACCACAATACAGCCAAGTAATATAACTGGTTCAACCACCAACAACACTCTTGCAATCATCTTAAAATTCTTGTGTTTAACCATATAAGGATAAAAACTATCCGAAATTGGTGCGATTGCGCCTTTGGCCGTTGATATAATTTTGTCAGCAGATGTGAAATATCCAGTTGATATTCCTGTCTTATCTATGAACCCCATTATCACAGTATTAGTAGCACTATATACTGTTGATGCAATTCTTGATAAGAAGAAGATTGCTGAACGCTTAAGATCGTGAATGATTTCTGCAAAAGTAACCTTCTGGAAACTATAGTTTAATGTTTTGTAAATGTAAGCATAAGCCCAAACAACTGCTCCAATATTACCAATTAACAACAAAATTGGAACAACAAGATAATCTTCTTCTGTACGAAGAAAAACGAATGTCATTACACAGCAGAAGAATTTCACCGCAACTGTTCTGATTGTAACCGCTGACATTTTTTCTATGCCACGGAAGAAATAATCTGGCAAGAATGATTGCATTACAAAGGCAAGAACATAAACAATGTATAAAGTTTTATATTTTGAAAAAGGCTCAATAAATAATGTGAGTGCAAAAATTATTAATACAGATATAGTTGCAAAGCACACTTTTATTATAGCAATTGAAGTAAGTTTTTTTGATACAAAAACTTTATCTTCACGATTAAGAGAAATGTCTTCCGTTGCTGACAACATAAAACCAAAATCCATAAATAATTGGAAATATGCCATTGTTGCAGCAGCAACACCTAACACACCATATACAACTGGACCAAGAACTCGAGTTTGATATGGAACAGTTATAAAGCTAAATAAATACGATGAAAATTGTAATATATACAACATAATCGTATTTTTAAAAAGAACCTTATCTTTATCGTCTATTCTTTTCAAAAAACACGCGACCCTTCTTTTATGCAATTATCTTTTTACTTTTCATAAGAAGATTTATTAGGAAAAATTTTTTTGAAACAATTATCTATGAATTCTTTTTCTTTCTCAAAATCCAATGAAACACTATCATCGCTCAAGCAAATCATCTTATAACTTCTGTTTTCGATTGCTTGTTGAATTTCAGAATCATCTCTTCCTATAGAAAAGAACTTACCTTGAGGACCTTTAGATTGAACAAAATCACCTTTTGCAAATTGCCAATATCTGAAAAGCCATTGATTCACATCTTCAAATCCTCTGAATCTATTCATTGATGTATCATTTAAAATCTCATATTCCTTTTCCCATAATTCACACCATGTAGATTTCAAAAAAGGATTTGGCATGTGTGGGTTATCAAAGGCAGAAAAGCCACTAACAGGAATCATGTATATATTTTTCAATGTCGATTTTAATGCCTTAGTTGAAAACCACTGCTTTTTATTCTTTTTGATTGTTTCTCTCTTATTAAAATGTTTATTTATGATTGTCATATCATTGCCAATCATGTGGTCAATTCCACCAGGGAAAAATCTAATAGGAACTTCTGTAACGTTGTCATAAGGCAACCCATTCACAAAAAAGTTCTCTGGAGACATTTCATCAATCAAATAAGTATCGTCATTAAAATAAATAAAGTGCTCTGATAAACCTTCAATTCTATGAAAATTCAATTCAATAGGATTAACGCTAAATACGGGAAGATATTGTTCAGGAATATAGTCCTTATGATTTACAATATTCAATTTAGGGTGTTCAGTATTAAGCCACTCTGGAAGATGCCCCCAAGTAACAAAGTGAATTTTATTAACCCACGGAGCAAATTGCTCTATTCCACGAAACCAATATTGCAACAATCCCCAATCTCTGTATCTGTTGATATTATCATCTTCATTTTTATTTGGCGAATACTGTTGCTTTTGCGCAAACCATTCAGGGTCTTGCCCATCAACCCAAGGAATCACAATATCAATTGGATATTTCATCGTTATTCACCTTGCTCCCCATTTTTAAAACATACATCAAAGAACCTAAAACAAACCAAAAAGCAATTGTATTAGGAGAGAAGTGATAGAACATCATACTTCCAAACATTGATGATGTTGATAACGCAATTATTACTCCAGTTAAAACAGCAATTATAATTTGGTTTTCTTTCTTCTGTTTAAACCAATTCTTTATAATATTAATTAATACCATAACCACAAACGCTGCTGTTGCCAATATTCCAAGCAATCCTTGTGCAACCAAAATGTTAATTACTTCATTATCGAGCGTTGTGAAAATTGTAAAGTCATTATTTACCAAATAATTATCAGGTTGTTTTTCCTGCACCTGCTCAGTAAAGCCTTTAAATGAGTATCCCATAATTATAGTTTTAGGCGACTCTAAAAATGCCTGTACTCCGCCAAACCACACATCAAATCTTCTGTTGCTTACATCACCTGATAAATCGTAACCTCTATCAACTACATTCAGTTCAAATTTATCTTTATCCTTTTCTTCTTCGTCATCACCAGCATCATCAGATGGATGTTCATTCATATATTCTGTTATTGCAACAGAAACATTGTTATATCCGTCTTTTAACTTGCGTGGCACTATAAATCCTACAACACCAATGACGCAAGCTAAGCAGACTGCTAAAATTTTAAATCCAATTTTTTTATTTTCCCATTTGTATATCATGAGAACCAATGCAAAGATAGCGACTGCGACACCGACACAAACTGCACCGGAACGAGAATCAGACAATGCAATATACATTAACTCAAGGAAAATAGCAACTCCGCAGAAAATCTTGGTGTAAATCTTTTTTGCTTTGCAAATAAAAAACACCAAAAATAAAACTGAAATTGCAGCAGAAACAGCACCATTATTAGGATTTATGTAAGTTCCCCATAATCTGCCTATAATGAAACCTCTAAAATATTCATAATTGGTATCTGTTGTTATAATTCTTTCTGCATAACCTGTGAGCAACAAATAGAAACTCACAATAGAGCTGATTAAGGTATATGCAACAAAGAACTTAGCAAATAATTCAAAATCCTCTATAACTTTGTTTATGTTCTTTCCATTTTCAATTATATATATAACCAACAAGTAGAAACACCAAAGTATGCATATAATAACGTTTTCCTTAAATGAAAACTTATAATTCATCAGAACAGAAACTGCTAAGCTTCCAAGCATTGCAATCAAGCCAATAAATCCAGTCATTTTATAATAGTTTTTGAAATGCAATACTCGATATAAAATTATTGCTGCACCCAAAGCAAATGACGGCCACATAACAAGTCCAATAACTTTTGTGCCGTATGTAAAACTGTTGGAACTTAGAATTGCATAAGCCATGAATAAATATAAAAATAATTTTTCGATAAAATTCAAGTATTCTGGCTTTAACTTTAATTTATCCATTCTCTCACCCAAAATCACATTAATTCTTCAACTAACTTTCCAGTCTCTTGTGAAATATTATACCCCGCATCAGATATCTCTGATTTTCTTGACTTTCTATTGTTAGTTTCAACTTGCAATATTGCTTGTGCCCACAAATCTGCATTGTCATCAATGCTCATAAAATGCATTTTTTCAGTTATCTTAACAGCAGAAGAAATTCTGTCTGATAAGAAACATTGCAAATCCGCAGCCTGCGCTTCAATACCTACAACAGGCAATCCTTCATATTTTGAAGGTAATAAAAATACATCTGCAGCTTGCATAAGTTCAGGAACATCGTTTCGCATCCCTAAAAACTTAATATTGTTGAATACGCCTTTGCTTTTTGCATATTCTCGAACCTCGTCTTCCATAGGACCTGTTCCGGCATATAGCAATATTGCTTTTTCATTCCTCTTGCAAATATTTGCAAATATATCAATCAAAAACAATGGATTTTTTTGATTAGCCATTCGTCCTGCATGAAAAATTGTAAAATTATCGTCTAACTGCAATTCTTCTCTTTTCTTTGCTCTCTTTTCAGCATCGAAAGTATAATTATCAATATTTATTGCATTGTTGATTATCTTAACTTGTCCTTTTTCTAAATATGATTTTCCAAACATATATTCAGCGGCAAGTTTAGAACACGCTAATCTTGAATCTGCAACAATATTTAATGGAATCATAAAAATTTTATGCAACTTCATATTGTCGTCAGAGCCGTTATGACTGTGCACCACTATTTTTCTTCTCATCAAGAATGGTGCAATCATATTAAAAGCACCACCAGCATTCAATATGTTGAAATAAATGGTTTTGTACTCTTTATGATTTTTTAATATTTTAATAAAGTCTGTAATCTGCTTTATTGGTTGTTTGCTCTTTGCTGGTATATAATAAATTTTTGACCCATTTTCTATAACTTCTTCACTATAAGCCATAGTGTCCCAATCCACTACAAAGTCAAACTGAAGCTTTTGACGGTCTATATTACGATACATATTCATAATATAAGCCTCAATGCCACCTTTGTTATCGGTCATGCCATATACAAGAATTTTCTTTGGCAAATTCTCAAAATATTCTTTAAATGGTTGAATATCCACTTTTTCAACTTTTGAATGAGTTTTACCCAAAATTTTCGCAGCCATTATAAATGCAACTTTTGATACTGAATATAATCTTGCACTTAAACTTACCTTTTTGCCTGGAATATTGTATAAATTGCGCATATATTGTGACATATTTGTTTTCTTTGCAAAATATAATGCGTCTTTAACCGAAAACGCCATACTTGCCTGCCACATCATAGACCAAAAAATTCGTGATATTCCCCAATTTTCAAAAGTTTTTACAAATTCTGGTGAGTTCTTTTCGAAAACTGACATCAATTTTTCCAGCAACTCTACGCAAGATAAGCGTTGTGTGTTAAACCTAGCCATTGCTGAGCCTTCACGCATAATGTAAAAATACATCTGGTATTCAGTTATAACTATTTTCTCGGCAACAGCAAAGATTCTGTAAAGAACATCATAATCCTCATAATATTTGTAACCTATTTTAAAAGAGAGTCCTTGTTCTTCATAAAAACTTCTTTTCACAAAAAGATTACACATACCAAGTGCTGTTGGATTTACAACCATTCTTTCTAACATAGCGATTTTATCAATCGGTTTTATTGTCTTGTCTGTTATTTGGGGAATATATGGTTCATCCTCTTTTATACGCAAAGACTGGAATATACAAACATCAAAATCGTTTTGATTATATTGATTTGCTAACAATTCAATATAATCAGCTACAATATAGTCATCACCATCTACAAAAGAAATGTATTCACCCTTTGCTAATGCTACACCGGCATTTCTCGCTGCACTAACGCCCTGATTTTCTTGATGATAAACAGTTATGTCAAAATCTTCTTTACCAACATATTCTTGCAATTTTTGATATGTGTTGTCTTTTGAGCCATCATCGACAAAAATTAGCTCAAAACATTTTTTTGTTTGATTTTTAAATGCTTTTATTATGTTTTCAATGTATTTTTCACCATTATACATGGGGATTATTACACTTAACAATGGCTTGTCCATTATGGCTCTTCCTTTCACAATTAATGATGGTTAATAGATATAGTTTTGCATTTAAAGAATTGTAGGTATTTTTGATGAAATTCTATTTTTGAGACCGCAGGCTTACGAGTGTAAGTCAAGGGCGAAAGGGCAGAATTTCGCAAAAAGACCACAATTATCCTTCGTAATCTTCTTCGTTTTCCCAGTTGTGATATACATTTTGAACATCATCGTTCTCTTCAAACATTTCAAGCATTCTGCCCATATTCTTGATGTCGTCTGGGTTTGTGAGTGCTGTGTATGTGCTTGGCACATATTCAACTTCTGCTGAAACAAATTTATAGCCCTTTGCTTCAAGGTCATCACGAATTGCGCCCATATCGTTTGCTTCTGTACGAACATCATAGATTTCGTCTTCTGCGATAAAGTCGATAGCACCTGCTTCAAGTGCATCTTCCATAAGCTGGTCTTCGTCGATTCCATCTTTTTCAAAAATGATTACGCCCTGACGGCTGAACATGAACGAAACGCAACCGCTCATACCCATATTGCCACCGAATTTATCAAAATAGTGGCGAACATCGGCTGCTGTTCTGTTTCTGTTATCTGTAAGTGTTTCAACGATGATTGCAATACCTGATGGGCCGTAGCGTTCATATACGATTTCATCGTAGTTTTCGCCGCTGCCTTCACCTGCTGCCTTTTTGATAACTCTTTCAATGTTATCATTTGGCATATTTGCAGCCTTAGCTTTTGCGATTACGTCCTTGAGCTTTGAGTTACCTGCTGGGTCTGGTCCACCTGCTTTAACAGCAACTGCGATTTCACGACCAATCTTGGTGAAAACCTTAGCTCTGGCGTTATCTGTTTTCTCTTTTTTTCTTTTAATTGTACTCCATTTTGAATGTCCTGACATAAAAAAACATACCTCTCGATATTAAAATATTTATAATCAGTTTATTGTAGCACATTATGACGCTTTTTTCAATAGTTAGTTATGGTTTCAGCTATAACAAAACAGTAACAAAATTATAAAATTTTAACGGTTTCTCTATGATTTTTTGAAAATGTGTGCTAGAATAAAAAAGAAATAAATTCAAATCTTTTAAAAAGGTGATTTTATGAGACAATTTATGGGTGAAGATTTTCTTTTGACAACTGATACTGCTCAAAAGATTTTTGAAAAAGGTGCAAAAAATACACCTATTTTTGACTGGCATTGCCATCTCTCTCCAAAAGAGATTTATGAGAATCGCCAACCACGCGATATTGCTGAATTATGGCTTGGTGGCGACCATTATAAATGGCGTGGAATGCGTGGTTACGGCATCGATGAAAAATATATCACAGGCGACAGCACTCCAAAAGAGAAATTCTTGAAATATGCTGAAGCTTTGCCATATTGCATTGGTAATCCGCTTTATCATTGGACTCATCTTGAACTTCAAAGATATTTTGGAATTACAAAGCCATTAAGCAGTGCAACTGCAGAAGAAATTTGGGAAGAATGCAACCGTCAAATCAACGAAGGTGGATTCACACCAAGAGAATTAATTGAGCGTTCAAATGTATATTGCGTATGCACAACCGATGACGCAGCAGACACTCTTGAATATCACAAACTTTTAGCAGAAGACAAGACTTTCAAATGCAAGGTTTTACCTGCTTTTCGTCCTGACAAATCATTCCTTATTGACACAGATGCTTTTGCACCTTGGGTTAAGGCAATGGAAAACGCAGCAGAGATGGAAATCAAATCTTTCAAAGATTTACTCACAGCTCTCGAAAAGAGAATTAATTTCTTTAACGAAATGGGATGCCGTGCAAGTGACCACGCTCTCGCTTATTGTCCTTTTGAATTGGCAACTGACGACGAGTTAGAAGCAATTTTTGCAAAAGCAATCAAGGGTGACGAAACATTCACAGTTAAAGAGTTAGACCAATATCGCACAGCACTTTTGCAATTCTTTGGTTCTGAATATGCAAAACGTGGTTGGGTTATGGAGCTCCACTTCGGTGCAATGAGAAACAACAACACAAAAATGTTCAAGAGCATCGGCGCTGACACAGGTTTTGACTCAGTTGATGATTATAACTTGGCGCACGGACTTTCTCGTTATCTTGACTCTCTTGCAGTTAAAGATTTGTTACCAAAAACTGTACTTTTCACACTTAATCCAAAAGATAATTATGTGCTTGGCACAATGCTCGGCAACTTTCAAGGCACAGAAGCAGCATCAAAAATTCAGTTTGGCTCTGCTTGGTGGTTTAATGACAACTATGACGGCATGAGAGAGCAGATGAAAACACTCGGCAACCTTGGTGTGCTTGGCAAATTTGTTGGTATGGTTACTGACTCTCGTAGTTTCTTGTCATATCCAAGACACGAATATTTCAGAAGAATTCTTTGTGAAATCATTGGTGATTTGGTGGAAGACGGCAAATATCCTGCTGACATCGAATTCCTTTCACAGATTGTTGAAGATATTTCATTTAACAATGCGAAAAAGTATTTTAATTTAGATTAATTACAAAAAGAAAAGGACTCTCAATTGAGAGTCCTTTTTAATTTTAATCGTTAGTCATTCTTCTTATATATCTCTTGAAAAAGGCAATTGCTTCTTCTGCACAAGCAATTGGAAGTCTTTCGTTTGTACCGTGTGTGCAGAGAAGAAGTTTTGTATCTGCAACGAATGGTGCGAAACGATAGATATTTTCACAAACTGGCTCATAGTTATAAGCATCTGTGCCACCCATTACCAAGAATGGTGTAACAAGATTTTTGCTATTTTGTGCTTCTGCAAGTTCTTTAATTGTCTGGAATGCTTTTGAATCTGTTGGAGAAACTTGTGAAGATTCTTTACCAACAAGGAATTCAACATCAATATCCTTATTCTTAACGCTATCACGAATATGCTGTTCAACATCTTTGATTGAAACGCCCGGCATTGTACGGAAGTTTACTGTAATAGATGCTTTTTGTGGAAGCACATTAAATTGTGGGCTACCTTCAGCCATTGTTACTGCAGTACAAGTACGGATAAGAGATGCTGCCGCAGGAATATTTTTACAGATAGCAAGAATAAGTGGTTGTAAAATTGGTGCGTTCACAAGAACAACTCTTAACGGATAACCTGCATTCATACCAACTCTCTTGATAAGTTGTTTAAGATAGTCAGGCATTGTTGCTTTGAACTGATGATTTTCAATATCTTTAACAACATCTGCAAGTTTACCAACTGCTGTGTGTTTTGGTGGTTGTGATGAGTGGCCACCCTTTGCATTTACGCTGACTTTATAGTTAACACTACCTTTTTCGGCGATACCAACACCTGTAAGGTTGATGTCAAGAAGTTTGCCAAGTTTAACAGGAAGAATTGCGCCACCTTCATCAAGCACTGCTTCAAGGTGAACACCTTTTTCTTTAAGATATGCTGCAATCTGTTTTGCACCATTATCAGGTGCTGCAACAACTTCTTCGTTGTGTCCAAGACAGATAAAAATTGAACGCTTTGGCTGATAGCCCTCATTAATGAGTTCTTCCATACATTCCATAACTGCAATAAGGTGGTTTTTCATATCCATTGCGCCACGGCCCCAGATAAATTCACCGTCGTTATAACCGCTGAATGGCTCATGCTCCCAGTCACCTTCTGTGCCTGCTGTAATTGGAACAACGTCCTGATGAGCAAGCATAGCAATACCGTCAAGGCTTGGGTCACTACCTGTCCATTCAAAAACAAGACTTGCATCTGCAACCTTTGTTTTTGTCATTGTTTTATGTACAAGTGGGAATCTTTCTTCCAAAAATGTGTGGAATTTATCAAACTCATTCCAGTCAACAAGTTCTCTGTCATAGTTAGAAATTGTCTTGATTTTGATTGCGTCGCTTAAATCCTGACAATATTTTTCCATATTAACCATTTCTGGCTCTAACTGAGTTTTTTCTTTCTTTGTCTCTTTAAAGAATGCTGCACGAATAAGTGTAACTACAATAAAGAGACCTAAGAGTCCAAGAATAATCCACAATGCTGTCATATCCATATCTCCTTATTAGGTATTCTTGTCAACTTGATGAAAAACTTTGAGGTTTCCTGTCTTATTGCTTCTCTTATCAAGTTCTGCCATTACATCTTCTACGGCAATGCCTTCGTTTGCCATCATAACAAAAAGGTGGAAAATAAGGTCGCTGATTTCGCCAACAGTATCTTCTTTGTTGCCATTTTTTGCTGCGATGATTGTTTCAGAACATTCTTCGCCAACTTTTTTAAGGATTTTGTCAAGTCCTTTTTCGAAAAGATAGCAAGTGTATGAGCCTTCTCGGCTTTCTTCTTTTCTTTCGAGAATGGTTTCATAAAGATTTACTAATGTATCGTTCATTTTATTTAATCTCCTTAAAGAAACAAGATTTACTACCTGTGTGACAAGCAGGGCCTGTCTGTTCTACTTTTATAAGCAAGGTGTCGTCATCACAATCACCGTGAATTGAAATCACCTTTTGAAGATGCCCCGATGTTGCACCTTTGTTCCACAATTCCTGACGAGAACGACTCCAGAACCAAGTGTAACCAGTTTCCAGAGTTTTTGCCATTGATTCTTTGTTCATAAAGGCTAGCATCAAGATTTCGCCCGTGCTTTCTTCTTGAATAATTGCAGGGATTAACTCTGCTTTTACAAAATATTTATCAAGGTTCATATTACTCACACTCCTTGATAGCTTCGGCAAGATTTAATGTGCCACTATAAATTGAGCGACCACAGATTGCGCCATACATATTAGCATTTTTAAGGTCGATGATATTCTGTATATCCTTGATACCACCACTTGCAGTAATATTGCAAGAAACTGCATCATTAAGTTTAACAAGTTGCTCGAGATTTGGACCTGAAAGCATACCATCGCAATCAATGTCTGTAAAGATAATATACTTTACACCAAAATCTTCCATTCTCATTGCAAGGTCGATATAGTGAGTGTCACTTTTCTCTGTCCAACCCTCAGTTGCAACCATTTCGTTTTTAGCGTCAATTCCAACAGCGATTCTGTCACCGAATTCTTTGCAAGCCTCTTTTACAAGCTCAGGATTTTTAAGCGCTGCCGAGCCGATAATCACTCGCTGGATGCCGTTTTGAATATAGAAATCCACATCTTTCATGGTGCGGATTCCGCCACCAACTTCGACTTTTAAACCACTGTTTTTAGCAACATCAAGAAAAATGTCAGAATTAATTCTCACACCATCAAGTGCACCATTAAGGTCAACCATGTGAATCCATTCTGCACCTGCTTTTCTGAAATTGAGTGCTGTTTCCATATAACTGTCTGCCACTTTACCGGCCGTTGCAAAATCGCCTTTATAAAGTCGCACACATTCTTTATCTTTAATATCTATTGCAGGAAAAATAATCATTTATTACAAAGTCCCCTTTGTAGAAAGTGTTTTGTTTGAAGGCTCAACCGCAATGCTCATTGCATGACCAAAGGCCTTGAAGATTGCTTCGGCAATATGGTGAGAATTGTCACCATAAGGTGCACGAAGGTGCAATGTAATCTTTGCATTATCTGCAACTGCACGGAAGAATTCAACGCACATGCAAGCATCAAAATCTCCACATTTTTCTTGTGGAAAATATGCTTCAAATACTAAATATTCGCGGTTACAAATGTCAACTGCACAAAAGCCAAGTGCTTCGTCCATTGGCACAAAGAAACTGCCATAACGGACAATGTTTGACTTGTCACCCAAGCATTCAAAAAGTGCTTTGCCAAGCACAATGCCAACATCTTCAACTGTGTGGTGACAATCAACTTCCAAGTCCCCTTTGCAAGTCACTTGAAGTCCAAAACCTGCGTGAGTTGCAAAAGCTGTAAGCATGTGGTCAAAAAAGCCAACGCCTGTATTAACACTCACTTCTCCACCATCAAGACAGAGTGTGAGAACAATATCTGTTTCCTTTGTTTTTCTCTCAATTGTTGCAGTTCTCATTATACTTCCTCCAACACTTTTTTGAAAGTTTCAAGCATTTTTTTGTTTTCTTCTTTGCTACCTGCAGTAATTCGCAGATAGTCGCCCATGTTTCGAATAATAATGCTATTTTCTTTCATTTTCTCAAATACTTGCTTTGCATTTTTTACCTTTAAAAACACAAAGTTTGTATGTGTTTCAAATACTTTTTCTATTTTATCACTCTTGATTTCAAGAATTTGCGAATAAAGATCTTTTCTTGAATTCACAACGGTTTCAATACAGTTATCAATATAATCAGGGTGTGCAAAAAGCACTTCACCAAGAGCCTGTGATACAGAATTCACATTATAAGGTGACTTAACTGCACGAATTACATTTGTAAGAGTTTTATTTGCAACTGCAAAACCTAAACGAAGAGCCGCAGAGCCCAAAGCCTTTGAACAAGTCTTTAAAATAATGAGATTATCATATTTTTCGAATTCACCTAAAAGACTTTCATCACCTGCAAAATCCATATATGCTTCGTCAAGGACTACGAGTGAATCAACACTATTTATGAGTTTTGTAATATATTCTTTTGTGATTATTCTTGATGTTGGATTGCAAGGATTTGAGAAAATCACAATTCTCACATTTTCACTATTTGCAAGTGCGATAACATCATCGATATTTACATCTAAATTTTCGTTTTTTTGATACTTAACACTTTCGCATTCTGCGATTTCAGCATAAAAACGATACATTGAGAAATCGGGTTCAAGAGTTAAAATCTTGTCACCTTTCTGCAAAAATGCATTCATTATAACTGAAATAATTTCGTCAGAGCCATTACCCGCTGTTACACATTCAGGATTAACGCCAAAATATTTTGAAAATCCGTCAACCAACTTTGTCGACATTGGGTCAGGGTAACGATTAAAAGCAGTATTTTTGAGCGCTTCTATCATTTCATTTTCAATTTCTTCAGAAAATTTGAGAAATGACTCATTGGCATCAAGACGGATTTCATAAGTACCGCTGATTGGCTCATAAGGTGTTAAGTTTTTTACTTTTTCGTTTAATTGAAACATATTAGTCCTCAAATCTGACTTTGATAGAATTTGCGTGAGCTGTTAAGCCTTCTGTGTCTGCAAGTTTGATAACTTTATCTTTGCAGTCGCGAAGAGCGTCTTCTGTATAATAAATAAAACTTGATTTTTTAACAAAACTGTCAACTGACAATGGTGAGAAAAATCTTGCTGTACCACTTGTAGGCAATACGTGGTTAGGTCCTGCAAAATAGTCACCCAATGGTTCAGGTGAATAGTTTCCAAGGAACACGCTACCTGCGTTATCCATTCTGCCGATATAATCAAGTGGATTTTCGACACACATTTCAAGGTGTTCAGGTGCAAGTCTGTTTGCAAAGTCAACTGCTTTGTCCATTGAGTCGCAAACAATGATTGCGCCGAAATCTTTAAGTGATTTTTCAATGATTTCTTTACGAGAAAGAGTTGCACATTGACGAGCCAATTCTTTCTTTGTTTCTTCGCCGATTTTTTCACTTGTTGTAATAAGAATTGAAGAAGCAAGAACATCGTGTTCAGCCTGACTCATAAGGTCAGCTGCAAGGAATTTTGGATTTGCGCTTTCGTCAGCAACAATCAAAATTTCACTTGGACCTGCAACCATATCAATATCAACTGTACCATATAAAAGTTTCTTTGCAGTAGCAACAAATATATTACCAGGACCAACAATCTTATCAACCTTTGGTACTGTTTCTGTGCCGTAAGCCAATGCGGCAACAGCTTGTGCGCCACCCATAAGGAACACTCTGTCAACACCTGCAATTTTTGCAGCAGCAAGAATATCAGGATTTGGTTTGCCGTCCTTTGCAGGTGGAGTCACCATGATGATTTCTTTAACACCTGCGATTTTTGCAGGAATTGCATTCATAAGCACGCTTGATGGATATGCCGCTGTACCACCTGGCACATAAATACCCACTCTTTCGAGTCCGCGAATTCTTTGACCCATTATAACGCCATTTTCTTTTGGTGTGAGCCAACTTTGCTGTAATTGACGCTCATGGAAATCACGAATATTTTCTGCAGCGTCTTCCAATGACTTTACAAAGAATGGGTCACACTCTTTGATTGATTCTTCAATTTCTTCTTTTGAAATTTCAGCATTTTCTGGTGCTTTGCCATCGAATTTAATTGTATATTCCTTAACTGCCTTGTCGCCGTTAAGTTTAACATTTTCAAGAATTTCTGTAACTGCAACAGTTACCTTTTTATCAACTTCGCCGCTTCTCTCTTTAAGTTGAGCGATTAAAAGTTCTTCGTTTTTACCGTCTGCAACGACCATATTTATCATAATCATTCACCTTTTGGAATTACATTTCCTAATTTTTCTAAGAACTCGTCAATTTCATCACGACGAAGTTTCATACTTGCCATATTAACAATAACTCTTGCTGAAATCGGCATAATTTTTTCAACAACTTCAAGTCCGTTTTCTTTTAGTGTTGTTCCTGTTTCAACAATATCCACAATTCCGTCTGCAAGGTTTAAGAGTGGAGCTAACTCAACAGAGCCTTCGATTTTAATAATCTTCACATCCATGCCCTTGCCTTCAAAATATGCTTTTGTAACATTTGGATATTTTGAAGCAATGCGTTTTGTGTTGAATCCGTCAAAGAAATTTTCACCTTTCTTTGTTGCAAGCGCAAAATCACATTTGCCAAGGTTTAAATCCATCATTTCATAGAAACTTTTGCCATTTTCAACGATTGTGTCACGACCGACAATACCGATATCGCAAACACCATGTTCAACATAAGTTATAACATCAGCTGCTTTTGCCAAAACAACTTCATAGTCATTGACTTTCAAAATCAAACGGCGACCTTTATTTATAAGCTCGTCACAGTCGAGTCCCATTTTTTGAAACAATTCAACTGTCTGTTTTTCAAGTCTACCCTTTGTGAGCGCTATTCTAAGACTCATAACTGCACCTCGCTCATTCCGTTTTTATCAATAATGCAAACTGTTTTAATGCCCTTTTGCTTTGCATATTCAATTGTTTCTTCTGCTGTAGAGAAGTTTGACATTTCACAAAAAATATCTTTGCTTCGAAGTGTCTTTGAATATTCAAGAGCGTTTGTTATGTAATTATCATCGCCCCAGACAATTATCTGTGGCATAATTTCTTCTTCGACTTCATTTCTTGTCATCATAACCGATGCCAATGCGCCTGTTTCAATACCGAAACCTGTTGATGGCATATTCTTGCCAAATTCACCTGCGAGCAAGTCATATCGACCACCAGAAACAACTGAAATACCACTACCATCAAGATAGCCTTTGAAGATAATACCTGTGTAATAATTTGTACGGTTAACAAGGCTTAAATCAATAATGATTTTATCTGAAAGCCCCATCTTTTCAAGTTGAACATAGAGTTCTTTAAGATATTCAAGGCTTTCATCACCGATTCCAATTTGCTTTGCTTTTTCGATTATATCAAGTCCGCCAAAATATCTTGGCAAGTTACGGATACAATCAGTTACGCTGTTTTCACCGATTTTATCAAGAATTTTATTAAGAGAAACAAAGTTTCGACTTTCAACACAGTCATAAATAGCACTAATTGTTTCATCATCAACATTGAGATTGTTGCAAAGGTCTTTAAAGAAACCTGCGTGACCGATTTCCAACTTAAAATCAGCAGATGTGCAACATTCAATTGCTTCAACCGCAGTTGCGATTACTTCTAAATCTGCACGGATTCCCGAAACGCCCATAAGCTCGATTCCGCTTTGAGTTGATTCGTCACTTCTACCTGTTAAGTTCTTCTGACGAAGAAAAACATTCTGATTATAATAAATGCGAAGTGGTAAAACTGCATTTTGAAGTCTTGTTGATGCAAGACGGGCAATTGGAAGTGTTGAGTCGGGACGAAGCACCAAAAGTCTGCCATAAGAATCGGTTAAACTATATAAATTCTCGGGGCTATAACCTGAACTTTCACGATTAAAAACATCGAAAAATTCAATTGTTGGCGTCATTACCTTTTGATAGCCCTTTGACTTATAAAGAGCAGATAATCTTTTCTCGGCGCAACGAATCGCTCTTGATTCAAGAGCTAAATAATCTTTTGTGCCTTCGGGTGTAATTTTTGAATAGTTTTTCATAGATTTTTTACCTTTGCTTTTTGTTCGTCGCTTTAGCGTGCTAATATGTTAACACAATAAAGCAGTTCCGTCAAGTAATATATTGCACAACTTTGTTAAAATCCAAAGAAGCTCATTTGTGCAGTTTCGGGTAATCCTTTAAGCGCACCAACATCTTTGAGTGCTGTGATTACGGCACTTGAAGCGCCTGTTCTTGCCTGATAATCGTCAATTGAAACGAAATCGCCGTTTCCGTCATTCTGACCTTCAGCAAGTCCCTTTGCAGCATTTTCGCCAACACCTGAAAGTGCAGCGAAAGGCATTCTGATTTTGCCGTCTTCGATATAATATTCAGTTGCGCGTGATTTGTAAATATCAACGGGTAAGAGTTCAACACCACGAGCCATCATTTCGTTAACAACCTGAAGTGCTGTGAACTGGTCTTTTTCTTTTGCTGTGAGCACCTTGCGTTCATTTGGATTACCACGCAAATCTGCAAGACGTTTTTTTACTGCATCGTGACCTTGAAGCACAGTTACTGCGTCCAAATCACCACCACGAACAGTCAAAAATGCTGTGTAATATTCTGTTGGTTTATATATTTTATACCAACCAAGGCGAAGAGCCGCGATAACATAAGCCGCCGCGTGAGCCTTAGGGAACATATATTTAATCTTTTTGCATGATTCCATATACCATTCAGGAACATTGCATTTTCTCATTTCATCTTCTGCGCCTTCAGGGAAACCGAATTTTGCAACAAGACCTTTACGGGTTTTTTCCATAATATTGAATGCAAGACCTGAATCAAGTCCTTTATGCATAAGGTAAGTCATAATACTGTCACGAGTACCAATAACATCAGAAATTGTACAAGTTCCGTTTTTGATAAGCTCTTGCGCATTGCCGAGCCAAACGTCAGTACCGTGAGAAAGACCTGAAATCTGCAACAAGTCAGAGAATGTTTTTGGCTGAGATTCCAAAAGCATCTGGCACACGAAAGAAGTACCCATCTCGGGGATTGAAAGCGTGCCTGTTTTCCAACCGATGTCTTCAGCAGTAACGCCCAGTGCTTCGGGGCTTGTTGTAAGACTAACGATTTTAGGGTCACAAACATCAACATCCATAACAGGAATACCTGTCATATCTTCAAGATGTTTATAGAGTGTGGGCACATCATGACCGAGAATATCAAGTTTCAAAATTGTATCGTGCAAGAAATGGAAGTCGAAATGAGTTGTTTCCATATCCGATGTTGTGTCGTCAGCTGGGAATTGAACTGCTGTGAAATCATAAACATCAAATTCGTTAGGCACAACAACCATTCCACCTGGGTGCTGACCTGTTGTGCGCTTGATACCCGTGCACCCACGAGTGAGTCTGTCTTCTTCTGCACGAGTTACTGTTTTACCTCGTTCTTCAAGATATTTTTTTACGAAACCATAAGCAGTTTTATCAGCAACAGTTGCGATTGTACCCGCTTTAAACACATGGTCACGACCAAATAATTCTTCTGTATATCTGTGAGCGCAACCTTGATAATCACCTGAGAAGTTAAGGTCGATATCAGGGGCTTTATCACCGTGGAAACCAAGGAAAGTTTCAAACGGAATTTCGTGACCATCACGAACCATTGGCACATCACAATGTGGGCAATTCTTTGGTGGCATATCAAAGCCTGAACCATATTCACCATGTAAGAAGAATTCACTATGTCTGCACTTTGCACAACGATAATGTGGTGCTAATGGGTTAACTTCTGAAATACCCGCCATTGTTGCAACGAAAGATGAACCAACAGAACCACGGGAGCCAACATGATAACCATGTGCCTCTGAATCCCAAACGAGTTTTTGCGCGATAATATAAAGCACGGCAAATCCGTTTGCGATAATTGATTCAAGCTCACGATTAAGTCTATCCGCAACATATTCAGGCACAGGGTCGCCATACCAGTCTTTTGCTTTATCCCAACAAATCTGACGAAGCTCGTCTTCTGCACCGGGGATTGATGGTTGATATGTTCCCTTTGGAATTGGGCGCACCTGTTCTATCATATCTGCGATTTTATTTGTGTTTTCAACAACAACTTCATAAGCAGTTTCTTCACCAAGATATGCAAATTCTTCGAGCATTTCTTCAGTTGTTTTGAAATAGAGTGGTGCTTGCTCGTCGGCATCTTTAAAGCCTTGTCCAGCCATAAGAATTGCACGGAATTGAGCGTCCTTAGGGTCAAGGAAATGTACGTCACCTGTTGCACAGACAAGTTTGCCCATACTGTCAGCGAGAGCGATAATTTTTCGATTTATATTCTCTAAATCTTCAACGGTTTTGATGTGAGCATATTCATCACGCTCACTTCTAATCATAAACTGGTTGTTGCCATTAGGTTGAATTTCAAGATAATCATAAAATTCTGCAATTCCACGGATTTTGTCTTCACTCTCATTAAAAACGATGCTTCTATAAAGCTCACCCGCTTCACAAGCAGAGCCGATTATAAGACCTTCTCTGTGCTTAGTAATTTCAGAGCGTGGCATAAGCGGACGCTTATAGAAATATTTAACATTGGAAAGTGAAATGAGTTTATAAAGATTTTTAAGACCTACCGCATTCTTTACAAGAATAATAATGTGATGTCTTGGAAGTGATTTATAGTCAATATCAGGGTTATTAACATCATCAATGAGATAACCCTCAACACCATAGATAAGCTTAATATCTTTGCCTTCGCCAACCTTCATAGCGTCAGGATAACCCTGTGCTACACCGTGGTCTGTGATTGCAATTGCAGGATGGCCCCAATCAAGTGCTCTCTTTACAAGTTTGTCCGCACTTGTCATACCGTCCATTGCAGACATATTTGTATGTAAATGCAATTCAACACGCTTTTTCTCGGCATTATCTTGCTTTGTTTTCTTTGAAATAGTGTTAACCGCAGTTGCGTTGATTACAGTTTCACCTGAGAATTTGTCAAATGTCATTCGTCCACGGACCACAACAGTTATTCCGTCTTTAAGCGCCGCTAAGAACGATTCACACTTGCTCACTCTTTCAAAAATCTTTACACCATAAGAATAAGTTTCGTCTGTAATATTAAAAGTGATAATATTGTTTTTGCCGTCTTTTGTTGTTCTTACAGAAAGACCGAAAACATCACCCCAAACAGCAACTGCACCACTCTCAATATTCACATCACAAAGTTGTTGCAACTGTGAAAGTCTGATAGCACTGCCATAAATAGGTTTGAGTGTATCATATTTAATGAGAGATGCAAAATCCGCATTTTCTTCCGTCTCAAAATCAACAGCAAAATCACCATCAAAATCATTGTTTTCAGGTGGTGCGTCATTATCACTGTAATTATAATAAACTTCGGGACTATAATTATTTTCATCAAGATTTCTTTCTTTGACAATTGTTTCAGCCTGAATTCTGCGAGATTCTTCGTCAGCTTTTTTCTGCATCATATCAACTGCAGTTTCAGCATCATATTCACCTTGAACAAGTGTTACTTTACACTCAAAGCCGAAAATTCCACGAATAATTTTTTCGATTTCTTTATCACATTCAACTGAAAGAAGAATATCTTTGCCACCTTTTTTAAGGTCAATTCTTAAATCGCTGCCTGAAAGAGTATAATCTGCATTATTAAAAAAGCCGTTTGCAACATAAACCTTTGATTTAAGGATTTCAAGCACAACATCCATAAATTGTGGGTGAAAACCTGTTCTTGTTTCGTCGCATTCAACTGTTATATTCACACTCAAAGCTCTTGAAAGTTCATTTTCAAGAGCTTTAATTCTTTGTTCTTCAATTTTTCGGTATGGTTTAATTGTGAGTTTTGCTGTTCTGTTGCTCTCTGAAAATGCAAGTCCCATAATTTCTGAAACTGCAATATCGAGATTGCGTTCACAATCAAAATATTCACCCATAAGGGATTTGAAAATTGCCATATGTATTCACACCATTACATTTTTTCGATTTCTTTGAGAAGTTCGTCAACAATTTCGTTTTCCTGAACTTTTTTGAGAACTTCACCGTGTTTAAAAATCACGCCACATCCGTCGCCACCTGCAACACCAATGTCAGCTTCTTTTGCTTCACCAGGGCCGTTAACAACACAACCCATAACTGCAACTTTGATAGGCTTATTATAGTTTGCAAGGGCTTTTTCTATTTTTTCTGCAAGCCCGATTAAGTCAATTTTTGTTCTGCCACAAGTTGGGCAAGAAACGATTTGTGCACAGTCAGTTTTAATGCCTGCGCCTTTCAAAATATCAAATCCTGCTTTGATTTCTGTCACAGGGTCGGCCGTCATAGAAACACGGATAGTATCACCTATTCCGTCAAGCAAAAGTGAACCGATGCCAATGCTTGATTTTATGAGTGCCATATTATGTGTGCCTGCTTCAGTAACGCCCAAATGCAAAGGATAATCGCACATATCAGCCACAAGTCGATATGCTTTCACCATTTTTTGAACGTCTGATGACTTGATTGAAACAACAATATCATTAAAGTCAAATTTTTCGAGTAATTTGATATGATACATTGCACTCTCAGCCATAGCTTCTGGTGTTGGTGAGCCATATTTTGCGAGCAACTCTTTTTCAAGTGAACCTGAGTTTACACCAATTCGGATTGGCACATTGTGAAGACGACAAGCATCAACAACTGCTCTCACTTTTTCGTCATCACCAATATTACCTGGATTAATTCTCACCTTATCAACACCTGCTGCCACACTTTCAAGTGCGCAACGATAGTCAAAATGTATATCTGCAACAACGGGGATTTTAACTGCATCTTTAACCGCATAAAGAGTTTTGATTGCCTCTTTATTTGGTACAGTAAGACGTACAATCTGACAACCTGCGTTTTCTAAAGCCACTGCTTGTCTAACATTTGCTTCTGCATCTTCTGCTGGGGCATTGAGCATTGACTGAACTGAAATAGGATTGTCGCCACCTATTTTTAAGTTACCTGCTGTTACTACTCTGCTTTTTCTTCTTGTCATATTTAATCACCTAATTTTTAATTAGTGTCAATATATCGTTAAAGGTTACTACCAACATTAAGAGTAATAGAAGTGCAAGTCCTGCACCATGGACATAACCTTCATATTTAGGATTCAATGGCTTTCTTCTTATACCCTCAATCAAGAGGAAGAACAATCTTCCACCATCGAGCGCAGGGAGTGGCAATAAGTTGAAAACACCAATATTTATTGAAACAAACGCCATCATTGTCAGCGCTGATATAAGCCCTGCTTTGCTTTGTGCTGCACTCGCTGCTGCATCTGCAATAACATTGACAGTGCCCACAGGCCCCGATAAATCAGTTAACCCATATCGGCCTGTTACCAAATCGAAAAGACTTAACCACACAAGACGAGCAATTGAAACTGTTTGTTTCACAGAAGTTGTTGCCACATTGAGCACATTTGGCTCTTGACCAAGAATTACAAAATCATACTCAATATGAGTATATTTATCTTCCTTTATAGTCTTAAAAGTAACATCTTTAAGTTCAACTTTTTCTCCATCACGACGAACAACCATATCGAAAACGCCATCATCACTTCTGCTCATAAGAAATGAGATGTCCATATCAGAAAAGAGTTTGTGGCCATCGATTTCTAAAAGCTCGTCGCCCTCTTTAAGTCCTGTTTGCTGACTAATTGCGTTTTCGTTAAATCTTAAAATCTTGTTTGTGCCAATAAGACCATCCATTGAAAGAATTGTTGCAACAATCAAAACACCAAGAATTAAGTTCATTATTGCACCCGCTGCAACAATCAAAAACTTTTGCCAAACCTTTTTGCGATTAAAGGCATTTTCATCCTGACTTTCTTCGTCTTCGCCTTCCATGCTAACATAGCCACCAATGGGCAAAAGACGGAGGGCATAAGTTGTGTCGCCTTTTTTCTTTTTGAATATTGCAGGACCCATTCCCAAAGCAAACTCATTGACTTTAACTTTAAAGAGTTTTGCAAATGTAAAATGCCCTAATTCGTGTATTGAAATAAGAAGTCCGAAAAACACTATGGCAACAAGATATGGCCATATTTTAGTCCAGATTTCCAAAAAATCACTGCTTTCCATTAAAAATAGCTTTTTAAATTATTATCGCTAGAATTGACGAGAGAAATTTGCGATTATTTTGTTCCAAAACCGCAGGCAATACTTAGTGTATTAACGAGGATTTTGGGGCGAAATAGCGGAAATTTATCCGTCAAGTCGTTACTTTGCATATTTGATTACTAATTCTCTTGCAGTTTTGTCTGCTTCGTAAACATCTTCAACTGTATAAGTATCCACTTTTGGTGCATCGTTCATTACGCGTTCAACCAACTCACCGATTTCAAGGAAACCGATTTCACCTTTTCTGAACATCAAGTTCGCTTGTTCATTAGCACTATTCGCATAAGCCGGATAAAGACCACCACGAGCAATTGCTTCACGACAGATATTCATACACTTGAATGTGTCATAATCGGGCTTATAGAATGTGAGTGTGCCGAGCTGTGTTAAATCAAGTTCACCTGTAAGCGACTCAATTCTTTCAGGATATGTGAGTGCATATTGAATAGGGATTTTCATATCAGGAAGTCCCAATTGAGCAATCACAGCGTTATCCATATATTCAACAGCAGAGTGAATTATGCTCTCTCTGTGAACAACAATTTCAATTTTTGATGGGTGAACATCGAAAAGCCAAACTGCTTCAATAAGTTCGAGCCCCTTATTCATCATTGTAGCAGAGTCAATGGTTATTTTTTGACCCATACTCCAATTTGGGTGTTTAAGAGCATCTGCAACAGTTACTTTCTCCAATTCTTCTTTTGTCTTACCAAAGAATGGACCACCCGATGCAGTTAAAATAATTCTTTTAAGTGCTCTGTTAGTAGGTTGCCCTTGAAGACATTGGAATATTGCAGAATGTTCAGAGTCAACGGGTAAAATGTCAACGCCCTTTGCTTTTGCGTTTGTTGTAACCAACAATCCACCTGCAACGAGAGTTTCTTTATTTGCAAGAGCAATCTTTTTATTGCATTCAATAGCGGTGAGTGTTGGACGAAGACCTGCCATACCAACAACCGAGTTGATTACTGTGTCAGCATCTTTTTCTGCTGCACATTCACAAACGCCATCTATGCCAGAAAGGATTTTTGTGTTTGTGTCTGCAACACGGATTTTAAGGTCAGCCGCCGCTTTTTCATCGACTAAAGCTGCCACTTTGGGCTTGAATTCTCTGATTTGCTCTTCAATTAAATCTACATTTGAATATGCCGAAAGCGCGGAAACAGAGTAACCGCACTTTCTTGCTGTTTCAAGGCTCTGTGTACCGATTGAACCGGTTGAGCCTAAAATGCTTAAATTTTTAGTAACACTTGTCATTAGATAACAACTCCAAAAATATTAAGAACTGCATAAAGTGCCACAAGCACAAATATTATGCTGTCAAAACGGTCAAGTATTCCACCATGACCTGGGATTAACTTGCCAAAATCTTTAATTTCAAAATTCCGTTTGATTACAGATGCAGTTAAGTCACCACACATGCTGACAATTGACAAGAACACTGCCATCAAAGCAACCGCCACATAGTTAGCACTTTCTGTTTCAAACACAAAGTTTACAAACACGGCATAAAGAATAAGAGATGCTAAAACGCAACCTAAAACGCCACCAATTGCACCTTCAATAGTTTTCTTTGGACTGATTTTAGGGCAAAGTTTATGTTTACCCAAGAATGAGCCTACAAAATATGCAAAAACGTCAGTCATCCAAGCACCAAAAGCAGCAAATAAGATGAAGAAAATCCCATGTGCTTCTGTATAACCCGCATTTGGGAATATCTCGTCAATATCACGAAAATACATAAATCTGGTAATTGCAAAAGGCACTGCTAACGATGAAATTATAACTGTTGCAATGTGCGAAAACTTTGTCTTTTCATATTCAAACAGCATAAAAATAAAGAGTGCAAGAATATAAAGACAGATTAAATATTTTGCATCAAGGTTAATTGGTAATCCACTCAACAAATCGCTGTATTCATAATAGAATGGTACAATTATAGAAGCAATTACACTTAACACCATAACGGGTTTGTTTTGAAGTTTTGTTGCATTATTAAGTTCAATTGTTGCGATACAACAAATTGCCGCCAAAACAAAAGTGAGCAAAATTGTATCCCGCAATACAACCATAACGATTGCAAAAGCAGTCAACAAAAGACCAAAAATTATTCTTTTTGCCATATCTTTCACCTATACTCCGCCAAATCTACGATTTCTTTTTTCAAACTGACATAATGCGTCAATCAAATTTTGTTCTGTAAAATCAGGCCAGAGAACATCTGTAAAATAAAGTTCTGCATAAGCAGATTGCCAAGTGAGAAAATTCGAAGTTCTGTATTCCCCACTTGGTCTGATTATAAGGTCAGGGTCCGGAATATCCTTAGTATAAAGAGAGCCCGAAATCATATCTTCTGTAATATCTTCAGGGTCAATCTCGCCGTTTTTAACTTTTTGCGCAATTTCTTTAACACCTTCGCATATTTCGTGACGACCACCATAGTTAACCGCAATATTAAGAATAACATTATTCTTATTACTACTCTCTTTTTCGGTATGTTCCATCAATGCTAAAATATCTTCGGGCATACCTTTTCTGTCACCGATAAAACGAAGAGAAATACCCTTTTCTTCGTTTTCTGCTTTTCTGTCTTCTGCTTCAACCAGATATTCACGGAAGAGTTGCATAATAGCATCAACTTCTTCTTGTGGACGCTTCCAGTTTTCTGTTGAGAAAGCATAGAAAGTCATACATTTAACACCGACATCTGCCGCAAATTCACCGATTTTGCGGAACACCTTTGCGCCCTCAATATGACCTTTAAACCTTGGAAGATTTCTTTGTTGTGCCCATCTTCCGTTACCGTCCATTATAATTCCGATATGTTTTGGAAGAACTGAAAATTCAGGAATTTTAATATCACTCATAATCTTAAAATATGCAAATCGGGGCAGAATTATCCACCCTTAAGGACCGGACCATTCACCCCGCAACTTGCTTATATCTCCATAATCTCTTTTTCTTTTTTATCTGCGACTACATCAATTTCTTTAATGAAATCATCTGTGATTTTCTGAATCTTTGTTTCAGCATTCTTCTGGTCATCTTCTGTGATTTCACTATTCTTTTTCATATTCTTGATTTTATCCATAGCGTCGCGACGGATTGAACGGATTGCAACTTTTGAGTCTTCTGCAATTCGGCTAACATCTTTACAAAGAGCCTTTCTGCGTTCTTCTGTAAGTGGTGGGAATGTGAGACGGATAACTTTGCCATCATTCATTGGAGTGATGCCGATATCAGAAGCCTGAATTGCTTTTGAAATTGGGTTGATTGTGCTTACATCCCAAGGTTGAATAACAAGAATTCTACCTTCACTAACTGAGATAGCAGCCATCTGCTGAATTGGTGTTGGCACGCCATAATAGTCAACAACAATCTTGTCAAGGATTGCAGCGCTTGCACGGCCAGCTCTCATACCTGCATACTCTTTTTCAAGAGCTGCAACAGTTTTGTTCATTTTTTCTTTCATTGTATCAAATACTGTATTCATAAATCATTCTCCTTATTTTTCTGAAACTACAACTGTACCAACATTCTCGCCCAAAACAGCTTTAACCATATTTTCAGGTTGTTGAAGGTTGAATACAAGAAGCGGAATATCATTATCTCTGCAAAGTGAAGCAGCTGTGCTATCCATTACTGCAAGACCTTTGCTGAGAATATCTTGATGAGTAATAACATCATATTTGATTGCATCGTCAAAGCGATTTGGGTCTTTGTCATAAACGCCGTCAACATTTGTTGCTTTGAAGATAATATCTGCATCAATTTCAGCAGCACGAAGAGCAGCCGCTGTATCAGTTGAGAAGAATGGGTTACCTGTTCCGCAACCGAAGATTACAACGCGACCTTTTTCAAGGTGACGCTTTGCTCTGTGGCTGATATATGGTTCTGCGATTTTGTTCATTTCAATAGCAGTTTGAACTCTGACAAT
This sequence comes from Candidatus Fimenecus sp., assembly GCA_045655645.1. Taxonomy (GTDB): domain Bacteria; phylum Bacillota; class Clostridia; order Oscillospirales; family Acutalibacteraceae; genus Fimenecus. The sequence goes on from JAZOPS010000046.1 coordinate 34,974, forward strand.
TACACCCAATTGTTCAAGTGAATCAGCAAGTGCCAATGAGTTCATAACAGTTGCAAGCATACCGATATGGTCAGCTCTTGTTCTATCCATATCACCACTTGAACGGCCACGCCAGAAATTACCGCCACCAACAACAACAGCAACCTCTGTGCCCAACTCTGTCATTTCTTTGATTGCAGAGCAAACACTGTTAACTGTGTTGAAATCAAATCCGTGTTTATTCTCACCAGCCAACACTTCACCGCTGACTTTGAGAAGTACTCTTTTGTATTTAGGTTCCATAAATAAAAAACACCTCCGTGATAACGCACTTTTGCGATTATCATATTTAATATATTTTACCTTAAAAACCGCTATCTGTAAAGGGTAATTTTCAACAATTACCATATAAATTATTATACAATTTAAGCATTGACTAAAACAGGTGTTCAAGATATAATTAAATGGTATAATTTTGCATATAGCAAATGTTATTGGGGTGTAAAAAAATGTCTAATCCATTTAACCTTGAAAAGATTTGTAATCTTTTTAATCTTAAGGGCGAATTTATCGAATATAAAAGAAACACAAATGGTCACATAAATAGTACTTTTATTCTGACTTTTAATGAAGATGGGGAACTCAAAAAATATGTTCTTCAAAAAATCAGTACTGAAATATTCAAAAATCCTGTGGGACTTATGAATAACATTGTTGGTGTTACAAAGCATATACGCAAAAAAAATGACGATATGAATACACCTTGGGCAGACCGTTGCACACTCACCTTTTTGCCCACAGCTGACGATAAATATTTCTATCTTGACGAAGAAAACAACTGTTGGCGTGTTTATGAATTCATTGATGATGTTTATACTTGCAATGCAATTGAAAATTCAAACGATTTCTATAACGCAGGTGTGGCATTTGGTGAATTCCAGAATCTTTTATCAGATTATGACAGCAGTATACTTGTTGAAACAATCCCGAATTTTCACAACACAGTTTCTCGATTTGCAGATTTCAAAAAAGCAGTCCAAGAAAACAAGTCTGGCAGATTAGATAATGTTAAAGACGAAGTTGAATTTGCTATCGCAAGAGAAAAAGATACACACATTCTTGTTGACTTAATCGCAGATGGCAAATTGCCACTTCGAGTTACACACAACGACACAAAACTCAATAACATTCTTTTTGACAATGAAACAAACAAGGGTATTTGCATCATTGACCTTGATACTGTTATGCCGGGCCTTTCGCTCTATGATTTTGGTGACAGCATCCGTTTTGGTGCTAACACAGCCGCTGAAGACGAGAAGGATGTTTCAAAAGTTTCACTTGACCTTGAACTTTATGAAGCTTATGTAAAAGGCTATCTCAGTAGTGCAAAAGACGCACTCACAGACCTTGAAAAAGAACTTTTACCATTCGGCGCAAAGCTTATGACTTATGAATGTGGAATCCGTTTTCTTATGGACTATCTCAATGGCGACATTTATTTCCACACAGATTATGATGAGCATAATTTAGTCCGTGCACGCACACAGTTTGCTCTGGTTGCAGATATGGAAAAGAAGATGGACGAAATGCTTGAAATCACAAAGAAATATTGCTAAATACATAAAAATTTAAGCCACTCAATTGAGTGGCTTTTTTATTTTTAATATGTTATTGTGTAATCCTTTTCAAAGCACATATCAAGTGAAATGTCGTGAGTGCCAAACATATTTACTGTAAGCATAAGCTTTGTTGGAATAGTGTATGTTGCGCTCACCATTCTGTTCGTTGCTTTGTCAAATTTTGCAACAACTGTACAGTTGCTATATTGTGTTGAGAATTGCTTAACCATAGCTGACTCTGAATTGCCTTCAACCTCGTTAGTTTCAATAACGTCAAAAGCTGTGCCAACGCCCTTACCTGCTGATGGGTTAGTTGTGTCTTTAGCAATGATTTTAACTTCGTAATAGTCGCCCTTGTCTTCCATAGTTGCTTCTTTAACATCATTAACTGTAAGACAACTTACATAGCTTTGATTTGGCACTTGGAAATTTTCAACAATTTCTTCACGGCCTGAATATGTAATAGGGTCTGTGTCGTCCTGCATAAATTTGTCCTTCATAGGGTCAACCATGCTTTGAAGCACAGATGGTGCTACAACTTCATTGATATTACGCTTTTCATAATTCTTAACAACCTTAGTTGCTTCTGTCTTTACTCTGTTTGCATTCTTATTGAAATATTCAATGATTTCTGCAGTTGTCTTGCTGTCTTTAGACTCCTTAAGTGTAGTTGACTCTTCTTGTGTTACAGGCGTTTCTGGTGTTTCACTTTTGTTAGAATCACCATCTGTGTCATTGTTTGAATCCGATAATGTTGTACTTTCAGTTACACCGGGCAAATTTGTGTCACCATCTTTATCAGGCTTTGGAATCAACAAAGCAACAATGACAATTACAATTGCAAGAATAACTGCAAGCAATGCCTTAATAACAGAATTTGCCTTATCTTTCTTTTGTAATGCAGCTAACTCTTTTTCTTTTTCTTCTGCATCTTGATTTTGATAAAGCTCGCCACCACAATATGCACACACTGTTGCATATTCATTCATATTATTTTTTTGACAATTTGGACAAATCATTTTCCATACCCCTCTTATTCAACTTAAATGCTAAGCGTTGCGAGACCACCCTCACTTGTCTCGCGATATGCTGAATGAATGTCAAGACCTGTTTTCTTCATTGTTTCGATTACATTATCAAGAGAAATTTTTCTTGTTTCACTAAGGAAACTTGCAAGGTTAACAGCATTGATTGCTCTCATTGCCGCAACTGCATTTCTTTCAATACAAGGAATTTGCACAAGTCCGCAAATTGGGTCGCAAGTGAGTCCCAAATGATGTTCAATAGCAATTTCGGCAGCATATTCAATCTTGCCTCGTTTTAGTCCGAAAAGTTCGCCAAGTGCCGCAGCAGCCATAGCACAAGCTGTGCCTACCTCTGCCTGACAACCACATTCTGCACCTGAAATTGATGCGTTTGTCTTAACGAGATTGCCGATAAGACCTGCTGTTGCAAGTGCTTTCAAAATCTTCTCATCTGTAAAGCCGTGTTTTAATTGCATATAGTAAAGCACCGCAGGCACAACACCTGACGCACCGCAAGTTGGCGCAGTAACAATTCTGTTACCTGATGCATTCTGCTCACTTACTGCGAAAGCATAAGAACAAACTTCTCTATTTTCACGGGTTTCTGCACTCTCGCCAATATGCTCCATATTATAAAGATATTTTGCTTTTTTCTGCACTTCAAGACCACCGGGAAGAATGCCCTCGTCTTCGATTCCGCGTTCAACAGCATCTTTCATTGTCTTCCATACTGTTGCGAGATAATCCCAAATATATTCGCCCTCAACCTCATCAACATATTGCCACAAGCGGTATTTCTTCTCTTTGCAATATGCTTTGATGTCTTTGAATGTGCTCAAATTGTAGACAATTGGCTCTGTTGCAGATTTGCTACCTTCAAATTCAATTCGGCCACCGCCAACGCTGAACACACGGATAAAATCAACCTGTTCACCGTCTTTGAAAGCATCCAAATCCATTGTATTTGGATGTTCAATATCGTTTTTTAGATAATCAAACTCTACTTCGCAAGGGATTGGTGCTAATGTGTTAATTATAACAGAATCTGTGCAGTGTCCTTTACCTGTTTTTGCAAGTGAACCATATAAAATAGCCTTAAATTTATCTGCATTGCTATTCTTTTCTTTAAAGAGAATACATGCTTTTTCAGGACCCATTGTATGTGAGCTTGACGGACCGCAACCAATTCTGTACAGTTGGTTAAGTGATTCCATGCCATTAAGTTTTTCAACAGTTTTCTTTTCTTCTTCACTTTCGAAGAAAATATCCATTGAAACACCAAACACCTTTGCCATTTTATAAAAGCTTTCTGCTGATGGCACACTCTCGCCATTTTCCCAAGACAAAACAGTTTGTTCATCAGTGTTCACTCTGCCAGCAAGACCGCTCATTGACATATTGTTCTTTTCTCTTAATTCAGTTATCTTTTTTGAGTAAACATCATTTAACATTTTTACACCTTAACCTTTATTACAACCTTTTTGCAAGTCATAGGTTTATCTCCTGTCGCCACGCCCGGACAATGCAAATCGTTGGGATAAAGCACCATAAAACTATTCTCTATAAGTGTTATTGGTTCCGTTTTGCACTCATAAAACCACACATCGTTTTCAGGAATTGCCTGTGTTTCTTTTTCGTCATAACCCATTGGTGCAACACCGATTAGTTCTTCGCCTTTTACCATAAACTGAATATCTATGTATTTCTTGTGAGCTTCTGATATGGTTTTCTGTGGGTCAGTTTCATAAGACTGCACCATATAGAATATATTGTCACCATCAAGCTCATATCTACCCAATTCCATAGTATTAAAATCAGTTTTTGCAAGGAATTCAAGAGCGGTATAAACCAGACCAAGGCCCTTATAATTATCTATATTTTTCAAAGTATCAAAAATCATAATATCACCTATTCAAATATATCAAATTGAGAGTTAAAAGTCAACAAAAAACAGGGACGAGATATACCCGTCCCCTAAAAATCCAATTATAAAAATTGTCGCATCTGAATTGTCAAATCTTCTTCAAGATTGATAAGTCTTTTGCAGATGTCCTTTGATTTTTCGTCTGCCGCAACATATTGATTAAGATATTTATTGAGAGATTTAACCCCCATATTGCAACCTTCTGTAATCAAATCTGCAATAGTGTGGTCTGACTCATTCATAACAAGTTTCATATTTGTTTTAAGCCAAGACATACCCTTTGCCATTGGGTTTGGTTCTTTACCATCGTCACGATAACGGTCTAATAATTCCTGAAGCTCTTTATCTAACTTTTTATGCTCTTCTTTTGAGTCTTCAAGGTCTTTTTTGAGTCGGTCAGATTTAACATAATCCAACACATCATCAATGGACGAAACACCCATTTTAATTCCTGCATCGCACTCACGAAGCAATTTGATTGTATCTTGCTCAACCATAAAAACACTCCTTTAATTTTGGTTAATATTAGTATCACCAAATTAAAGAAGAAAAACCGTCCAACAGGACGGTTTGAATGTTTTATTTAATCTCTTCTGCTCGTTTTAATGCTTCGTCAATATGTGAGCAGAAATTTTCTGCACCAACTGCATCGTAAAAACCTGATTTCTGCATTGCATGTAAAGGTTGCTCGTTAACATGAGAAAGAACTAGTGCCACGCCCTTGCTCTGACATTTTTTATAAAGCATTTCAAGGGAATTCATTGCAGTTGCATCAATTGCAGGAACAGCTCTCATTCTGAGCACTATACAATCGGTTTTGTCGTTATATTTAATATCAAGAATTTTGTCTGCTGCGCCAAAGAAAAGCGGTCCGCTGATTTCATAAACACGAACGTTTTTAGGAACAATCTTCAAATCAAGACTATCCTTATCATTTTCGGCATCAACATATTTCCAACCTGTAACAGCAGTTTCTTCACTCATTCTCTTCATAAACAACATTGCTGCGAGAACCATACCAACCTCAATAGCGATAACAAGGTCAAAAATAACAGTAAGACCAAATGTGATTACCATAACGATAATATCATTTTTGGGTGCAGCTTTGAGAATGTGCACAAACTTTTTCCATTCGCTCATATTGTAAGCAACCATAAAGAGAATTGCCGCAATTGTTGGCATTGGAATAAGCCCCGCAAGTGGCATAAGAAACAACAACACAAGCAAAAGAACTACTGCGTGCACCATACCTGCAACTGGAGTTCTGCCACCATTTTTAGCATTTGCCGCAGTTCTTGCAATTGCACCCGTAGCAGGAATTCCACCGAATAACACAGATGCAATATTGCCTACACCCTGTGCCACTAATTCTGCATTTGAATTATGACGAGAGTTAACCATACTATCAGCAACTACACAAGAGAGAAGTGATTCAATTGCTGCTAAAATTGCAATTGTGAATGCATCGGGCAACACTGCTGAAACTTTTGCAAAGCTAAACTGCATATCAGTCAACGCAAACTTGGGGAATCCTGACGGAATTGTATAAAGTTCACCGATTGTGAAAACTCCATTGTCAAGTCCGGGAATAAATTTCACCATAAGTGCGCCAACCACAACTGCAATAAGTGATGGTGGGATTTTCTTCTCAAATTTAGGATAAATTATGAGAATTGCAAGTGACACCGCACCAACTAAAAGTGCTTGCCAACTGAATGTGCCGATTGCATGGATATTTGCTTCAATTTTTTCAATTGTCTCAATGGGTTTAACACCGTCCATATATTGAAGTCCAAGAAAATCTTTAATCTGACCGATAAAAATTGTTACCGCAATACCCGCTGTAAATCCTGTGGTAATTGTATATGGAATAAATTTAATAAGTGAGCCTAATTTGAACACACCCATTAAAATGAGAAAAACACCCGCGAGAATTGTAGCAATAATTAGTCCTTCCATGCCCTGAGTTGCAACTATACCTGCAACAACAGTAGCAAAAGCCGCCGTAGGACCCGCAATTTGCACTCGGCTACCGCCTAAAAAAGACACCATAAAGCCCGCAAAAATTGCAGTATAAACACCACAAGCAGGCTCAACGCCCGATGCAAGTGCCAAAGCAATTGACAATGGCAAAGCAATAATCGCAACAATAACACCCGCGACAATATCCTTTGCAAACTGGTCTTTTTTATAGTTTTTAATCACCGAAAAGAATTTTGGTTTAAGATAAAACTTCTTCATATTTTCACATCCGCATTATCATTTTATGACGGATAAAATATTAGCACTTTTATACAATGTAGTCAAGGATTATTTGTGAGTTTTGCTGAAAAAATTAAGGGTGACTTTCGCCACCCTTTTTGTTTATTTTATATATTTTTCAATAAACTCATAAGCATCTTCAAAACAGAGTTTGCTCTTTTTAAAGATTGGCATAATCGCCCAAGCGTGATTACCGATTATCCCGTCTGCTTTATACTGTTTATTCGGTACGCCAAGTTTATCTAACTCTGCACACAAATCAAATGTTTCAAATCTCAATTTGTCATTTGTTGACCATACGGCATAGGTTGGTGGGAATTTATCAGTAATCTTTGGTGAGCAATATTTTGCATCATCAGTTTTAAGATATGCTCTTGTTTCTTCAAGATTTTTGCCCAAGAATGTAGTAACCATCATTTTCATATCAGGGAATTCTGATTGCTCTTTGCTAACATCAGTAAGTCTTTGCAAATTATAGCAACCGCAAATTGACACAAGCGCATTGATTTTTGCTTTGCCGAAATGTTTGAAATTAATGCCGAGTCCATCAAGAGTTTCTTTATCATTAAAACAATTTGCTACATATGAGATATAATATCCCCCTGCGCTCTCCCCTGCAACAACAATGTTTTCAGGGTCAAAGTTGTTCTCTTCTGCTGAATCTAAGATTTGGTCAATTGCCTTAAAAACTTCAAAAAGTTGTGTTGGATAGACAGCATCAGGCGCCCAAGTATAGCCAATTGATGCTGTGAAAAATCCCTTTTGTGCCCAATTTGCAATATAACGATTTCGCATTGGTGTAATGCCTGAAACCCAACCACCACCATGAATATAAATAAACAATGGTTTTTTCGCGTTCTTTAAATCTTTGCGACAATATGTATAGATTTTATTTTGCTTGCCATTGTCATAAGCAAAAACATTGTATTCTAATTCTTTTGGGCAAGGTCTTACAGTTAACATATAAACTAAAGCTTCGGTAAAATTATACCAATATTGACCCAACTTGCCACGAATATAAAGTTTTTTATCCATTCAAATCACCCAAACAAAGTTTAACATAAAACACTTTAAAACACAATAAAAGACAGATGAAAAAATCATCTGTCTTTTTTTTATTTATTCCACGACATATAGGTATCCGTCATAATCGGCATACAAATATTCACCGTCTATTTCAAGCCAAGCATTTGTTACCATGTAACCTGTTTTGTCAAAATATCTGTAGCCATAACCGTCATAAATCAAAACTTCAAAAGCCCAATAACCATCTGCACCAACACAACATACACCATGGCTGTCGGTCACTATGGCATTTGTAACCATTCTGCCATCAGGACCTAAGAAGCACCAGCCGACACTGTCTTTTACCCATTGATTAGTTACACAATAACCGTTTGCACCAACATAGCACCAACCAACGCTATCTCTAACCCATTTATTGGTAACCATTCTGCCATCAGCACCAAGATAACACCAGCCATGGCTATCTGCTACCCACTTATTAGTTACACAATAGCCGTCAGCACCTACATAGCACCAACCAACACTATCTCTAACCCATTTATTGGTAACCATTTTACCGTCAGCACCTAAGAAGCACCAGCTAACGCTGTCTTTTTTCCAAGCGTTGATAACCATTTGTCCTTTATTAAAATAATACCAGCAACCTTTTGCTTTGTAGAAACCAGTATATTTTTGTGCTGCTATTGAAAGCTTTGGTATGAATGTTTCATCAATGCTTGCATCCCCACGCACACAATGACGTGATTTTGTACCATCTTTATTATATGTTGGGTTCTCATCAACTGTAAATTCATCACTAAATTCATGACCAAGTGCACTAATCGGCTGTGTCTTTGAATGTCCGCATTCACAAGTACTTTCAGCAATTCCATCAACTGTACAAGTTGGTTCAACTTTTGTTACAAATTCACCCCAGTGAGAATTCCAATCTTCTGCACCTACATTAAAATGCTTATTAGCAGCTTCCAATTCTTCGTTATTCTCACCAATTGAAATTGCATTCCATTCAGATTCACTACCGGTGAAGAAAACATCTCCAAAATCACATAATTTAAAAGCATCCTCGCCAATTGTTCTTACGCTTGAAGGAAGAACTAATGTGTTAATAGCACAGTTTTCAAACACCGAACTCTTTATCTCATATATAAAATCTCCTTCAAATATTACAGTTTCAAGTTTATAACACTCCTCGAAAGCACAAACGCCGATAGAATTTAAATCTTTAGGAAAAACTACACTTTTAAGGCTTTTTGCACGCTCAAAAGCATACGAACCAATAGACGAAATTTTTTCTGGAAAATTTATACTTTCAAGTTTTGTACACTCTTTAAATGCGTTATTACCAATAAACCAAATATTTTTACCGAGTTTAACTTCTTTTAAATTTTCACATCTAGAAAAAGTATTCTTCTCAATTCTTGTAACATTATCATGAATTTCTATTTTTTCAAGGCTTTGACAATAATCAAATGCAGATTCGCCTATAGTTATTAAACTTTCTGGCAACTCGACCTCTTTTAATTTAGGGTTGTAAGCAAATGCGCTTTTCCCTAAATTTTCAACACCTTCACAAATTTCAACTTTTAATAGACTATACTCGTTTCTATAAAATGCAGAATCACCAATTGTTTTTACAGTTCCAGGAACAACCACCTCAGAGAGGCTACACCAAAAGAAGGCACCATTACCAATTTCTGTAATTGACCCCGGAAGTGGTGCGCTTTTTAAATTTGAACAGTTTGAAAAAGCAGACTTTCCTATTGATTTTAATGAATCAGAAAAAGAAACTCTTTCAAGCGCTTCATATCCATAAAAAGCAAAATCTTTTATTTTTTCTACATTATCAGAAAAACTAATATCTTTAACTATTTCTTCATTAATATAAAGTTTTCCTGCAAAATTTAGAGGATTTGCAATTCCATCGCCAAAACTAATCTCGCACCAATCATCAATAGTGCCACCATAATAAACTTCTTCAAGGTCTAAGCATAAATCAAATGCTTTTTCACCAATAGTCTTGATGTTCGCGCCAAATCTTATTCTTTTTATGCCACTTGCATAACCAGGAATTGCTTCATACTTAAAAGCCTGTTTTCCTATTTCAACTACTGTATAACCATCAATCTTTTCTGGTATAACAACTTCTGAATTTCTGCTTGTGTTTTTGGTAATTCTACAAGTCATGTCTTCTGTTGATAAAATTTCATACTCATAATCACCTGAAGTTAAAGCAGACGATGAAATGCTACCAACCATAAACATAATTGCCACTAATAAAAATGTTGTAACTAATGTTGCTAACTTTTTCATATATAATCCCCCTTGTGTAAATTTTTAGTTTACAATTTGATTATAATAGGCAAAAACGCAAAAGTCAATATTTAAAGTATATTTTTATGTCGGTGCAATTCTTTATATTATGCACTATAAGAAAAACCACTCCATTTTCTTAAATGGCGTGGCTGTTGTGTATAAACTATTGGCAAATTAGTTATTACACAAGGTCATTGATTAAAATCTAATTGAAGAAAGCAAAACAAAAAGCACTTCAAAAGAAGTGCTTTTGTTTTGGCTCCCCCAGTTGGACTCGAACCAACGACCCTGCGGTTAACAGCCGCATGCTCTACCGACTGAGCTATAGAGGAATATTTATGTCGGCATTACCTATTTTCCCGGGCCGCTTCCAGCCAAGTATCTTCGGCGCAAATGAGCTTAACTACTGTGTTCGGGATGGGAACAGGTGGACCCTCATCGCAATCAACACCGACTTTGAATTGACCTTTTGAGCCAATTGTTTGTATATTTAAATAACCTTATTAGTCCTTTGGTGACCCGTACGAGATTCGAACTCGTGTTGCCGGCGTGAGAGGCCGGAGTCTTAGGCCACTTGACCAACGGGCCATTAATCTCGATGGTACACCTTCAGGGACTCGAACCCTGGACACCCTGATTAAGAGTCAGGTGCTCTACCAGCTGAGCTAAAGGTGCGTATACACCCTGAAAACTGAACAAAGG
>JAZOPS010000047.1:0-67094 GCA_045655645.1 Candidatus Fimenecus sp.
GTGAAGGGGTAAATTTTTGCCTCAGACAACTGAATATACTACGCACCTTTTACATTCCTTCTGTTGCTAGGCAAAAGCAAGCCATATGAACGGACTTATTCCAAGATTCAGACGATATAGTGCTATCTATATCGAAGGCGAAGACAGGCAGAAGAAATAATGATACTTGCGTTTAGTCCTAAAGTCGAGCGTTGAAGCGATTACAGAATCGTGAGCCGTCGCAACAAAGGAGAGCGCCTCGCAGAGAACCTGGGAGTGGTGAGATTCCAATGAGGTCAAAAGCATGACCGGAAAATGTGTTCCCTTTTGCTTGGGGGTATCGAGGATAAATACAAGTAACGATTGATACTATAAAGGCGGTTGCCTGTAAAGTACAGACAACCGCCGATTATATAAATTAAATGAGGTGAAATTATGTCATATGCAAATTATGAAGATATGCCTATGTTTTTAACGGTGAAAGAGATTTCAGATTTATTAGGACTTTCAACTGCAGGAGTATATAATCTCGCAAATAATGATAAAACCTTTCCCGTAGTTGTTTGTGGTCGCAGAAAAGTAATTCCGCGTGATGGATTTAGAGAATGGGTAACTAAACACACAAGACATTGAAAAAAGTATAGACTTTGAACAAATAGTGTGATACTGTTTGTTGTTGCAAAGGAGTGAGAAAATGGCTAAAAGAGCAAAAGGTTCAGGTACTTTGAGAAAAAGAAGTGATGGACGATGGGAAGGTCGTATAATAATCGGCAAAGACGAAAACGGAAAGAATATATATAAGACAGTTGTAAGTAAAAAGAAATATGAATGTGAAGAAAGACTAAAAGCATTGCTTGATGAAAAATCAGAAGCAGAAAAACAAGCAAATGAAACTACTGAAAATAGATATAATAATTGTAAAAATCCAACCGTTAAGGAATGGATAGAAATATGGATTAACAATTACTGTAAAGGTTATCTTAAACCTACTACAGTAGATGGTTATGAAGCTATTATAAAAAGTTACATCAATCCCTATATTGGTAATCTGCATTTAAAAGATTTAACTACATTGACTTGCCAACAATACATAATGGATATTTATGAGAATGGCAGAGTGAATAAAGAACGAGCTAAAAACAACAAGAAAGAGATTGGATTAAGCTCAAGAACAATCAAATCGGTAAAAATCGTTCTTCATGCGGCTTTACAAAAAGCTGTGGATGAAGAAATTATAATAAAAAATCCTACCAATAATCTTAATCTTCCTAAAGGTAGAGAAAGAGGAATGAGGACATTAACAAAAGAAGAAAGCAACCGCTTGCTCGTAGAAGCACATAATAGCGGTTGCTTTGAATTTTATTATCTCGAATTAACAACAGGTTTGCGACTTGGTGAAATAACGGCACTTGAATGGGAAGACTTTGATGCTGATAAAATGTCATTGAGAATAAACAAACAAGCACAAAGAATAGACGGTATAATCAGACCTGAAACACCAAAAACAAAAGCATCAATAAGAACTATAGCATTAAACAAGAGTTGTGTAGATATATTGAACAGATTAAAAAGTCAACAAGCAAAAGGAACTAAACTAATGTTTCCGTCTCCTGTGACTAGTACATATCGTGACCAAAATGGAGTTTTAAGACAACTTAAAAGAATGCTCAAAAGAGCCAAATTACCCGATGTCAGATTCCATGATTTAAGACACACCTGTGCAACCATTGCTCTTGAAGAAGGTGTTGATATTAAAGCTGTATCAAATATGCTGGGACATACAGATTGTGGTTTTACGATGAACACATACATTCATGCCACAGAAAAACTCAAACAGTCTGCGGCAGATAAGATGCAAAGTGCATTTGAGATAGGCTTTAATCAAGCAGAAAGTAATAAAATGGTTGAAAATCTGGATATAAATTCAGAAACGATAAGTGGTCCATAAGTGGTCTAAAGCTGTTTTCTCACTAATTAAACAAAATTCAACAGAAAAAGAAAAAAAGCCTCAAACCCACGCAAAATCAATGGTTTTGAGACTTTTAACTTGGCACGCCGGAAGGGATTCGAACCCCCGACCTTTTGGTTCGTAGCCAAACACTCTATCCAGCTGAGCTACCGGCGCATATACGACTTTCAGTCGCCCGAATATAATACCATTAGAAATATAAAAAGTCAACAGTTTTTTGAAAATAATTAAAAACATTTACAATTTTCTTTGTTAGTATTTATTGACAATCCATTCCTTTGTGATATACTTGTAAAGTATTTCGCAAAAACTTTGGAGGTAATTATAATGAAAGTCTTAAATAGTTTTCATTTTGGTATTCAAAGAAAAATCATCGCTAATATGACAACAGAGAGTTGGGACAATATCCCACACATCGCGTTCAACTATGAGCCTGATGTTACTGATTTTGTCAACTATTGCAAAAAGCTTAACGCTTCAAGAGAAACAAAGGTGTCACTTAATACATATTTCTTAAAGGTTATCATCGAAGGTCTCAAAGCAGCACCTATTCTCAATTCTCACATTGAGTTTGATAAAAAACTTGTTCGTGGTAAGGTGACAACCTTTGAAAGCATCGACATTTCAATGCCAATGATTTTGCCAAATGATGAAATGATGACAATCACACTCCATGACCTTGAAAACAAGTCAGTTGAGCAGATTCAAAAAGAAATGGCAGACATTCGCAGAAGAGCAGAAAACACAAATCTTACAGAAGCAATGTTTGAAGTTTCAATGGAAAACACAATTGAAGCCTTGAAAAAAGGTCAGGTCAGAAAAGTAATCAACCGTCTTATCGGCTCAAAAACAGGTAAACACAGAATTAAAACTCTTTCAGGCAAAGCAAAGAGAGAATATGAAAAGATTCCAAGAGAAGACAGAATCACAAAAGACGATATCCGTCAAGGCTCTGTAACAGTTTCAAATGTTGGCTCACTTTATCGTGGTCAGCGTGGTAATGTTACTATTCTTGAGGTTGTGCCACCACAGGTTTCAACATATTGCCTTGCAGCCGTGCAAGACAGAGCAATCGTTGTAACAAAAGAAAATGGTGAAAAAGAAATCGAAGTAAGACAAATTCTTCCAATCTGTATGGCAATCGACCACAGAGCCCTTGATTTCGGTCAGTCAGTACCATTTATGAAGCGTATGGACGAAATCTTCGCAAACCCACAAGAAATTGAAAATTGGTAAAATAAAAGAGAGTACACCGTACTCTCTTTATTTTTTTACAACCAAAATTTTATCTATATTATATTTCTTGAATAATTCAATATGCTCATTAGTGATTTTTTCGCCACTTACTGCAATGGGGATAGCAGGGGGGCAAGATACACAAGGACTAGCACAAACCCGACCGAGTGCATTTTGAACATCTATTTCTTCACTCTCGCAGAAAATGCTTTCACGAATTGTCAAAACTCTTTCTGCCTTTGGAATTTCAATGTTTGAAGCATCTTTTTTAGCATCTGCATTGATGTTTTCAAAGGCTTTTTTTAGTTTCTCAAAATCTTCGTCACTATTTTGAGGTGAGAACATAAACACTACAAAATCATCATCAGCAAATTCAAATTCAATGCCGCATCCACGAAGATAACATTTGAAATCAATGTCAAACCCACGAAAATCAACTGTAAGCTTCAATGACTCGGCTGATAAAATTCCAAATCCCTTTGAGTTGATTAAAACTCTCAATTCTGCAACCTTTTGAGCGCAAATTTCAATATCTTCTTTGAGTTTTTCATCAATATATCTGTTACATAAATCTAAAGATTGCAAAATCAAATATGATGGACTCGTTGAACCGAAAATTGCCATTGCATTAACTACATTTTGTGAGAAATTGTATTTATCACTTTTTGCAATGTGCAAATATCCACCACCTGTGAGCACAGGCAGAGTCTTGTGAGCCGAGTCGCAACACATATCAGCACCAAGGCTTATTGGGTGCAAATCATTCTTATAAAACTTCAAGTAACTACCGTGAGCGTTGTCAACGAGAAGGGGAATATCATGCTTTTTGCACACCTTTGCAATGCTCTCAATATCACTCATTCCACCCAAATAATCAGGGCTTGTGATATACACTGCAAATGGCTTGGCTTCAAGGTTTTTGAGAGCATTTTCAACCATTTGACCAGTCACAATGCAAGAACAAATGCTATCTGTATTTTCGGGATAAATCCATTCCACATTTGCATCAAGCTTTGCAAGTGCATATATAAATGACTTGTGAGCATTTCGTCCTGCTAACACGAATGGACGAGTGCTTTTATCTGCTTTTAAATATGCCAAATAAAGCATTGCATTTATGCTCTGACTTGAGCCACCTGCAGAATAAACCGTCTTTGCAGTATCAAAAAGGTGAGTGGCATTTTCTTCGCTTTTTCTGATTATTCCGTCAGGTGCATATAATTCATCTGCACCATTTATTTCAGTAATATCAAAGGCTTCAAAGCCTAAAAAAGACACACCCTTATGACCCGGCATGTGAAGTCGGGCAGTATTACTTTTAATGTAATTCTGCACAAAGTCAAAAATTGGTGTGTCCATTTGTTTTATTCCTTATTTGTCGTAGTTTTCTGCCACTTGAATCATAACTGCGCATTCAATACGCTTTTTGAATAATTCGCAACCATATTCATAAATACCTGTGATTTTGCCTGAAGCGTGATAAGAGTTTGCAGCGCAACCACCTGAGCAATAAAGCTTAGCCCAACAATCGTTACATTCAGGTCTTGCATAAGCGTTGCAAAGCTTGAATTCATTCTGAATTTCTTTGTTTGTAACACCGTCATAAATGTTACCAAGCAAATATTTTGTGTCACCAACAAACTGATGGCAAGGGTAAAGGTCACCAGTAGGTGTAACTGCCATATATTCAGTACCTGAGCCACAACCTGAAATTCTTTTGTAAATGCAAGGACCATGTGTTAAGTCGAGCATATAGTGATAGAATGTGAAGCCGTTGCCATTCTTTTTACGCTTAATCATTTCTTTTGCAAGAATTTCATATTGCTCAAAAAGCTTTGGCAAATCTTCTTCTGTCAAAGCAGAAGCATCATTTGGTGCACATACAACAGGTTCCATACTAAGTTCTGTAAAGCCAAGGTCAGCCATGTGGAAAATATCGTTAGTGAAATCCACATTCTTATGTGTGAATGTGCCACGCATATAATAGTTTTTACCGCCACGACGCTTAACAAATTCTTGGAATTTTGGAACAATAGTGTCATAGCTACCGTGACCCATATAGTCAACTCTGAGTCTGTCGTGAACATCGCGTCTTCCGTCAAGACTAAGCACCACATTGCTCATTTCACGGTTTGAAAACTCAATAACATCATCATCAATGAGCATTCCGTTTGTTGTAAGTGTGAAACGGAAATTCTTGTCATAGATTTTTTCTTGAACACGAGCGTATGAAACTAATTCTTTAACAACATCCCAGTTCATAAGTGGCTCGCCACCGAAGAAGTCAACTTCAAGGTTTCTTCTTGTACCTGAGTTTTCAATAAGAAAATCAAGTGCACGTTTACCAACTTCAAAGCTCATTAATGCTCTGTCACCGTGATATTTACCCTGACTTGCAAAGCAATATTCACAGTTCAAGTTGCAAGTGTGAGCAACGTGAAGACAAAGAGCCTTGATAACTGTATTTCTGTTCTTGAAATCGAATGCCATACCCTCGTAAGTGTCAGGGGTATAGAGCTTGCCGTTTTCTTCAAGAGTTTTCACATCTTCAATACAATCAAGAACATCTTGTTCTGTAATCTGCTCATTCTTATATGTATCAATTATGTACTTAACAATCTCGTCAGTTGTTTTGTCCTTATACATTGCGATAATGTCATAAGCAACTTCATCAACAACGTGAACAGAACCTGAACACATATCAAGCACAATGTTATATCCATTTAATTTATATTGATGTACCATAAAATTATCCTTCTCAACAAAAAACAGGTAATACAAATGCATTACCTGCTTTAAGCAATAGATTTTTTAGTTCTTATTTGCTTTCAACATTTTCGCACTGCTGATTAGCAACACCACAAGATGTCTTGCAAGCTGACTGGCAAGATGTCTGGCATTCGCCACAACCGCCTTTAACTGCGCTTTCCTGAAGGTTTCTTGTTTCGATAGTCTTAATTCTTTCCATGATAATATCTCCTATCTGAATAGTTTCAAATATTTACAGAAAAAGTATATCATAACCCACATTTTGTGTCAAGATATTTATTGTTGTGTTAGTTAGATAAATTGGGGGTTGTAGAACAGAACGCAGAGTGCAAAGTGCAGAATGCAGAGTGTTGGAACTGCGTTGCAATTATATAGATGTAACTAATTTAGTGCGTTGTAGGGGACGATGACCCCAGCGCCCCGATGAAAATATTGACAATTTATTTTGCTTTATGATATATTGAATGTACAGGAAAGGAGAGAAAAATGTGGGTATTATTAGAATTGCTATTGGAATTATAATAGGTCTTATTGTATTGCTATTTCTCCTAAAATCAAATAAAATACATAAAAAACAGGTGCTACTTATTACTACAGTGGTTGTTGTTTTAGTTTGCACTTTATTGGCTTTTATACCATTTGAAAATGCATTTATAACTTTTCCTACAGCAGATAAATCATTTAATTATTTTCATGGAAAAAATATGAATGTGCAAATTGTGTTGGATGGTGAAGTTTCAAGTTTTGTTCTGGCTGGTGATAATAGCAAACATACCATTCAACTTGTACCAAAGACTAATAATGGTTGGAAAATTGCGAGAGGTACAGATTCAAAGAAAGTTTTGCATAAGATAATAGATGGTTATTCTGTAACTATTTACAGATATAAGGATTCTCAAGACTATTTTGTTAGCGTAGTAAACACAAAAAGTGGAAACGTTGAGATAACTGATAATTGTGATTCAAAATTTTGTGCTTTGGGTTATGAAAAAGAAACATTGAAAGAAACTTTTTACAGTTATTATGCTGTAATTGAAAGTTATGATGACAGTTATTGTTTAATAATAGACGATAAAGAAATCCCTTTACATAAAACAACTGAATAACATTCAAACCGATAAGCAAATGCTTGTCGGTTTTTCTTTTGTTTTAAAATATATTTTGAAAAACATCTATTATTTTTTGAAATTTTATGATATGATATTGAATGTATAACTATGTTTATTAGATTTTGAAAGAAGATGACGTTTTAATGTCAAAAAAATGTGATGTGCTCATAGTCGGTTGCGGTGTCGCAGGGCTCAATACAGCACTTTCATTACCCGAAAATCTTAATATTATAATCCTTGCAAAAAAGAGTAACACAGACTCAAACTCATCTCTTGCACAAGGTGGCGTTGCTGCGGTTCTCGACTTAGAAAATGATAGTTATGAATTGCATATCAACGACACAATGATTGCGGGCAAGCACGCTAATGATATTGACGCGGTTACAACTCTCGTGGAAGAAGGTCCCGCCGAGATTTACAAAATTATCGAATACGGTGTTGAATTCGATAAAAGAGAAGACGGCGAACTGAATATGACTCTCGAGGGTGGTCATTGCAGAAGAAGAATTGTACACCATAAAGACACAACAGGCGCCGAGATGGTTCGTGCAATGGTTCTTGAAGCACAAAAGAGAAAGAATATCACCATAATCGAAAACACACCTGTTTTCAAACTCACAAGAGTAAAAAGTGGTATTTGCGCTCACGTTCTCACAGATGACGGACAAGACCAGATTTTCTCTTCATATTGTGTTCTCGCAACAGGTGGCATCGGTCGTGTTTATAAATACACAACAAACCCAAAGGTTGCAACGGGTGACGGTGTCCGTCTTGCATTTGAGCTTGGTGCTCGAATTAAAGATTTAAGTTATGTTCAGTTCCACCCAACTGCTTTCAACTCTGACGAAAATGAGCAGTTTTTAATCAGTGAAGCAGTTCGTGGCGAGGGTGCTTATCTTCTCAACTGCAATAAAGAAAGATTTATGCACCGTTATGACGAAAGACTTGAACTTGCCCCTCGTGATGTTGTTTCAAAGTCAATTATTATTGAATCTCGTCGTACAGGTAGCAACAATTTCTATCTTGATATAACACACCGTGAAAAAGAATATCTCTTAAACCGCTTCCCCGGTATTCATAAAGGCTGTTTGAGATATAATGTTGATATCACAAAGGATTTGATTCCAATTTTCCCTTGCCAGCATTATTTGATGGGTGGCATTGAAGTTGATTTGAATTCTCGCACAACAATTTCAAGACTCTATGCAGTTGGTGAATGTGCAAATACGGGTGTTCACGGCAAAAACCGACTTGCAAGTAACTCATTACTTGAAGCGCTTGTATTCGGTAAGCGTTGCGCAGATGATATAATTCGTTGTATCGATATGAAATACCCCGAAGTGCAGATTTCTGAAATCGAAAGTGAAGACCTTGACGGGGCGCCACTTATGAAAGGTGTTCGCACAGAAATCCGTAATATTATGCAACGCTCATATTTCGTAATGCCTGCAAATGAAGATGCGGTGCGAAACGGATATAAACGAGTTCGAGAAATACTGACTCGACTTAAAAATGGTAAGTTCAAAATTACCCCTGACTATTGCGAAGCATTAAGCCTTGCAACAGTTGCCTATATAATTCTCAAGGAGGTCAATGACCAATGAAATTAAATCAGTTTTATGTAGATAATCTTATCAAAGAAGCAATCAGCGAAGATATTAACTATATTGATGTTTCAGCGGATTACTTAATACCTGAAAATCAAAGAAACGACTCATATTTTGTAGCAAAGGCTGACGGTGTTCTTTGCGGTTTAGATATCGCAATGCGAGTTTTCACTTTGCTTGACGATACTTTCACATACACAGTTCATAAATACGATGGTGACGAAGTTAAAGCAGGAGATTTGATTGTTGAATTCAACGGCAAAACTGCTTGCCTTTTAAAAGGTGAAAGAACAGCTCTTAACATTATTCAACACATGTCAGGCATCGCAACTGCAACAAATAAGGCGGTAAAACTCGTTGAAGGTACAAATGCATCTGTTACAGATACAAGAAAAACATTACCTGGACTTCGTGCATTACAGAAATATGCAGTAGTTTGTGGTGGTGGCAAAAACCACAGATATAACCTTTCTGACGGTGCAATGCTTAAAGATAACCACATTGATGCAGGTGGCGGAATTACAAATGCAGTTGCAATTCTTCGCTCTAAACTTGGTCACATGGTTAAAATCGAAGTTGAAACTCGTAATTTTGACGAAGTTAAAGAAGCAGTTGAAGCTGGTGCTGACATCATTATGCTTGACAATATGACAAATGCACAGATGAAAGAATGTGTAGAATATATTGACGGCAGAGCAAAAACAGAAGCATCAGGTAATATCACTCTCGACAATATTGCAGAAGTTGCAAAAACAGGTGTTGATATTATTTCTCTCGGTGCATTGACACATTCCGTAAAAGCATTTGATATTTCAATGAAAATGAGATAAATATGAATTTTAACGAATCAGTAGAATACATCCATTCACTTTTAGCATTTGGAATCAAACCGGGATTAGAGCGAATCGGGATGCTTTTGGACTTGCTCGATAACCCACAGGACAAATTACAATTTGTGCATATCGCAGGCACAAACGGTAAAGGCTCAACATCCACAATGATTTCTAATATGCTCATAGCGAGTGGTAAAAAAACAGGGCTTTTCACATCCCCCTATGTTATTGATTTCTGTGAAAGAATTCAAATCAATGGTGAAAATGTGGATAAAAACATTTTCGCAGAATGTGTAACAGAAGTCCGTAACAAAATAGAAGAATTAAACAAAAAAGATATTATCATTACCGAATTTGAAGCAATCACAGTTTCAGCTTTTCTCTGCTTTTTAAAAGCAGGGTGTGAATATGTTGTGCTTGAAGTTGGTCTTGGTGGACGCTTTGATGCAACCAATGTGATAAAGAATTCAAAGGCAGTTGTAATAACCTCAATTTCTCTTGACCATGTGGCAATTTTAGGTGATACAATTGAAAAAATTGCCTTTGAAAAGTGCGGAATAATCAAAGAAAAGTGCTGTGTAATAACATCTTCAAATCAACATAAAGACGCTCTTAAAATAATCACAGAAACTTGTAATAACAAAAATTGTAACCTGATTATCACAAATCCGCACAAAGCTGAAATTCTTGATGATTTAATTTTCGGTACAGTTTTTGCTTATGACGAGAATGTTTACAAGACAAAACTTACGGGTAATCACCAAATTGAAAATACAGTAAACGCAATTGAGTGCGCAAAGGTGCTTGGAATAAATGATATTGCAATTGCTCAAGGTGTTGAAAACACAAGAATGATTGCACGAATGGAAATTATTGGCGAAAATCCACTAATAATCCGCGACGGTGGTCACAACGAAGGTTGTGCCGAAGCACTTTATAATTTCCTTACGAAATATAATGTGCAAAATATCAATATGCTTATAGGTCTTATGGCTGATAAGGATGTTGAAGGCTATGTACAAAAAATCGCACCACTTTGCAAGTCTGTTATAACTGTGACACCGTCTAACCCAAGAGCATTAAACGGTGTAGACCTGAAAGTTATTGCAGAAAAATATTGTGAAAACACAAAATTTATAGATAATCCCAAAGAGGGTTACAAATATATTCTTTCAAACACCAAAAAAGACGAAACAATACTCGTCTGTGGCTCATTTTATTTAATGAGTGACATATTTGGGGAATAGGGGAAACTTATGTATAAAGATTTTATTGAAGACAGAATTAATGTGTTTCTTGAAGAGTTTGAGAAACTTGTAATTAGAGAAAATATTCCAGTAACAGATTTTCTCTATAAAGAGTGTGACTATAAACTTGATAACACTCTTCCTGAAATTGACGATAGTTTTACTCTTTTTACACCTTATATCAACCGTTGGGGTGGCAAAAAAGATAAACATGCGTGGTTTTATAATGAAATTAAAGTGCCTGAAAATTGGGACGGTGAAATTCAACTTGCAGTAGCCAGTGATGCTCGTCTTGGCTGGTGCGATATTAACCCACAGTTTATAGCTTATGTTGACGGAAAACTTCAGCAGGGTATTGATAAAAACCACCGTGAAGTATTCTTAACAAAGGGTAACCATAAGGTTTATCTCTATGCTTATTCAGGTAGCGTTCACGATGAATATGTTGACTTTGTAACAAATCTTCAACTCATTGATGCAAAGACAAAGCAACTTTATTATGATATAAGAGTACCTTTTGAAATTCTCGCATTTGAAGACGAAAACTCAAGAAACTATTTTGAAATCAAAAAGCACCTTAACAATGCTCTCAATTTCATTGATATGCGTTCACCATATTCAGAAGAGTATTACGCATCTCTCGATAAGGCAATCGACTATCTCAAAACAGAATTTTATGGTAAATACTGCCACAAAGGTGATGTTTTCGCATTCTGTATTGGGCATACTCATATTGACGTTGCGTGGGAATGGACACTTGCACAAACTCGTGAAAAGATTCTTCGTTCTTTCTCCACTGTACTTGCACTTATGAAGAAATATCCTGAGTATAAGTTTATGTCAAGCCAACCACAACTTTATAAATATCTCAAAATGGATGCGCCTGAACTTTATGAAGAAGTTAAAGAAATGGTACGTCTTGGCCGTTGGGAAGTTGAAGGCGGTATGTGGGTTGAAGCCGACTGTAACCTTTGCTCAGGTGAAAGTTTAGTTCGTCAGTTCATTTATGGCAAACGCTTTATGAAAGACGAGTTTGGCGTTGATAGTAAAATTTTGTGGTTGCCCGATGTTTTTGGTTATTCAGCGGCACTTCCACAGATTTTGCAGAAGAGTGGTGTTGATAAGTTTGTAACATCAAAAATCGGTTGGAATGAAATGAACAAAATGCCTTATGATACATTTATTTGGCACGGTATTGACAACACACCTATATTCACTCACTTTATGACAGCACAGGATAAAGTTCGTGGTCGTGAACCTGCAACAAATGTTACATATAATGCAAAACTCAATGCAAATCAGCTTCGCGGTGCTTATGACCGTTATCAGCAAAAAGATTTGTATGACAATGTGCTTATTACATTCGGTTTCGGTGATGGTGGCGGCGGACCTTATGCAAAAGATTTAGAATATTTCGACAGATTAAAGCATGGTATCCCTGGTACTTCCACACCAATTATGGCTTATTCAGGTGAATTCTTTGACGACATCAAGTCAAAGACAGAGAACAACCCTAAAATTCCACATTGGAATGGTGAGCTCTATCTTGAATTCCACCGTGGTACATATACATCTCAGGCAAAGAATAAGAGATATAATCGTAAGAGTGAATTTATGTTCCAAAGAGCAGAAACTCTTTCCCTTATTGACGAGCATTTGAATGGATATAAATATCGCAAAGAAGATATGATGAACGCTTGGGAAATCATTCTTCTCAACCAATTCCACGATATTATTCCGGGCTCGTCAATTAAAGAAGTTTACGAAGTTTCTCATCAGCAGTATGAAGAAATCGGTGCCGTAGGTAACGAAATCATTAACGACACAACAACTGATATTGCAAATCAGGTGCAAGCTACAGATGGTTATGTTGTGTTCAATCCACATTCATTCGTAAATAGTGGTGCTGTTGAAATTGATGGCAAATGGGTTTATGCTGAAAATATCCCTGCAAAGGGTTATAAGGTAATTAATCCAATAGTTGCTGAAAGCAAAATCACAGTTACAGAAAATTCAATTGAAAATGACTTTTTCCGTCTTACTTTAGACTCAAAAGGCACATTCACAAGCATTTTTGACAAGAGAAATAACCGTGAAGTTCTTAAAAAGGGCACACGTGGAAATGTGATTACTGCTTATGAAGACTACCCAAGAGAATATGATAACTGGGAAATGAGCAGTTATTATACAGAAAAGCATTGGGAAGCAGACCAAGTTGAAAAAGTTGAAATTCTCAATGAGGGCGAAAGAGCAGGTCTTAAAATCACAAGGAAATTTAAGAACAGTACAATCGTTCAAAGCATCTATCTTTATAACAATATTGATAAGATTGATTTTGATAACTATATTGACTGGAAAGAGTCACATCTCATTCTCAAAACAGCATTCCCTGTTGATGTGAATACCAACAAAGCAACTTATGACATTCAGTTCGGTTCAGTTGAAAGACCAACTCACAAGAATACAAGTTGGGACGCAGCTCGTTTTGAAGTTTGTGCTCATAAATACTGTGATTTGTCAGAATATGGCTATGGTGTTAGCCTTATAAATGATTGTAAATATGGTCACGCTATCCATGACGGTGTAATGAGCCTTACACTTCTTAAATGTGGCACATTCCCTGACCCTGATGCTGATAAGTGTGAACACAGATTTACATATTCATTGTTCCCACACGCAGGGGATTATCGTGAAGCAGGCACAATTCAAAAGGCTTATGATCTTAACATTCCAATGCTTTGCAAGAAAGTAGGGGAGAATAAGGGCATACTTTCAAACGAATTCTCATTCTTTACAGTTGACTGTGATAATGTAATCTTTGAAACTGCAAAGAAAGCAGAAACAGAAGAAACAATTGTTCTTCGTGGTTGTGAATATTACAATAAGCGTACAACCGTAAATGTTAAATTCGGCTTTAATGTAAAAAAAGCATACCTTTGCGATATGCTTGAAAATAATATCAAAGAGCTCGAAATCAACGATAACACAATCGCAGTTGACTTCAAACCATTTGAAATCAATACAATTAAAATCATTAAATAAAGTATGGCGGGAGCAAGCTCCCGCCATTTTTTTACAAATTTGAATTTGTCGAACTCATTTTATACTTTATGTGTTATTAAATTCGACCATCAAATAATGTAGGGGAGGGTCTCCGTGCCCTCCCGTATTTTTATCACACAATTGCGGGCAAGCACAGGTGCGGGTGTCCGGTGGACACCTCTGCGAAGTAGAAGCACCGACCGAACCGACAGGTGAGAATTACTCGCCCCTACAACCGACCATGTTGGTTGTATCTATAATTCGCGTCGCAGACCCTTAACTATTCATTATTCATTCTTCACTATTCACTAAAAAAGCACCCCGTAGGGTGCTTTTTTTTTTATCTTATTTAATTCCCGCTTTTTTGAGAAGAACTTCAATCTTATCAGCTGGGTCAAGAAGCTTGCTAACTGATTTGTCATGATTGAGTGTGTCAATGATATATGAAAGATATTTTGAAAGTTCAACTTCGCAATACCAATCACGCTTTTTAAGTTCAGGCATTCTATAAACAAGATTTGTTGTGAATACCTTGTCAAAAAGTCCATCACGATAAGCCTTGTCAAAGTTTTCAAGACCTGCATTAAAGAGACCGAAAGCAGAGAAAATGAATACTCTGTTTGCACCAAGTTCTTTAATTTTTGTTGAAACGTCAAGCATTGATTCACCAGATGAAATCATATCGTCGATAATAATAACATCTTTGCCTTCAACATTTGAACCAAGGAAAGAGTGTTCAACAATTGGGTTTCTACCGTCAACAATTCTTGAATAGTCACGGCGTTTGTAGAACATACCAAGGTCAAGACCTAAATAGTTTGAATACAACATACAACGGCTCATAGCACCCTCGTCAGGTGAAATAATCATTGTGTGTTCTTTGTCAAGTTTAAGGTTATCAACATTGTTTACAAGAGCTTTAATCATCTGATAAGCAGGAGAAATGCTTTCAAAACCATTAAGAGGAATTGCGTTTTGAACACGAGCATCGTGAGCATCAAAAGTGATGATGTTGTCAACACCCATTGAGAGACAGAGTTCCTGAAGCATAACTGCACAGTCAAGAGATTCTCTTGAAGAACGCTTGTGCTGTCTTCCTTCATAGAGCATTGGCATAATAACTGTGATTGTTTTTGCCTTACCGCCGATAGCAGAGATTGCTCTTTTAAGGTTAGCATAATGGTCATCAGGACTCATTGGAACTGTCTGACCGTACATTTTATAAGTAATGCCGTGGTTAAAAGCATCAATGAGAATGTAGATGTCATATCCACGAACTGATTCGTGAAGAGTACATTTGCCTTCACCAGTACCAAAACGAGGGAAAGAAGCATTGAGAATATATGTTTCTCTTTCATAACCTGAAAAAGCGATTGACGCTTTGTGTTCTGAATCTTGCTGTGAACGCCATTTTACAAGATAACGGTCAATTTTCTCAGCCATTTCTTCGCATCCCGGTAAAGCGATAATACCGAGAGGGCCATTTGGTATTGTGGTAATTTCTCTGTCTGCCATAATTTAACCTCCGCTGTTTTGAAAACAATATATTATCATTTAATAATAATATAATACTATATTTTGTGGTTTTTGCAATAGTAAATCGACAAAAAATTAAAATTTAGTTAAAAGAGTGGTCTATTGTTATAACTGTGAAAAATCTTTCGTCTATTTTGCTCAATTTTTCGTTAATCTGGTTGATGATTTCTTCATGACTGTCTTTATGAGTGTGGGTGAGAAGAATATCAAAAATCAAATTAGTGTGTGTTGGACCTTCAACAACCCTGAAATCGTGAATTGAAAGTTCAGGGTCAATTTCTTTAACAACATCACTTGTCATTTGACGCAAAGTGTTAATTCTCTCGTCATCAACAATAATTGGGTCCATGTGGATTGAAATAAGAAGTCCCATTTCATTCATAATGTCACGCTCAATAAGGTCGATTACATCGTGAGCTTCCATAATGTCAATGTTAGCGGGTACTTCTGCATGAGCTGATGCAAAACGACGACTTGGACCATAATCGTGAATAATCAAATCGTGCACACCAACAATATGGTCATAAGATAAAATCTTTTTTTCAATCATTTCTACATATTCTTTTTCAGGGGGATTGCCAAGCAAGACACCCAAAGTCTCTTTTGAAATGTTGAAACCTGCAAGAAGAATAAATCCTGCAACAATAATGCCAAGATATCCGTCAATGGCTATTTCAGAAAATGCCGAAACAATAATTGAAAGCGCTGCAACACCTGTTGCTAAACAGTCGCTGAAACAGTCTTTCATAACTGCCATCATTGGCGCTGAATTAATTTTTTTGCCAAGCTTTTTATTGAAAATTCCAAGCCAAAGTTTAGCAAAAATACTGACAACAAGAATGATGAGTGCTAACCAGTTAAAAGTGACAGGCACAGGATTTAAGATTTTATCAATAGAACTTTTTAAAAGTTCAAAACCCATAAGAAAAACGAGCACAGCAACTGCAAGAGCGGATATGTATTCAAGTCTGCCGTGACCATAAGGGTGTCCTTTGTCAGCAGGTCTTGCAGATAGCTTTACGCCTGCAAGTGAAACAATTGATGAGCCAGCATCAGAGAGGTTGTTGATAGCATCTGCAGTAACAGAAATACTACCCGAAATAATACCTGCAAAATATTTAATTCCAGCAAGCAAAAGGTTAACAATAATACCTGTTACACTACCCAAAGTGCCATAAGCTGTGCGCACAGAAGTCTCTTTGATATTTTCGTTATCACGAACAAATAATTTGATAAGTAACGCTGTCAAAATTTAACCCCCTCAGGTCTGTTATCAACCATACCTTGAAGACCTCTTGACATAAGTTGGAACCATAATTCAGCAACTTGTCTAGCGGTCCATTCAGGGTGCTTATATAACCAACAATTCATAAGACCAACAGCAGCAAATTTGCCATATTCTGTTGAAAAATCATAAATGCTTTGGTTCATATTAGGAAAGAATGACTTGCACAAATCATAGACTTTTCCATCAAGAAGAGCAGTAAGTTTGAAAACGAACTCTGCATCGCCATGAACACCCATGAGCATTATGAAAGCTTCTTTGTTTTCTTCAACAAAACTTGCATATTTTTCAAGCACATCAACAGGCTTCTTTATAACTGCTTTTGGTGTGACATTATTGATAAATTCACTGAAATCGTTATAGAGATTAGTTTCAATTGACTCAACTAAATCTGCAATGTCTTTATAGTGGAGATAGAATGTTCCGCGATTGATTTCAACAAGGTCAGTAAGTTCTTTTACCGTAATTTTTGAAAGACTCTTTGTTTTTGAAAGTTCAGCAAGACCCTGTCTAATAAGCTTTTTAGTTCTTCTTACTCTTGTATCATTATCGTTAATAGGCATAAGAAATCTCCTTTGAATAATATACTTAGTGTTGATTATAACACTAAAGTGTTCAATAATCAACATTTGTCTATTATTTTTGTGAAATTAGTAAAATTTTAACAAATATATTATATAAAATATGTGTAGCAATATTTAGAAATATATGATACAATAAACTGTATATATAAATTTTTACCTTAGGAGAGAAAAAAATGTCATTTATCCAGTTTAATGATGTGGTAAAAACCTACAAAATGGGTGAGGTTGAAATCAAGGCTCTTGATGGAATTAGCTTCCCTATTGAGCAAGGTGAATTTGTTGTAATTGTCGGACCATCAGGTGCAGGTAAAACAACTGTACTTAACATTCTTGGTGGAATGGACAAGCCCACATCTGGCGAAGTTTTAGTTGATGGAAAAGATATTTCAAAATATACCGAACAAGAGCTTACGGGGTTCCGTCGTGATGATGTAGGATTTGTGTTCCAGTTCTATAATCTTGTGCAAAATCTTACAGCAGTTGAAAATGTTGAACTCTCTGCTCAAATTTGTGCAAATCCAATTGACGCAGAAAAGGTTTTGAGTGAAGTAGGTCTTGGTAACAGACTTGATAACTTCCCATCACAACTTTCAGGTGGTGAGCAGCAAAGAGTATCAATTGCTCGTGCTCTTGCTAAAAACCCAAAACTCTTGCTTTGCGATGAGCCGACAGGTGCTCTTGACTACATAACAGGTAAGTCAATACTCAAACTTTTGCAAGATACTTGTAAAGAAAAAAATATGACAGTTATTGTCATTACACATAACTCTGCATTGACACCAATGGCAGATAAAATTGTTAAAATCAAAAACGGACAGGTTGATAAAATTCTTATTAATGAAAACCCTGCTCCAGTTGAACAGATTGAATGGTAATCAGCGCAGAAAAGGAAGAACAAAATGACTAAATCGTTAAGAAAAGATTTTGGCAGAGAAATAAAGAAAAATTTTGGACGCTTTATTTCAATTTTGCTCATTGCTGCTTTAGGTGTTGCCTTTTATTCGGGAATCCGTTCAGCAATGCCAGCAATGCATAAAACTGCCGATAAAGTTTATGACGCGGAAAACTTTATGGATATCCGTGTTATCGGTACTCTTGGTATAACCCAAAAAGACCTTGCAAAAATAGAAGGTGTTCAGGGCGTTGGCTTGGCAGAAGGCTCAATTCAAAAGGATTATATCTGTCTTGCAAACTCAAACGAAATCGTTACAAAGATAATGTCAATGCCTAAAACAATCAATGATGTTAAAGTTAGTGAAGGCAGATTTCCAACAGTATATAACGAATGTGTTGTTAGCCGTGAATTTATTGATGCATCAGGTCTTAAAATAGGTGACAGTGTTACATTCACAAGCGGCTCAGATGAAGATATTTATGATACTCTTGCTGCTGATACATACATAATTGTTGGTATTTGCTCAACATCATATTTCCTTAATGGTGATATGGGTACAAGCAGTATCGGCGATGGTATTGTTGACGGATATATTGTTATCCCAGAAGAAGCGTTTGTAGTGGATTATTACACAACAGTTCATGTGCTTGTTGATGGCGTTAAAGACCTTGATTGTTATAGTGAAGAATATAAAGAAAAAGTTCAATTAGTAATTGACCAAATAAAAGATATCTCTGATAAGCGTTGTGCAATTCGTTTCAGTGAAGTTCGTGCAAAGAGTGCAGATATGCTTCAAAAAGCAGTCAATGATTATGAAAGAGCAAAATTAGTTGCCGAAACCGAGTTGGCTGAGTCATATCAAAAACTTCTTGATACTGAAGCAATGCTTAAGGATGCAAGAGAAAAGTTTGAAGAAGAGAAAAAGGTTTTAGCTAATGCCGAAACTGAACTTCCACTTAGAAAACAACAAATTGCTGAAGCAGAAAGAGATATTGCAGAGGGTGAGAAAGAACTCAACCGAATGGAAGCATCTTATAATGAGCAAAAAGTTAAGGTTCAAATCGCAAAAGATGCTTATGAGCAAATGCTTGGAGACCCCAATGTCACCGAGATGGAATTAACAGAAGCAAGAAATGCACTTTTGCTTGTTTCTGGTATTTATGACACTCTTGAAAAGCAGATGAAAGCCAAGAGAATTGAATTAGAAGACGGTAAAAAAGAAGTTGCAGAGGGTAAGAAAACAATTGCCGAAGTTGAAAAGGTTCTTGCAGATAAAAACACAATAACCGAAACAGAAAAGAAACTTACCGACTCTGAAATTGAACTTCAGCGTGGTAAGGAGCAATATGAAATTGCAAAGCAAGATGCTATTGATGAACTTGCCGATGCAAAAGAGAAACTCTCAAAGGCAGAAGCTGATATCAACAACATGGAAACACCTGTTTGGTATGTCCTTGATAGAACATCTGTTGAATCAAATATGAGTTTCACAACTGATGCTGAAAGTATTGGCGCTATTGGTACAGTTTTCCCAATTATCTTCTTCATTGTTGCAGCTCTTGTTGCACTCACAACAATGACCCGTATGGTTGAAGAGCAGAGAACACAGATTGGTACTCTTAAGGCTTTGGGATACAGTCAGAAATCAATTGCTGCAAAATATATTCTCTATGCATTGCTTGCAACCTTGTTGGGTGGCGTAATCGGTGTGTTTGTTGGTGAATTTACAATTCCTACTATCATCGTTTCAGCTTATAAAATGGTTTATTATAACCTTCAGGATAGCGTTATTGAGTTTAACGCTGTTTATGGTATCACAGCAGTTGTCGCAGCAATCATTTGCACAGTTGGTGCAGCCTATTTTGCTTGCTACAAAACACTTCTTGGTGGCGCAGCAGACCTTATGCGTCCTGAAGCTCCTAAAGCAGGTAAACGAATTTTCCTTGAAAAGATTGACGCTATTTGGGAAAGACTTGATTTTGGTCAAAAAGCTGCAATGCGAAATCTTTTCAGATATAAAAAGCGTTTCTTTATGACACTTTTTGGTGTTGGCGGATGTATGGCTCTTTTGCTTGTTGGTTTTGGTATTCGCGATTCAGTTTCTGCAATGGCAAATAACCAATATGGTGATGTGTTCCAGTTTGACGGAGTAGTCAGCGTTGATTCAACTCTCACAAGAGCACAACGCCGTGCAATGCTTGCAGATATTTCTGATTTGTCAGATGTTGAAAGTGGCTTGCAGGCAAACAGAACAATGGTATATGCAACAAATTCAAATGATGCAAAATTTGAAAACGAAAAGAACGCATATATGGTTGTGCCAAGAAATATTGACGATTTCAAACAGTTTGTAAAACTTGAAGAAAGAACAGGTCTTTTAACTGATTTAAATCTCTCTGACGACGGTGTAATCATCACAGAAAAATATGCAAATATGTTAGGCGTCGGCGTTGGTGACAGTATCTTCATCAGAAAAGGCGAGTCGGACGCATTCCCTAAAGAAGTTAAAATTGCGGGTATAACAGAAAACTATATTTTCCATTATATCTATATGACACCTAATCTTTATCAGACAATTTATAACGAGTCTGCTGAACTTAATACAATTTATCTTAAGACAACAGACGCAGTGAATGTTGCTGATTTCAGTGAACAGATTCTCAAAATCAACGGTGTAAATACAGTTGTTATGAATGAAACTGAACTTAACGACATTAAAGATGTCATTAACAGACTTTATTTTGTTATTGTTATAATGATTCTTGCAGCTGGTGCTTTGGCATTCATTGTTCTTTACAACCTTAACAATATCAATATCACAGAAAGAAGACGCGAACTTGCAACACTTAAACTTTTAGGTTTTTATGATAGCGAAACTGCAGCTTATGTGTTCCGTGAAAACCTTGTGCTTACAATACTTGGTACGGTTCTCGGTATTTTCTTGGGTATTATCTTGCACAAGTTCGTTATGATAACTGTTGAAACAGATGTCTATATGTTCGGCAGAGAACTTGAGTGGTATAGCATTTTAATTGGCGCAATTCTTACAATTGTATTCTCATTAATAGTGAATTTTGTAATGTATTTCAAACTCAAAAAGATTGATATGATTGAGTCACTTAAGAGTGTAGAATAAAACGATTCGAAAATTAGGAAGAAGGGGGAAGGATAATGGGTTATATTAAAAATTTAACAAGTAATATGTCTTTCAATGTCAGACGCGAAGAGTTTGAACATTGGGAAGAACCTAAAATAAAAAAAGCATTGCATATTGAATTTGCAACAAAAAACAGTTCAAATGCTAAAGCTTTTTTGCCCATTGCCTGTGTACTCGCGCTTTTTATAATGTCAGTTTATTCGTTTGGTGTCCATTGGGAACTTTTTGAATTCCAGTTGGACTATGCGTTGGTTTATCTGGCATTATTCGTAATATCTTTTGTGTTCTATTTTGTTGTAAGACATCAATCAAAAGATATTGAGAAAAATGATAAAAAAATACTTGCAACAGTAAGCATTCTAACAGCCTTTTATATGGTTTGGGTTTCGTTCTTGTTGTTTGTTAACAGAAATCTTGAAGCGTCAATTATCGTTTATACAGCTACCATAGTTATTATTACACAGGGTATTTATCTTGCACCAAGATTTTCAGCATGGTTTGTAACATTGAGTACAACGCTGTTTTTAGTAACTAACTTTACAAGAAATGGAATAGAAGACCTTGACTTTGAAGCAACAGTTGGTATCATCGTGTTGTCTTTCGTTTCCTTTGTGGTTTCATATAGCCGTTATTGTAACCGTTGCCGAGCAGTTTATAATGAAATTCTCATTGTTGAGCAGAATAAACAGCTTGACGATATGGTTAAAGAGTTGCAAGAGCAAAAGGAAATTCTTGAAAAAACCAATGAAGAACTTGAAAGTGCTTATGTTCGTGATAGTATGACAGGGCTTTATAATCGTTGGTATTGGAATAAGATTTTTGAAGAAACTCTTGAAGACTGCAAAAAAGCCGAAAACTTTACAGCAGTCTATATGATGGATGTGGACAATTTCAAGTCCATCAATGACACCAAGGGACATTCAATGGGTGATAAATGCCTTATTGCCATTGCAGAAGTCCTTGAAAGAGAAACAAAGAATATTGATGATTGTGATGTTTTTAGAATGGGTGGCGAAGAATTTGTTGTTTTCTGTCGTAACATCGACAAACCAAACGCAATCAAACTTGCCGATGCAATTCTCAAAAATATTCAGAATATTAAAATTATGGGGCTTGATACAATGCTCACCGTGAGTGTTGGTGTACATATCCAAAAGGTCGAAAACCGAAGTGATATTGAAGAATTCATAGTTAAAGCAGATAAAGCTATGTATGAATCAAAAAATACAGGCAAAAACAAAGTTACATTGTCTTTTTAAAGGAGAATAAATTATGTTTCATCAGTTAAACGCACCTATTGCAGGTGATAAGGTTGCAACAATCAAAACAAATATGGGCGAAATCAAAATCAAGCTTTTCCCAGAGTTTGCACCAAAAGCAGTTGAGAATCTTACAACTCATGCAAAGAATGGTTATTATGACGGACTTATTTTCCACCGTGTAATCAACGACTTTATGATTCAGGGTGGTGACCCAAATGGTACTGGTACAGGTGGACAAAGCATCTGGGGACATTCATTCGAAGACGAATTCACAGGCGAACTTCATAATCTCCGTGGTGCTCTTTCAATGGCAAATGCAGGTCCAAACACCAATGGTAGCCAGTTCTTTATCGTTCAGGCAAAAGAAGTTCCAGAAGACTTGCTTGACCAGATGAGAAGTGCTCGTGAAGACCTTTTTCCAACAGAATGTATCGAAGCATATGAAGAAATGGGTGGAACACCTTGGCTTGATTTCCGTCACACAGTTTTCGGTCAGGTATTTGAAGGAATGGATGTTGTTGACGCAATCGCAAAAGTTCCTGCTGATTATTTCAACAACAAACCTAAAGAAGATGTAATCATCGAAACAATTATTATTGAATGAAAACCTTAAGCGCCTCCCTCTGACGAGGGAGGTGTCTGCGTAAGCAGACGGAGGGAGAGAAAAAATATGCTCTTTAAAAATATCAGTATTATAAATCCAAATCTTGAAATCGAAAATAATATGTATGTGGGTGTCAAGGGTGATAAAATTGACTATATCGGAATAGTAAAACCACAGGAAAACTATGGTGAAGAATATGATGGCACAGGCAAAGTGCTTTCATCAGGCTTTGTAAATCTTCATACTCACTCACCAATGACCTTGCTTCGTGGTTATGCTGAAAATTTGCCACTTGACCGTTGGCTTAACGAAAAGGTTTTCCCATTTGAAGACCGTCTTAACTGTGATAGAGCGTATTACGGTACAATGCTTTCAATCGCAGAAATGCTCAGTAGTGGTACAACATCTTTTACAGATATGTATTTCTTCGGTGACGGTGTAATGAAAGCCGTAATCGATAGTAAGGCAAAGACCAATTTCGGCCGTTCAATCGTGAGCTTTGTTGATGAAGATATAGAGAAGAATGACCGTTTTCAGGAAGGTATTTACCTTGCAGAAAAGTATCACAACACTCAGAATGGCAAAATCAAAATTGATATGAGTCTTCATGCCGAATATACAAACCGACTTTCAATTATTGAGCAGTTTGGTGAATTTACAAAGGGTAAGGACTATATAAATCATATTCATTTGTCCGAAACAAAGGCAGAACACGAGAATTGCAAAGCAAAATACGGCAAAACCCCTGCTCGACTTTTTTATGATGCAAAAGTGTTCAATAGTCCAACAATTCTTGCTCATTGTGTGTGGGTTGAAGAGGGCGATATGGATATTTTTAAAGAAATGGGTGTAACTGTTGCACATTGTCCTGCAAGTAATATGAAACTCGGTAGTGGCTTCTGTGACACCTATAAATTACTCCAAAAAGGTGTTAATATCGGTATCGGTACAGACTCTGCAGCAAGTAATAACGGACTTGATATTATGCGTGAGATGTATCTTGCTGCACTCTTGCCAAAGGGTGTTAACAATCAGGCTGATATTGTGACTCCACAGGATGTTTACAGAATGGCAACTGTCAATGGCTATAAAGCACAGGGCAGAATGGACTGTGGTGAAATCAAGGTTGGTAACAAGGCGGACCTTGTTGTGATTGATATGACAACACCGAATATGTATCCCGATTTTGATATACTTAATAATATGGTATATTCTGCAAACAAGAGTAATGTAGTCCTTACAATGGTTGATGGTGAAGTCCTTTATAAAAATGGTGAATTCACAACTATTGATGTTGAAAAAATGGGCTATGAAGTAAGCAAATTAGTTCGCGAAGTAGTAAACGAGGTTAATGCACAATGATTACAAAAGCGGTTGAATTTATAAAATCAAAAATTACTGGTGACTTTGAAATCGGTATCATTTTAGGTAGTGGACTTGGCACTCTCGGTGAAAAAATCGAAAATCCACAGTATGTGGACTATGCCGATATTCCGAATTTCCCTGTTTCCACAGCACCCGGACATGTTGGCAGATTTGTTTTCGGTACACTCAATGGTAAAAAAGTTATGTGTATGCAAGGCAGAATTCATTTGTATGAAGGCTATCCTGTAGAAAATGTTGTAATGCCAATTCGTGTTATGAAAATGATGGGTGTTAAAAAACTTATCGTTACAAATGCAGCAGGTGGTATCAACGAAAGCTTTGATGTTGGTGATATTATGGTTATTACTGACCATATCAATTTTACAGGTAGAAATTGTCTTATAGGTAAAAACGACGATGATTTTGGTTGCCGTTTTCCTGATATGAGCTTTGCTTATGCACCAGCTCTTCGTGAAACTGCATTCAATTGTGCAGAAAAATTATGTATGAAACTTCAACAGGGTGTGTATATCGGTTGTACAGGACCTTCTTATGAAACACCAGCTGAAATTCGTGCATTCAGAATTATGGGAGCTGATACTGTTGGCATGTCAACAGTACAAGAAGTAATCGCAGCAAATCATTGTGGTATAGATGTCCTTGGTTTCTCACTTGTTTCAAATAAGGCAGCAGGACTTTCAGGCGAAAGACTTACTGAAGAAGAAGTTCTCACAATCGGCAGACAAAAGAGTGAAGAAATGCAAAAACTCATTACTGAAATAGTAGGTGAATTCTGATGTTTTTAAATGGTGCATCTGTTGGCTTTGATACTGTAAATAATAAAGCAGTTTTCATTGACCAGACACTTTTACCAACTGAATATAAAGAAGTTTTCACCGATGATTTCACTGAGATGTTTGATGCAATAAAGTTTCTCAAGGTTCGTGGTGCACCTGCAATAGGTGTTTTTACTGCAATATCTTTGGCTGTGCTTATGAACAAGAGCAAAGCCGATACATACGAAAAATTTCTTGCAGAATTGAAAGACTACTGTGAAAAACTCATTTTATGCCGACCAACCGCAGTTAATCTTAAATGGGCAACAGAAGAATTACTTAATATCGCAGAAAAAAGTAACGCAGAAAACTTTAAGTCAAGGCTTACAAACCAAGTATTAAAAATGATTGAAGACGACATCGCAATTTGTCGAAAAATCGGCGAATACGGTGCAGAATTGCTTAAAAATTCAAGTGCTATTCTCACTCATTGCAACGCAGGGCGCTTGGCAACAGTAAAATATGGCACGGCACTAGCACCTATATATGTTACGAAAGAAAATGGTCATAATATCAAAGTCTATGCAGACGAAACACGACCACTTTTGCAGGGCGCAAGACTTACAGCATTTGAACTTTGCGATGCAGGTATTGATACAACTGTAATCTGTGATAATATGGTGTCTTATGTAATGAAAAACGGATTGGTTGATGCTGTTTTAGTGGGCTGTGACCGAGTAGCGCTCAATGGTGATACTGCAAACAAAATCGGCACAAGTGGTGTGGCAATTCTTGCAAAACATTATAATATTCCTTTCTATGTTTGCATGCCTTTCTCAACCTTTGATAAAAACATCAAAACAGGTGATGATATAGTAATTGAAATGCGAAATGGTGACGAAATAGGGGAAATATGGTATAAAAATAAAATGCTTCCACAAGAAGCAAAAACACTTAACCCTGCTTTTGATATTACCGACAATTCATTTATAACTGCATTTATTACTGAAAAAGGTGTTTTCACACCGAACGAGATAAAAAAATATATTTAAATCAAAAATCCCCCAGATTACTCTTGAAAAATCGGGGGATTTATTGTATAATGTTATTGTTAAATTTTTGTCAGACTTTGTCTGATTTATGGAGGTAAAATTATTATGGCAAATCGTTTTGTACTTAACGAAACATCTTATCACGGCAAAGGCGCAATCGCTGCTATTGCTGACGAAATCAAAGCAAGAGGCTTTAAAAAGGCTTTCGTTTGCTCTGACCCTGACCTTATCAAGTTCGGCGTTACAAAAAAGGTGACAGATATTCTTGATGGTGCAGAAATCGCATACGAAATCTTCTCAGATATCAAACCAAACCCAACAATTGAAAATGTACAGACTGGTGTTGAGGCTTTCAAAGCAGCAGGTACAGATTGTATCGTAGCAATCGGTGGTGGTTCTTCAATGGACACAGCAAAGGCTATTGGTATCATCATCACTAACCCAGAATTTGCTGATGTTCGTTCACTTGAAGGTGTAGCACCAACAAAGAATCCTTGCGTTCCAATTATCGCAGTTCCAACAACAGCAGGTACAGCAGCAGAAGTTACAATCAACTATGTTATCACAGACGTAGAAAAAGACAGAAAAATGGTTTGTGTTGACGTTCATGACATTCCTGTTGTAGCAGTTGTTGACCCTGATATGATGGCAACAATGCCAAAGGGACTTACAGCAGCAACAGGTATGGATGCTCTCACACACGCTATCGAAGGTTACATCACAAAGGGTGCTTGGGAACTTTCAGATATGTTCCACATCAAGGCTATCGAAATTATTGCAAAATCACTTCGTGGTGCAGTTGAAAACACAGACGAAGGCAGAGAGGGTATGGCTCTCGGTCAGTATGTTGCAGGTATGGGCTTCTCAAACGTTGGTCTTGGTATCGTTCACTCAATGGCTCATCCTCTCGGTGCTCTTTATGACACACCTCACGGT
This sequence comes from Candidatus Fimenecus sp., assembly GCA_045655645.1. Lineage (GTDB taxonomy): Bacteria > Bacillota > Clostridia > Oscillospirales > Acutalibacteraceae > Fimenecus. The sequence continues at coordinate 27,244 of JAZOPS010000047.1, forward strand.
GTTGCAAATGCAATTATTCTTCCAACAGTTATGGAATATAATGCTCCTGCAACAGGTGAAAAATATAGAGATATCGCAAAAGCTATGGGTGTAGATGGTGTTGACGCTATGAGCCTTGAAGATGCAAGAAAGGCTGCAATCGACGCTGTTAAACAGCTTTCAGTTGATGTTGGTATCCCAACAGACCTTAAAGAAATCGTTAAAGCTGAAGATATCGACTTCCTTTCACAGTCTGCATTTGATGATGCTTGCCGTCCAGGTAACCCAAGAGATACAAGCGTTGCAGAAATCAAAGAACTCTATCTTTCACTTATGTAATTTAAAATTTCATCAATTAAGACGGGGATAATACCCCGTCTTTTTTTGTGCAAATCAAATTCGAATTTGTGGATTTCGTTTGTTTTGCCCTTACCCCGACATCAAAAAATGTTAACCAATTTTTACCCTGTTGACAACACTTAAATACCATGATATAATACATTTAACATTTAAGTTAAATGTTAAAGGAGTGGACTTATGGGAATTCAAAACACATTAAAAGCCCTTTCTGACCCAGTACGCAGAGAAATACTCAATATGCTTAAAAACGGACAAATGTCAGCAGGGGAAATTACAGAAAAATTCGATATAACTGGTGCTGCGATTTCTCGTCATCTTTCCGTATTAAAAGAAGCCGACCTTGTCCGTGATAAAAGGGATGGAAAATTCATAATCTATGAATTGAATGCATCTGTCCTTGAAGAAATTATGCTTTGGATAACTGATTTGAAAGGAGATAGCAATAATGATTAAGAAGAATTTACCCAAATTAATAATTACATCGTTGATAATTCTTATACCAATAGTTGTTGGTCTTGCTTTGTGGGATAAATTGCCTGAGCAAGTCCCTGTACATTGGGATATAAATGGTGCAGTTGATGGTTATGCTAATAAAACGCAAGCAGTATTTGCGATGCCTTTGGTGTTAGTTGCGTTTCAATGGATTTGTGTTTTAGGAACATCGCTTGACCCTAAAAAACAGAATGTTAACGATAAATTGTTTACTCTTATTTTGTGGATTATTCCTATTATATCCCTACTTTGCAACTCAATGGTGTATGCAACAGCGTTAGGTCATAAGGTCAGCGTTGAAATAATTATGCCACTATTTATGGGTGCATTATTTGTTATAATTGGCAACTATATGCCTAAATGCAAACAGAGTTATACAGTTGGCATCAAACTTCCTTGGACTTTAGATGACGAAGAAAACTGGAATAAAACACATCGAATGGCAGGTTTTCTTTGGGTAATCGGTGGCGTTGTAATAATGGCAACAGCGTTTTTAGGCGCATTCTGGCTTTTCTTTGTTGTGCTTATACCAATGGTAATTATCCCATTCGTTTATTCCTATCTTCTCTATAAAAAGAACAAAACTGAATAAAGCATTAAAATGGCGAGACTTAAGTTCTCGTCATTTTGCATTTATAATTGACATCTTTAAAAACAATGGTATAATATTACTATTAAAGTGGGTATTTATTTGTATAAGTATTCATATTGAAAGGTGGTAACTCAAATGAGCTACACAGTTGAAGATATTCTCAAGATAGCAAAAGAAAAAGAAATTAAGTTTTTGCGTTTACAGTTTACTGACATTTTCGGTCAGATGAAAAACATTGCAATCACTGAAAATATGTTTGAAAAAGTGCTTACTGATGGTCAGATGTTTGACGGTTCTTCAATTGAAGGATTTGTTCGAATTGATGAGTCAGATATGTACTTAAAACCAGACCTTGACACATTCACAATTCTCCCTTGGAAAGAAGGCACAGCTCGTGTAATCTGTGATGTTTACACTGCTGATAAAGAAACTCCATTTACAGGTGACCCTCGTCATGTGCTTCGTTCAGTAATCAAAGAAGCAGCAGATATGGGCTATTCAATCAATGTTGGTCCTGAATGTGAATTCTTCCTTTTCAAACTTGACGAACAGGGTAGAGCAACAACAAAGACAAACGACGCAGTTGGTTATTTCGACATTGGTCCTGCTGATGATGGTGAACAATGCCGTAATGACATCTGTATAGCACTTCAGCAGATGGATTATGAAATCGAAGCATCTCACCACGAATGTGCAGAAGGTCAGCACGAAATCGACTTTAAGTTTGCAGAAGCACTTGAGGCTGCTGATAAGGTTGTTACATTCAAGCATGTTGTTAAGACTTATGCTCGTCGCAATGGTCTTCATGCAACATTTATGCCAAAGCCACTTTATGGTGCGGCAGGTAATGGTATGCACACAAATCTTTCTCTTATGAAGGATGGAAAAAACGCATTCTATGACCCAGACGATAAATATGGTCTTTCAGAAACTGCATATCAGTTTATTGCGGGTGTTCTTCACCATGTAAAAGCAATTACTTGTGTTGCAAACCCACTTGTTAACTCATATAAGAGACTTGTCCCTGGTTTTGAAGCTCCTGTTTATATCTCATGGTCAGCATCAAACCGTTCAGCTCTTATCCGCGTTCCTGCAGCTCGTGGAATGGCAACTCGCGTTGAACTTCGTTCAGCAGACCCATCTTGCAACCCATATCTTGAAATGGCTCTTTGCATTGCAGCAGGTCTTGATGGTATCAAAAAGGGTATGAAAGCACCTGAAGGTATCACAACAAATATCTATGACATGACAAGAGAAGAAAGAAAAGCAAATGGCATTGAAAATCTTCCAAGCACATTGCAAGAAGCAACAAGAGAATTCGAAAAGAGCGAATTTGTGAAAGAAGTTCTCGGTGACCACATCTTCTCAAAATATCTTGCGGGTAAAAAGCAAGAATGGAAGAGCTATACAACAAGAATCACACAGTGGGAAATCGACGAATATCTCACAAAATATTAATACATATTTAAATGCGGTAAAGAGTTTTCTTTGCCGTATTTTTTATTGACTATTTCTGGTATTTATGCTATGATTTATACATATCTTGGTATATAAAAGGAGAATATTATTATGTTAAAATTAAAAGACATTGACAAGGCTGCTGCTGCAAAAGGTAAGGGTGTCGAAACTTTTTGGCAGTTCATTAAGTTTATTGTTGTAAGTTTAGGTGCATTCGTTATTCAGCTTTTCTTACCATATCTTGTAAAATTACCTATGTCAGAAGAATTCCTTGCTAGACCTTATGACCTTTTCAATTTAGGTATCTGGTCTTCAGAAAAAGCTGCATCAGCAGGTATGGAAACAACAGGTCTTGGACTTTTCATTGCATTAACAGGATGTAACATCCTTGCACAGATTTTCTCATTCTTTGTAAATAGAGAAAAGACATTTAACTCATGTGCAAACATTAAGGTTGTTTTCCCAATCTACCTTGTTGTTACTATTGCTCTTATCGCTTTTTCAGCATGGTTACAGCCATTCTTAGTTAATTTCCTTACATTAAAGGGATTAGCAGGTTCAGCAATTGCAATTTCAGGTGCAATTTGTGCTTGTATCCAGTTCTTCCTTTACTTCCCAATTCAAATGATTCTTTTCCGCAAGAAAAAGGAAGACTAAGCTTAAAAATTAAAGCTCTTTGAAAAATTCACCCCGTACTTATCCGTGCGGGGTATTTTTGTAACTTAATTTAGGTGATTTTATGAATAAAAAAACCACATCAACTATATTTAATGTTTTAAAAATTATAATTTCATTAATTCTTGCTGTCTGCGCAACAGTTTCAATGCTTGGTGCAACTCTTATCAATGTTGGCAGAGATTATATAAACTCTGAAGAATTTAAAACTCAGGTCAATACAACTGATTTAAGTGAAGTAAAGTTTATTGTCCGAAGTGAAAAAACAACAGTCGGCGACTATATGAAAGAGTCTGTAAAAGAATATATTGAAAGTAAAAATAAATACTTTTTCTCATTTGCGAATACTGCAGTTGACCAATTTTTATCGTCAGAATTGGTTAACAGAGTTGTCAAAAATGAAGTGCTTTATCTCGTAGAATTTTTCATAAATAGTGATGCAGAAGAAGCACAAAATCGACTTGATAATAATATTCCAGTTGATACAGTGCTTGAGCTTAACCCCAAAAATGCCGAGAGTATAGAAGATGCAATTAGAATTTATATGCGCTCTTTTGTTGTGTCAAGCCTTGAGAAAACATCAAAAATGCCAAGTGACCAATTTATCGTGTTCTTGTCACAAGATACAGTCACAAAGCTCATTATATTGTCAATAGTGCTTTTAATTGCTCTTATTGCAATTAATTATAAATCTGTTCTTAATATTCTTTTATATAGTGGATTTTCATCTTTGCTTTGTGGAATAATCATTAAAATAGCACAAAGCAAGTTTGATGAAATAAATTTTGGAAATGAAGATTTGGTTGGCTATGTTTTCTTGAAACCATTAGCAGATGCTTATTCAACCAATGCAACAATCGGATTTGTGGCAGGCTTTATTTTAATAGCGTTATTTATAGCATCTCTTTTATTGTTTAGTCCAAAACCTGAAGAAAAAACAGAATGAAAAATAACCCCTATTCAATCGAATAGGGGTTATTTTGTGTCATTTTTTATTTATTGTTTATATGCTTTTCAATAGTAGCATTTACTCTCTTGTCGTTATAGAAAATAAAGAAAATTAACGAAAGCAAGCTGAATCCACCCGCAAAAACACCTGTGAGCTTAACACCGAGAAGACCAACAGATTCACCCTGTAAAGCACCAACAGCAAGAATACTTGAAACACCCATCATTGCAATAGCAGATGCGATTTTTTCAATAAATGTCTTAACTGCAGAGAAAATTCCTTCTCGATTAACCTTGTTTTCAAGGCTGTCACTTTGAATAATATCAGAAAGTACAGCTTGTGGCAGAATGTTGATTGCAGCAAATGGGAATGATACAACAACACCCATCGCAAGACCAACAAACAATTCTTTACCAGGAGCCAAAGCAGCAATTTTGTCGCCGAAATAGATAAATCCAAATACAATTGTGAAAACAATACTTGCAAGAACTAAAAGGATTTTCTTATTATATTTTCTGCTGAATTTTATAATCATTGGGAAAAGACAAATTGCAACTGCAATAGCAGAAAGCATAACCAAGAATGATTGTGATTCAGGCACGTTGAGAAGCATTGTTATGTAATAAAGCATGGCAGTCTGGAAGAATGCCATTGAAACGCCACTGAACAAATCGCCTGCGCTGAAAATAACAAAATCGCGGTTTTTGAAAACAAGTGCAAAAGATTTGAGCATTGATTCTTTTGGCTTGATATTCTGCTCAACATATTCTTTTTCGTTGAATGCATAAGCAGTCAATAATAAGCAAGTAACACCGATTGCCGCGAAGAATGTGAATACTGTTCTCCAAGCCCAAAGGGGAGAAAGACCCGCGTTTTTAAGAATATCAACAAAAAGTGTTGCTGCATACATAAATGAGCTTGTTCCCATGAAGAAAACTGTGCTGAGCCCATAATATCCAACTCTGTCTTTTGTGTCAGGAATAATTTCAGGTACAAGAGCGTTTCTTGGAATAAAATAGAATGTGTATGATGTGTAATATGTAATAAGGAAGAAGCCAACCCAGATAGCGTTTGCAACAGACCCTGCTTCAAATGGTGCATAGAAAATCATAAGCACAGATACAGCGTAGGGGATTGCAGCAAATCTCAAGAATGGCATTCTGCGACCATCTTTGTGTTTGCACTTGTCAGAAAGTGATGCCACAATTGGGTCAGTAACAGCGTCAACGATTTTACCGATAGCAGTAATCAACGCCATAATTGTAATAAAACCTAAAAACTTGTTTTCAGGCAACAAAATTGGCAAACCACTTTTTGCAGTTGGTTGATAAAAATACAAAAGATAGTTGCCAATCATACCGTTAAAAAAGCCTTTTGCAATATCAGCAAGGCAATAGCGGTACATTTTTCTTTTTGGTAATGCTTTAACCATGAAATTACACCCTTTATCCTTAAAAATATAATATAATATATAATATCACAATAAAAACCACAAAACAATGCTTAATTTTACAAACAAAAAAATAAGAGTTATTCCAAAGGAAAACTCTTATTTTTGGTGGGCAGGGGTGGTGTTGCTACAAGGCGTTAACAACTGCCGTAATACGAATTGTTAACGAAAATAAAAAACCATCAACTCCACGCCCTAAAAACGATTCCCCGAATCGTTTTCTTAACGGGCTTTCGAATCCACCCACGAAAAAAGTTAAATAAAACAAAAAAGACTCGCTATTGCAAGTCTTTTTTTGGTGGGCAGGGGTGGATTCGAACCACCGAAGTCGTCGACGGCAGATTTACAGTCTGCTCCCTTTGGCCACTCGGGAACCTACCCATATTTAATTTACAAAAAAATGGAGCTGGTGGACGGACTCGAACCCCCGACCTGCTGATTACAAATCAGCTGCTCTACCAACTGAGCTACACCAGCGTCTCAACGCTTGAATATAATATCATAACAATTTGAGTTCGTCAAGTCTTTTTTTAAAGTTTTTTAAATTTTTTTGACAAAATTTTTATTCTGTTGATTTTAGTAGATTTTTAGATTAAAATGAAAATATATTTTTTAAATCAATTAGGTGATATTTATGAAAATTTCAACTGAAATAGATTCAATCGCAATGCATATCGGTGAAGAAAAAGCCGTTGAACTTGTGGCAAAAACAGGTTTTGATGCTTGGGACTTCTCAATGTTTGAGATGTGTAAAAACGAAAATGGTATTTTAGTCCCAACAGAGCATCCCACAGCACAGAGCAATTATCTCTCGTTTGCGCGAAAACTTAAGCAAATCGGTCTTGATAACGGAATTATATGCAATCAAGGTCACGCGCCATTCCCAAGCTCACCAAAGAGCAAAGATTGGTATAAACGCGCCATTGAGTGTCTTGCAGAAGCAGGTGGCGAAATTTTAATAATCCACCCTATGAACGACGGCACACCCGAAGAGAATGCAGAAATGTATTTTGAACTTTTGCCTTTTGCGAAAGAGCACAATGTAAAAATCGCAACAGAAAATATGTGGAATTGGAAGCGTTTCCATAGACACTCTTCTTTTGCCGCTTGTGCAACACCTGAAAGTTTTAATGCTCATCTTGACGCAGTAAATGACGAGTCTTTCGTTGCTTGTCTTGATATAGGCCATGCCGAAATGAAGGGTAGCAATACAAGTGCAGAAGAAATGGTTAGAGCTTTGGGCAGTCGTTTAAAGGCTTTGCATATTCACGATAACGATAAATTGCACGATTCTCATCAGCTTCCATTTACAATGAATGTGGACTTCGCACCAATTGTGAAAGCACTTAAAGATATTAATTATAATGGCTATTTCACTCTCGAAGCAAGTAGTTATCTTGAAGATATTAAGAATCCTGATGTCAATAAATGTGTGAAAGACCTTTATGATTCTGCTAAAAAACTTGCAGAAATGTATGAAAGTTTTTAAGGAGTTAGAGTTATGAATTGTCCTTATTGTAATAATGAAATGGAAAAAGGAGCTATTGGTCAGCACGATTTAACGCCAATCACTTGGGTTTCAGATGATGTAAAAGAAGACTCATTCTTGCCTATACATAAAACAATTAAGCTGACTGCTTTGCTTAAAGGTGGCAGAATGATAACTTATCATTGCGAAAACTGTAAAAAATTCATAATCGACGAAAATGATATAGAAAGATAAATAAAAGACCTTGCAATTGCAAGGTCTTTACTTTTACTTTTACTTTTACTTTTACTTTAATATGTCGCCAACACCGTTGAGGATGTATTTCGGACGATAAGGGAATAAATCAATGTTGTCCATTGATGTAACACCACTGAGCACAAGCACAGTGTCAACATTTGACTCGATACCAGCGATAATATCAGTATCCATTCTGTCACCAATGAATGCAATTTCATTACTGTGACAACCAAGTTTGCGAAGTCCGTGACGAAGCATCAATGGGTTAGGCTTGCCAACAAAATAAGCCTTTTTGCCTGTTGCGATTTCAATAGGAGCAATAAGTGCGCCCGTCGCAGGCATAATTCCTTTTTCAGTAGGACCTGTAATATCGGGGTTTGTGCCAATGAGTTTTGCACCATTATTTACAAGTTCAATAGCTTTTTCAATTTTCTCAAAACTATATGTTCTTGTTTCGCCCATAACAACATAGTCAGGGTTAACATCGTTCATATAAATCCCTTGGTCATAAAGAGCCTTTGTGAGTGCCGCTTCACCAATAACATAAGCAGTGCAGCCGGGCTTTTGATTACTCAAAAATGCGGCAGTAGCCATAGCACTTGTATAGAAATGGTCGGCAGATACTTTGAGTCCCATTCTCTCAAGTTTCATACTCAACTCGTGGGGAGTTCTCTCTGCACTATTTGTTAAGAAAACGAATTTCTTATCATTGTCTATCATCCAATTGACAAAATCAGCAACACCGTCGAGAATTTTGTTACCGTGATAGATAACACCGTCCATATCGCTGATAAAGCCTTTTTTATTTAAAAGATTATCCATAGAATTACCTCCATATATATTTAATTTTAAAGCAAAAACTCTTAAAAGTCAATTAAAACGAGTAATATACTATTGATTATATCACTTTAATGTGCTAAAATAATATCATTATTTTTCAAGGAATGACACAAATGATTGCAATTATCGATTACGGAGCAGGAAATCTGCAAAGTGTAAAAAAAGCATTTGATTTTATCGGTGCCGAAAGTGTGATAACCAATGACCCAAAGGTGATTTTGTCAGCGGACAAAATTCTTCTTCCCGGCGTTGGCTCATTCGGTGATGCTATGGACTCAATGGAAAAAAACGGACTTGTTGAAACTGTAAAAGAATGTGCATTGAGCGGAAAACCATTTTTGGGCATCTGCTTGGGACTTCAACTTCTCTTTGAAGAGTCAGAAGAATCACCGGGCGTTAAAGGTCTTGGCATTTTCAAAGGCAAAATCAAAAAGTTTTCAAGTGATATGGGGCTCAAAATTCCACATATCGGTTGGAATTCATTAGAGATTAAGCAAAAAGATACTCTCTTTAAAGATATTCCCGAAAATGCTTATGTTTATTTTGTTCATTCCTATTATCTTCATGCAGAAGATGAAAACGACATCGCAACCGTGACAAATTACGGCATTGATTTTCATTCTGCCGTTGGTAAAAACAATATTTTTGCAACTCAATTCCACCCTGAAAAATCAGGTGATGTTGGCTTGCAGATTTTAAGAAATTTCGCATCAATGGGGGTAGAATAATGTACGCTAAAAGAATTATACCTTGTCTTGATGTGAAAAACGGACGAGTTGTAAAAGGCGTCAGCTTTGTCAACATCCGTGATGCAGGTGACCCTGTAGAGTGTGCAATTGAATACAATAAAAAAGGTGCTGACGAGTTAGTATTGCTCGACATTACTGCTACTCATGAGGGTAGGGGTACAATGCTCGAGATTGTCCGTCAGGTTGCCGATAATATCTTTATTCCGTTTACAGTTGGTGGCGGAATAAGAACAGTTGAAGATTTTAAAGAGCTTCTTCGTGCGGGTGCTGACAAAATTTCAGTTAACTCTGCTGCTGTGAGAAACCCTAACCTTATTAATGAAGCGGCATATAAATTTGGTAGCCAATGCGTTGTTTGTGCCATTGATGCAAAACGAAACGATAAGGGTTGGGAAGTTTATCTTAATGGTGGACGAATCCCAACAGGTATTGATGCTGTTAAATGGGCAGAAGAAGCAGTTAAAAGGGGAGCAGGAGAAATTCTACTTACAAGTATGGATTGCGACGGTCAAAAACAGGGTTATGATAACGATCTTAACCGTGCAGTTTCAGAATGTGTTGGAGTGCCTGTAATCGCATCAGGTGGCGCTGGCGCAAAATCACATTTCCTTGATGCTTTCAATGAAGGTAAAGCAGATGCAGTGCTCGCTGCATCCCTTTTCCACTTTAACGAAATCCCAATTATGGACTTAAAACACTATCTCCGAGACAATGGAATATCAGTTCGTTTATAAAGTGTAAAACGCAAAATGTAAATGTATGAAAAAGTAGGGGACGATGCCCACATCGTCCCTTTTTATTTTATTCTATTGACATTCTATTAGAATTATGTTAGAATTCTAATAGAAAACATATAAAAAGGAGATAGAATTCTATGAATTACGAGAAAATTATAGTTGAGTTATTGTCAAGAATTCAGGTTTTAGAAGAAAAAGTAGATGCTTTAATGGAACAACAAGAAAACAAAAAGAAAAATGGGGGAGAAAAAATGACAACAGAACAAATCCGTGAGTATATTAAAGAACTTAAAAGAAAAGCAAGAGCATCTGGTAAAGAAACTCTTGTTTTAAGGTCGGGAGACATTCATAAAGATTTAAACCTTAAAGATACTATGCCATCTGTTTGTAATGCTATGAGACAGTGTATGAATTTTGGAGATGTTGTTTTGCATACAACCCCAAGTGGAAATTCATCTACAATAGAAATTGAATATAAATTATAATAGTAGGTGAGCGTAATGACGAGAAATATTAAAAGGGGAAGAAAAACCGGACTTTTTGTTGGTGGTGTATTGTTTGGATTAGTTCGTGGTATATTCTTTAAAAATAAATATTGATAACTAAAAACGGCGAGGGTAACCTCGCCGTTAATTTTGCGCTTCGTGTTTTGCATTTTGCACTTATTCAATCACTTCACAAACATCTGTGAGTGGTTTTCTAACCTTATTTCTCGGTGCTTCATCTGCAGAATATCCGGTTGCGATAACAAGTCTTATTTTATCTTCAATGCCGAAATATTCACGGACTTTGTCTTCTTCAACCATACCGATAATGCAAGTGCCAAGACCTAAATCTGCTGCTTGCAAGCAATAATGTGCAACTGAAAGACCAATATCATTTTGTGCCCATCTCTGCTTGTCTTTAACCTTTTCTTCAACGAAAGGCTTAAGTGTAGCGGGTTGTTCAGTAACGATAGCGAATGCAGGACAATTCTGCACGAATTTGTTAGCGCCGTTTGGCTGAATACAATCTCTTATTTTTTCTGCATTTTCTCCACCATTTATAATATAATATTTCCAAGGCTGTGAGTTGCAAGCAGATGGTGAAAGTCTTGCTGCGTCAACACATTTAATGAGCAAATCTGTGCTAACAGGCTCACCGTTGTAGTTTCTGCAACTTTCTCTTTTTAAAATAAGTTCACTAAACATAAATATTTCTCCTAAAATTATTATAAACTAATTATATACTAAAAATATCATATCTTCAATAACAATTTATTATAGACTTTTTTACATATATTTGTTAAAATAATAAAAGGTGATTATATATGAAAAGAAATCTTTCATTGATGACAGAGCTTTATGAATTAACAATGGCAAACGGCTTTTTAGAAAACGGAAAAGCCGACGAAATTGCATATTTTGACTTGTTCTTTAGAAAAGTGCCCGATAACGGTGGCTTTGCAGTATTTGCAGGTCTTTCACAGATAATTGAATATGTTAAAAATCTCTCTTTCACAGAAGACGATTTGAGCTTTCTTCGTGATAATGGAATTTCAGAAGAATTTATTGAATATCTTCGTGATTTTAAGTTTCGATGTGACATCTGGTCTGTACCAGAAGGTACACCAATTTTCCCAAATGAACCCGTTGTCAAAGTGCGCGGCCCAATTATCCAAGCACAGCTTATTGAAACAATCTTACTTGTTTGTATGAACTCTCAAAGCCTTATTGCTACAAAGGCAAATAGATTTGTCCGTGCAGCAAAGGGCACAGCGGTTGCTGAATTCGGCACTCGTCGTGCAACAAGCTTTGACTCGGCTTATTATGGCTCTCGTGCGGCTTTTATTGGTGGATGCATCGGTACATCGGGTGTGTCGCAAGGTAAAGATTTCAAAATTCCAACAATGAATGCAATGATTCACAGCTGGGTGCAGATGTTTGACTCTGAATATGAAGCGTTTTGTGAATATGCAAAACTTTATCCCGATGATTGCTCACTTGTGATTGATACTTATGACACTCTTAAAAGTGGTGTTCCAAATGCAATCAAGGCATTTGATGATGTGCTCAAACCAATGGGCAAACGCCCTGCGGGTGTGCGAATTGACTCGGGTGATATTACTTATCTTTCAAAGAAAGTTCGCAAAATGCTTGATGAAGCGGGCTATCCCGATTGTAACATTATCGCGTCAAATTCACTTGACGAATATATTATCAACGACATGATTTTGCAAGGTGCAAAGGTTGATTGCTTTGTGGTTGGTGAACGCCTTATCAACTCTGCATCATCACCACTTTTCAGCGGTGTTTATAAACTTTGTGCAACAGAAAAGAATGGTGAAATTATTCCAAAAATCAACTTGTCAGAGAATGTTAGCAAAATCACAACACCACATTCAAAAATGCTCTATCGTCTTTTTGACTGTGACACAGGCAAGGCTATCGCTGATGTTTTGACTCTCGAAAACGAAGAAATCGACGAAAGCAAGCCTTATACACTCTTTGACCCTGACTTTACATGGAAACGCAAAGAAGTTGAAAACTTTGTTGCGAGAAAGTTACTTGTTCCTGTTTTCGTGAAAGGCGAGTGTGTTTATAAAGAACCATCACTTGACGAAATTCGTGATTATTGTTCTGAACAGATTGATAATTTGTGGGAAGAAGTTAAACGATTTGAAAATCCACACACTTATTATGTTGACTTGTCCGAAGACCTTTGGAGAGTCAGAAAAGAACTCATTGAAGAACATAAAGGAGTTAAGAAATAATGAATATCTGGCACGATATTGATGCATCAAGAATAACAAGAAAAGACTTTGAAGCAGTAATTGAAATTTCAAAGGGTAGCAAAATGAAATATGAGTTAGATAAAGAAACAGGTCTTTTGAAGCTCGACCGTGTTCTTCACACATCAACTCACTATCCTGCAAACTATGGCTTTATTCCAAAGACTTATGCAGATGACAATGACCCGTTGGATGTTCTTGTGCTTTGTACTGAACAAATTGAACCAATGGCTCTTGTACGCTGTTATCCAATCGGTGTAATTTCTATGATTGATGGTGGCCACGCAGACGATAAGATTATCGCAATTCCTTTTGGTGACCCAACTTATAACGAATATAAGGACATTAGCCAGCTTCCAAAACACAAATTTGACGAAATGATACACTTTTTTAAGGTGTATAAAATGCTTGAAAATAAAGATACGGCTATCGATGAGGCAAAGGGTGCTTTGGCAGCAGTTGAAATCATTGAAGATGCAATCGAAGGCTATAAAAAGAAATTTGGATAATTAAATATTTTAACAAAAAACACTCTATTCTTTAAGGAATAGGGTGTTTTTTTATTATTTTTTACTTCGTCATATTTGACAAAATTTGACAGAAAATTTTGGTAATAGATTATAAAAAAACTATTGATTTTTTATATTATATGTATTATAATAACTCGTGTGGTGAGAAAATGCACCCAAAATTCATAAAAGTGGTGAAAATCTTAAAAATTAACTAAGATTTGGAAGGAGTGAAAATTTAATATGGCATTTAATAGCACGTATTTCCATAGCCTTGATGCAAAAAACAGAATTTTCATTCCTGCAAAATTCCGTGACCAGCTTGGCGAAGAGTTTGTTATCTTCAAGGGTGGCGAAAAGTGTTTGTATGTTTACACAAAAGAAACCTTTGAAAAAATCAGCGAACAGTTCATCAATCACCCAAACCGTGAAGTGCAAAGAGCATTCTTCAGTCAGGTTGTTGAAGTAGCTCCTGATAAACAGGGTAGAGCAACTCTTACAGCAGACCAAGTCGAACATGCAGATTTAACAAAAGATGTTGCGATTATCGGTGCAGGTCAAAGAATTGAAATCTGGGCAACAGAAAACTTTAAAGCAGATGTTAAACCACTTCACGAACTCATCAACTTTGATGACTTCCACTTCTAATTGGAGAACATTATGGATTTTCAACATATTTCAGTTTTGTTCGACGAAACAATCGAATCGCTTGATATAAAACCTGATGGTCTTTATGTTGACTGTACTTGCGGTGGCGCAGGTCATTCAAGTGCGATTCTTAAAAATATAAAAAATGGCACCTTGGTAGCCATTGACCGCGACCCCGATGCCATAAAAGTAATAAACGAACGAATTGGTTCAAATGATTGCGTAGAAATAGTTAACGACAATTTCTTTAATATAAAAAACATTCTTGGCGATAGAAAAGCAGATGGAATTCTCGCTGACTTGGGTGTCAGCTCATTTCAACTTGATACTGCTGAAAGGGGATTTTCATTTCATAAAGATGCACCCCTTGATATGAGAATGAGCAAAAGCGGTAAAAGTGCCTTTGATGTTGTCAATACTTATTCAGAACAAGAACTCGGCAATATTATTTATAAGTATGGCGAAGAAAAATTCTCTCGCAATATCGCAAAGAATATAGTTAAAGCAAGAAGCGAAAAACCAATTGAAACAACAATTGAACTTGCAGAGATTATAAAAGATTCTGTCCCTGCTAAATATCGCAGAGACGGTCATCCGGCAAGAAAAACATTTCAAGCAATTCGAATTGAAGTTAATGATGAACTGGCAGGACTTAGCCAAGCGGTCAGTGATATGTTTGACTGCTTGAAAGTGGGCGGAAAACTTTCAATCATAACATTCCACTCTCTTGAAGACCGAGCGGTTAAAGAAACTTTTAAAAAGTTTACAGAAGGTTGCACTTGTCCAAAAGAATTTCCGGTTTGTGTTTGTGGCAATACGCCATCGGGGAAAATCATAAACAGGGGAATAAGTGCAAAACAAAACGAATTAGATATGAACAACAGAAGTCGAAGTGCAAGACTTCGTACTATCGAGAAAATAAAGTAGAAAGAAAAGGAAGAGAAGGATGGCACAGTATAACAGATACGAGTCATATAAATTTGAATATTTCGAGCCGAAAACTGTATCAACAAGCAGTGCCGCTCCTAAGATAAAAGAAGAGCCAAAGAAAGCTCCACAGCTGAAGCTTGTTCAACAGCCAAAGCCAACTCGTGCACAAATTCAAAACGAGGCAAGGCAGTCTGCAATGCAGGCAAGAAAAATCTTGGCAGTTGCTTGTGCCGTTATAATCTTTATGGCAATGGTTATTTATAGCCGTGTGCAACTTGACGAAATCAACCGTGAAATTCAACAGGTTGAAAGTGCAATGAAAATTGCTCAAAGTGATACGGTAAGACTTAACAATAGCCTTAGCTCAGTTATATCAATCAATAAAGTTGAAGATTACGCACTTAATGTGTTGGGTATGGTTAAGGTTCAAGATTATCAAGTTGTTTATGTTGACTTGTCGGGTGAAGACTCAGTAGTAATGGCGAATGGCAAAACAACTGACGGTATGGTTATAAACGAAGAAATACAATAATATATAATAGATGAAAGCAAAGAGAGTTGAGAAATCTTAACTCTCGTTTTGTGCTATTTTAGGATAGTGTTACATTGTGGAGAGGAGACGAAGAAATGAATAAAAAACCTACAAAAAATATGTCATTGCGTTCACATATTGCGTTTTTTGGATTTGCTCTTTTCTTGTTAGTGCTTATCGGTAACCTTTTTTGGATTCAATTAATAAATGGTGAAGAATATAGACTCAAAGCAGAAAGAAATCAGTTGAGTGACACAATTGTTAATGCTCATCGTGGCACAATTTACGACTCAAATATGAAAGTCATTGCACAAAGTGCTTCTGCTTGGCTTGTTTACATAAATCCATCAAAAATTACAACAGATGAACAAAAATCATTGCTTATAAAATATTTTACAGAAAATTTTGAACTCAATGCAGAAACAATTGAGAAAAAGGTTAATAAAAGCTCAAGTGGCTACGAAAAAATAGTTGGTCAAATCAGTAACGATGAAAAAAATGCTCTTAAAGAATTTATAAAAGAGAACAAAGACCACAAACTCAATATGATTGTCGGCATCGACCCCGATACAAAACGCTATTATCCACTTGGCTCATTTGCATCAACAGTTGTTGGCTTCACAGGCTCAGGCGATACAGGTAGAGCGGGTGTAGAACTTCAATATAACGAAGAACTTACAGGTAAACCTGGTAGAATTATCACAGCCGAAAATGCTCTTGCAGATGCAATGCCTAATGACTATGAAACAACTTATGATGCAGAGCAAGGTCACAGCTTGGTTCTTACAATCGACGAAGTTATTCAATATTATCTTGAACAGCAATTACAGCAAGCAGTTGAAGATTCAGAAGCTAAACATGCTTACGGTATTGTAATGGATGTTAAAACAGGCGCAATTCTTGGAATGACAACAAAGCCTGACTATGACCTTAACGAGCCATATACAATAACATCAAACAAAGTTTTAGAAGAAATTGAAGCATTGCAAGATGAAGATGCAAAGAGCAATGCAAAACTTGAAGCACAATATTCTCAATGGCGTAACCGAGTTGTAAGTGACGCTTATGACCCGGGTTCTGTTTTCAAGGTAATTATGGCAGCTTCAGCACTTGAAGAAGGCGTAATTACAACCGAAACAACTCATGTTTGTAATTCATCTGTCAAAGTTGCAGACCATGTTCAAAGTTGCTATCTTGGCGTTGCTCATGGCACAATAACAGTTCGACAGGCGTTGCCAACATCATGTAATACATTCTTTATCACATTGGGTCAAAAAATGGGTAAAGAAATGTTCTTTAAATATTTTGAAGGCTTTGGATTTACAGAAACAACTGGTATTGACCTTCCTGCTGAAGCAGCACCAGTACCGGGCAAAAGCTATTATACTCTTGATAAAATGGGTATTTCAGAACTTTCATCAGCATCATTCGGTCAAACATTCCAAGTAACACCAATTCAGGTTATAACTGCTGTTGCGTCTCTTGGTAATGGTGGCAAACTTATGAAACCTTATATTGTTTCAAAGATTATTGATGAAAACGGAAATCTTGTTTCAGAAAACAAACCAACAGTAAGAAGACAGGTTATTTCAGAAAAAACAGCTAACCTTATGCGTGAGCTTATGGAAGAAGTTTGTATTTCTGGTTCAGCAAAAAATGCTTATGTAGCAGGTTACCATGTTGCTGGTAAAACAGGTACAAGTGAAAAACTTCAGGTACCTGGTCAAAATATCGCGTCATTTGCAGGTTATGCTCCTGCTAATGACCCACAAATAGCAATTCTTGTTGCTATTGACGAGCCAAGAAAAGGTGCTACAACAGGTGGTGCTATTGCGGCTCCAATTGCAGGTCGAATTTTAGAGAATGTATTAACTTATCTCAATGTTGACCCACAATATAGCGACGAAGAATTGGCAAAAGCAACAGTTACAGCGCCAAATCTCGTTGGCATTAAAGCAAATGTAGTTAAATCAAAAGCAAGCGGATTTACAGTAAAAGTTGTTGGAAATGGTGATACAGTTGTTTCACAAATTCCATCTGCTAAACAGTCAATGCCAAAGGGTGGAATTATTGTTGTTTATACAGAAGAAAATGCTGATAAACAAACAGCAAAAATTCCTGACCTTACAAACATGTCAATTGCAGAAGCAAACAGAGTTGCTGTGAATTCAGGCTTTAATATTAAAGTTGCAGGCACAACACAGGGTGGCGAAGTTGTTTCATATAAACAGAATATCACCCCTGGCGCAACTTATTCACAAGGTACGGTTATTACGGTTTACTTCCGCTCAAAAGTGAATGTAGCCGATTAAAATTTAATAGAGAGGTATCAACTCAAATGAAACTTTCTGCACTTCTTCAAGGTGTGAAGACGCTGAATGCGTTTGAAGATGTGGAAATTGAAAGAGTAACGGATAAAATTAAGGATACCAAAGAAAACACATTGTTTGTCTGTATAGATGGAAATCAGTTTGACGGTCACAAAATGGCAAAACAAGCAGTGCAGAGTGGTGCGGTTGCTGTTTTGACTGAACGGGATTTAAAAATCGACAGACAAATAAAAGTTCAAAACACAAGAAAAGCATATTCAAAAATTGCATCGAATTTTTATGAAAACCCAACAAAAAGCCTTAAACTAATTGGTGTAACGGGTACAAACGGAAAAACCTCAACATCATTTTTTATTAAAAATATGTTGAATGGTATGGGGCTTAAATGTGGGCTAATCGGAACAATTGAAAATGATTTTGGTAATGGCAAAACAGAGTCAACTCTCACAACGCCAGAGCCCATGGAGTTACAAAAGTTGTTTCGTAATATGGTAAATAACGGATGCAAATATTGTGTGATGGAAGTTTCGTCACAAGCTCTTGCACAGAAAAGAGTGTACGATTTAGAATATGAAATTTCCATTTTGACAAATATAACAGTTGACCATCTTGATTATCACATCACGATGGAAAATTACATAAACTCAAAACTTGAGTTGTTCAAAAATAGCCGAAAAGCAATAGTAAATATTGACGATAACAATGTCAAAACAGTGCTTTCACGAATAGAATGTCCTGTTGTGACTTGTTCAACAGTCGACAATAAAGCGGATTATACTGCGAAAAATGTAATCTGCAATGAGTCCTTTGTTCAATATGAACTTGTCGGCACAAACTGTATCGGGCGAATAAATATTAATCTACCCGGTGAATTTACAGTTTATAATTCACTCTGTGCGTCGTCGACGTTATTAGAATTAGGCTTTTCAGTAGATGAAATAACAAAATCAACAGAAAAAATCAAACAAGTTAAGGGTAGAGCAGAAAGAGTGCCAATACCTAAAAACTTTACAGTTATCATAGATTATGCCCATACACCCGACGGTTTAGAAAATATTTTAAAATGTGTTAAAGACTTCGCAAAAGGCAAAGTTATCACGGTTTTCGGCTGTGGTGGAGACAGAGATAAAAGCAAACGAGCCGAAATGGGTAGAATCGCAGGGGAGTTATCGAATATAGCAGTTGTTACAAGTGATAACCCAAGAACTGAAAACCCCTTGCTTATAATAAATGACATTCTCGGTGGAATGGAAAAAACAAAATCCAAACTTGCAATCATCGAAAATCGCCGTCAGGCAATTGAATTTGCACTCTCAAAGGCGAGACGAGGTGATGTGGTCTTGCTTGCAGGCAAGGGCCACGAAACCTATCAGATAATAGGCAATGAAAAAATTCATTTTGATGAACGTGAAATAATAAAGGAATATTTTAAGGAGTAGTTATGAACTTAACAGTTATGCAGGCAGCCAAGGCGCTGGGCAACGACATTGCTTCTGAAAAGTTAATAAACCGTGTTTCAATTGATAGCCGTGATGTTGACGAGAACACATTGTTTTTCGCAATCAAAGGTGAACGCTTTGACGGACACGATTTTATCGAAGATGTGGCAAAAAAAGGCGTCGGTGCAATTGTCAGTCACAATAAAGTTAGCGTTGATGCACCTGTTATTTATGTTGACGATACAAAACAAGCACTCCTTCAATTAGCATCATTTTACAGACATTCAATTGATGATTTGATTGTAATCGGGCTTACTGGTAGCGTTGGCAAAACAACAACAAAAGAAATGACTGCTTGTGTAATGGCACAAAAATATAAAACACTTAAAACCGAAGGTAATTTTAATAACGAAATCGGAATGCCAAGAACAATTTTCCGTCTTGATGATAGTTTTCAATGCGCAGTTCTTGAAATGGGTATGGATGGTTTCGGTCAGATTTCAGACCTTACAAATTCTGCTCATCCCGACTGTGCAATAATTACCAATATCGGTGTTTCTCACATTGAAAATTTGGGTTCTCGTGACGGAATTCTCAAAGCAAAACTTGAAATGCTTGAGGGTATGAAAAAAGGCTCAACACTTTTCGTAAATGGCGATAATGATAAGCTCTCAACAGTAAAAAATGATGACTATAATATCGTAAAATTCGGAATTGACAATAAAGCTTGCGAGTTTTTAGCTGAAGAAATCATTGAAAAAGATTATAGTACAGATTTTGTAGCGGTTTGGGGTGAAAACCGTCAAAAAGTTACAATTCCAACTGTGGGAATTCACAATGTATATGATGCTCTCGTGGCCTTTGCCGTGGGAATTGAGTATAAAATCGACCCTGAGTTAATCGCAAAAGGACTTTGTGATTATACCCCATCAGGCATGCGACAAAGAATAAAAGACGCAAACGGCATAACAGTAATTGAAGATTGCTATAATGCCAGTCCGGATTCGCAAAAAGCAGGACTCAACACACTTTGCAAAATCGCAAAGGGAAGAAAAATCGCAGTGCTCGGTGATATGCTTGAATTGGGTGACTATACCGAAACTGCTCACCGAATGGTTGGTGACTATGCCGCCGAGTGTGGAGTAGATGCACTCTTCACCTTGGGTGAAAGTTCAGCTTTTATTGCAGATAGCGCTAAAAAAGGCGGACTTCAATCAGTTTTCTCATTTACTGATAAGCCAAAACTGACAGATGACTTGAAAAACTATCTTCAAAAAGGTGACACGGTGCTCTTTAAAGCAAGTCGTGGAATGAAATTAGAAGAAATTTTTGAAGAATTATATAAACATTGGGATGTTTAAGGAGTTGTGATTATGAATATTTATCTTGCATTGGCATTTGCTACTATACTCAGTTTTGCAATAGCATTTTTATTGGGATTTGTTATGATTCCATGGCTTCGCAAACTTAAATTTGGGCAAACTATCCTTGAAGACGGACCAATTTGGCACAAATCAAAACAGGGCACACCAATTATGGGTGGACTTATGTTTATTGTAAGTACAATCGTTTCAGTAATTGTTGTACTTTTAACTGATTATTTTATGGGTGGCAACCTTTTTGCAGGTGAGTCAATCGTACCAAATCAGCTTAAAGTGAAACTTGTTGCAGGTGTATTGCTTGCGTTGGGATTTGGTCTTGTAGGTTTTGCTGATGACTATATCAAAGTTGTCAAAAAGCGTAATTTAGGTCTCACAATCACTCAAAAAACAGTTGCACAGTTAGCAATAATCTTTTCATATCTCGCAAGTCTTTATTTCAATGGACTTACATTTATGAAAATTCCTTTTGTTGGCTCAGTTGACCTTAAATGGTTTTTCTGGATTTTTGGCCTTTGCGTAATCTATGGCGCAGTTAACGCAGTTAATTTCACAGACGGAATTGACGGACTTTGCGCAAGTGTAACAAGTGTAACTGCTATCGCATTCTGTATTGCAGCGCTTATGGTGAAATTCACAGGTATCAGCGTTCTTTCAGCAGCACTTGCAGGTGGTTGTTTGGGTTATCTCATCTGGAACTATTATCCATCAAAAGTAATGATGGGCGACACAGGCTCAATGTTCTTGGGTGGTATGGTTGTAGCATTGGCTTATGCAATTGATTGTCCAATTATCTTAGTTCTTTTCGGTATCATTTATGTAATCGAAGCAATGTCAGATGTGTTGCAGATTGGTTATTTCAAAGCAACTCATGGCAAGAGAATTTTCAAAATGGCACCAATTCATCATCACTTTGAAATGTGTGGATGGAAAGAACGCAAAATCGTAACAATTTTCTCGCTTGTTAATATGCTTGGCTGTGCAGTGGGCTTAGCAATTTATTATTTCGGCATTGCAAAATAATTAAACTTTAAATTTTTAAAGAAAGGTTGGTGGAAAAATGGCAACAAAAAGAAAAAATTCGCCGTTAAATGCTTTGCTTGCAAATGGCTCAATGGATATTCCGTTTTTCCTTTTGCTTATAGTTATCGTGTCAATAGGACTCGTAATGCTTTTTTCCGCTAGCTATACTTACAGTTACTATAACCGTCAAGGCGACAGCACTTATATTTTCCGTCGTCAAATAATTTTTACAGTTCTCGGTCTGGTGGGAATGTATGCAGTATCACGAATTCGTTATGAATATTTCAAATACATCGCTTTAATTGGCGTTGTCGCATCTGTGGGATTGTTGCTGTTGGTGCTTGTGCTTCCCGAATATAAACCGGGATTTAAGCGTTGGATTGACTTGGGCTTTACCACATTCCAACCATCAGAAATTGCAAAAATCGGACTTATATTGATTTTGGCTTTTTTGCTTGATAAAGACTATAAAGCCGTAACGGGCAAAATACCAAGTAAATCAGAACTTGCAAAAACTGTTTATAACTATACAGATGGCAGAGTAGTGCTTTATAAATCATTCACATCTGTTGTGGCTTACGGAATGCTCATTCTTGTATTTGCAGGTCTTGTTTATCTTGAAAATCACCTTTCAGGTACAGTTTTGCTTCTTGCAATTGGTTTTGTAATGCTCTTCTTGGGCGAAGTCAAATACAAATGGTTTGTGGTTGCAGGTGGCGCTGTGCTTATTGTTGGCGTAATTCTCATAGCAAATCCTGGTCTTCTTGAAAGCTATATGGGTGAGCGTATCACTGCTTGGCTTGATAAAGATTTTGACCCAATGGGCGCTCGTTGGCAAACAAACAATTCACTCTATGCCATTGGTTCAGGTGGATTTTTAGGAACAGGACTTGGTCAGTCAAAACAAAAGCATCTTTACGTTTCAGAACCACAGAACGACTTTATCTTTGCGATAGTCTGTGAAGAATTGGGCTTTGTGGGAGCAGCAACAATAATCGTACTTTTTGCACTTTTGGTTTATAGAGGAATTCATATAGGACTTCGTGCAAAAGACCGCTTTGGTGCATTACTCTGTATGGGTATTGCATTCCAAATTGGTATTCAGGTTGCATTAAATATAGCGGTTGTCAGTGACTTTATTCCTAATACAGGTATTTCACTTCCGTTCTTCTCTGCGGGTGGTACATCAATTTTCATTTTGCTTTGTGAAATGGGAATGCTGTTGTCGGTTTCTCGCAGTATGCGTAAAAAGGGGTAAAAAGAAATGAGAATAATGTTTGTAGCCGGTGGTACTGGCGGACACATAAATCCTGCAATAGCAGTTGCAAAAGAAATGAAAAGACTTGACCCTGCGACAGAAGTTCTCTTTGTGGGAACAGAAGGCAGAATGGAAACAAAAATTGTTCCCAAAGCAGGTTTTGACATCAAAACTGTTAAAATGAACGGCTTTTCTAGAAGTCTTTCAATAAAAGGTTTGATTGATAATGTACAAACAGTAATGCTCACTTTGAAAGCATCGGGCGTTGCACAGAAAATTATTAAAGAATTCCAGCCTGATGTTGTTGTGGGTTTTGGTGGTTATGTTACAGGTCCCGTGCTTCGCGCAGCAGCAAAAATGGGTATTAAAACTGCAATTCACGAACAAAACGCATTTCCCGGTGTAGCTAATAAAGCTCTTGCAAAAATTGTTGATAAAGTAATGCTTACATCAGAAGCTGCAGAAAAATATATGACTTGCAAAAATCCACCTGTTGTGACAGGGCTTCCCGTTCGTCGTGAAATTGTTAAAACAGATAAGGATTTTGCTCGTGCAACTCTTGGTGTAAATAATGATGATATGCTTGTGCTTTCAATGGGCGGCTCATTGGGTGCAGATGCAATCAATAACGCAGTTGTGGAAATGCTCACAACACTTAAAAATGAAAAGAACATCTGTTTCTTACACGCTACTGGCAGTTACGGTAAATGGGTAGGGGATAAACTTCAAGAAAACGGTGTAGAATTCGGTAAAGGTACAAATATCGAAATCCGTGAATATATCGACAATATGGATATCTGTTTGCCTGCTTGCGATTTGGTAATCAGCCGTGCAGGTGCAAGTTCACTTTCAGAAATTCAGGCTCTTGCAAAACCATCAATTCTCATTCCATCACCAAATGTTGCTGAGAATCATCAATATCATAATGCTATGACTCTCGCAGAAAATGGTGGCGCAATTTTAATTGAAGAAAAAGACCTTTCTGAAAAGAAAATTGCTGATATTGTTCTCGACCTTAAAAATAATCGAGAAAAACTTAATGAAATCTCTGCAAAATGTGGTGAAAAAGCAAAACTCAATGCTCTTTCAGAAATTTGCAGAATTATAACTTCACTTAATCAATAGTTTTAACCACTTTCACATAGTTTGCATAGTATGAGATGAAGTATTTTCTCATATTAAGGGTGTGTGAAAATTGGATAAAATCGTAATAAACGGCTCAAAAAGACTTGACGGTGAAATAACCGTGCAAGGAGCCAAAAACAGCGTGTTGCCAATACTTGTTGCAACGCTTTTGACCGATGGAGTTTCGGTAATACATAATTGTCCCATCATTTCAGATGTGGATGCAACAATAAAAATTCTTCGCCATCTGGGTTGCATAGTTACTCGTGAAGGACACACAATAACAGTGGATTCAAGTGGCGTCAACAAAAATGATGTGCCCGACGAATTAATGCGCGAAATGCGTTCTTCAATTGTGTTTTTAGGTGGAATTCTCGGCAGAATGGGCAAGGCGGTGCTCTCAACCCCAGGTGGTTGCGAAATCGGACTTCGTCCAATTGATTTGCATCTCTCATCAATGCAACAATTCGGCGCAGAAATAACCAACGAAAACGGAAACATCATTTGCTCTGCTGAAAAAAACGGACTTTGTGGCACTCGCATAACCTTGTCGTTTCCAAGCGTAGGTGCAACTGAAAATATCATTCTTGCTGCAACGCTTGCAAAAGGGACAACAATCATCACCAATGCAGCCCGTGAACCCGAAATCAGCGACTTGGCAGATTTCCTTAATGGTTGTGGCGCAAGAATACACGGCGCAGGGGATAGCACCATCACCATTGAGGGTGTCAATAAACTTTATCCAACCGAACATACAGTAATCCCCGACAGAATTGTGGCTTCGACTTATATGATAGCAGCCGCAGTCACAAACGGCAGAGTGTGTTTGAAAGATATAATTCCGTCCCATATAGGACCAACAATTCAGCCACTTCGTGAAGCAGGTTGTGATATTGTGGTTAGTGGACGATGGGTGTGCCTTAGTGCACCACCAAGACTTAGAAGAATAAGAATAATCAGAACAATGCCCCATCCGGGATTTCCAACAGATGTTCAGGCGCAAATGATGGCGCTGACTACAGTTGCCGATGGCACAAGTGTTATTGTTGAGAATATCTTTGAAAGCAGATTTAAGCACATTGGTGAATTAATTCGATTTGGTGCAAAAATCAATGTTGAGGGTAGGGTAGCAGTAATTGAAGGAATGAGATATCTGAACGGTGCAAATGTCCGTTCAACCGATTTGCGTGGTGGCTCGGCAATGATAATCGCAGGGCTATGTGCACGGGGAATAACCGAGATTTCAGATATCTACCATATAGACAGAGGCTACGAAGAACCTGAAAAGGTATTGAAGAGTCTCGGAGCAGATATAAAAAGGGTGAAAGAAGTTGAAAAAGACTAACAGTCAAAGCACAACCCGAAACAGTCAAATGTCGGGAAATGAGCGAATAATCAACCGAACAACCCAGAGAAGAAAAAGAAACCGACGCAAGAAATTAATCGTTCGTGCAAGTTTTGGTGCAATTTTTCTCTTGGTTGGCGTTGTTATTGTGTTGACTATGTTTTTTAATATAAAAGAAATAACAATAACAGGTGACACAATTTATGCGTCCGACGAAATCATCAATGCAAGTGAAGTGAGTGTTGGTGATAACCTTATTTTTGTTTCAAAAAAGAAAATCAATAATAAGGTAACCGAAACTTTGCCTTATGTTGGTTCTGTTAAAGTTAAAAGACATTTGCCAACAGGTCTTGAACTTGTTGTGACCAAAACTGATGCAACATTTGCTGTGACGCAAGATGGATATTTCACTTTGCTTAATGAAAAAGGAAAAGTCCTTGAAGCTAATACCGAGTTTATCGGTGAAAATATAACTTTGCTGAATCTTGGCAATATTATTTCTGCAAATGTTGGTCAAGATATTGAATTAGAATCAAAAGATTTGTTAGATAAACTTATAGAAGTTCAAACTGCTTGCAATGAGAGTGGGCTTAAGGATATAAGCTCAATTGATTTGTCAGATATTTACAACATAAAGCTTGTTTATCAGGGAAGAATAACTCTTGAACTTGGTGAAACAAATAAGAGTAATCTAGTGAAAAAATTAGCACTTGGTGCAAAAGCAATTGAGCATCAGAACGAAGAAAATGAGCTTTATCGTGGCACAATAAACCTTACAGTTGAGGGCAAAGGCTTCTTGTCAGAAGAAACTTCAACAACCGAAACAACAACTCTTCCGGAGAGTACAACTGTTGAGTCTACAACAAATCCGGCGGCATAAATTAAAAAACTTTAAAAAATCGCAAAAAATCCATTAAATTGTAAAAAAATCTATAAATTATGTATTGCATTTATTTGTTGTTAGTGATAAAATAAACTGTAATTATATAATCCAATAGGTGTGAAATTTTCTATACATAGGAGGATGTTAAAAATGGCATTCGAAATTGATAATCGTTATGAAGACATTACAAACATTAAAGTAATCGGTGTCGGCGGTGGCGGCGGAAACGCAATTAACCGTATGGCAAAAGCAGGTATCAACGGCGTTGAACTTATTGCTATTAACACTGATAAACACGTTCTTGGTTTTTCACAGGCAACACAGAAAATCCAAATCGGTGAAAAAGTAACTTCAGGTCAGGGCGCAGGTGCTAAACCAGAAGTTGGCCAGAAAGCAGCTGAAGAAAGCCGTGACGCAATCATCGAAGCACTTGCTGGTACTCACATGGTATTCGTTACAGCTGGTATGGGCGGCGGAACAGGTACAGGTGCTGCTCCAATCATCGCTGAAATCGCAAAAGAAAAGGGTATCCTTACAGTTGGTATCGTTACAAAGCCTTTCGCATTTGAAGGCAGCCGTCGTATGAAACAGGCAGAAGCAGGTATCGCTGAACTCGCACAGCATGTTGACTCTCTTATCGTTATTCCTAACGAAAGACTTAAATATCTTCCAGACCAGAAGCTCACATTTGCAAACGCTTTCGCAATTGCTGATGATGTTCTTCGTCAGGGTGTAAACTCAGTTACAGAACTTATCACAATGCCACAGTTCATCAACCTTGACTTTGCTGACGTTACAGCAGTTATGAAAGATGCTGGTCACGCTCATATGGGTATCGGCCGTGCAAGTGGTAAAGATAAGGCTGAACAAGCAGCACACGATGCTATTTCAAGCCCACTTCTTGAAACAACAATCACAGGTGCGAAGGGTGTTATCATCAGCATCACAGCATCACCTGACATCACTCTTGAAGATGTTGACACAGCAGCTGGCATCATCCGTGCAGAAGCTGATGAAGATGCAAACATCATCTTCGGTGTTGCTTTCGACGACAAACTTGACGATGAAATGATTGTTACTGTTATCGCAACAGGTTTCGGTCTTGATTCAAACGGTATGGCAAGAAAGCCAATGTCATCATTCGACATCAGCTCAA
Organism: Candidatus Fimenecus sp.; assembly: GCA_045655645.1. Classification (GTDB taxonomy): domain Bacteria; phylum Bacillota; class Clostridia; order Oscillospirales; family Acutalibacteraceae; genus Fimenecus. Next base: position 54,578 of record JAZOPS010000047.1, read on the forward strand.
ACAGCAACTTTGGCGCTGACGACGACAATATGGATGATATTCTTGACCTTTTCAAAGGCAGAAGATAATCAGATAAAAAATTAACCCCCGACACATAAGTCGGGGGATTTTTTTGTTTTAATTATAATGTTTTAACAAATTCACAAAGTAATCTCAATTGTTTTTCATTGAGCTTTTTGCAACTGTCAGCAAGCTCTTTGAAAGCGATTGGGTGTTCTTCTTTTTCATCGAAGAATTCAGAAGGGGTAACACCTAAGAATTCGCAGATGTAAAAGAAACCTTGCATTGATGGCATTGCATAGTTGTTTTCAATTTTGTTAATGTAACTTTCACTTTGACCAAGCGAAAGACTCATATCTCTTGCAGAAACGCCTTTTTCTTGACGAAGCTCGGCAAGTCTTTTTGGAAAACCTTCATAAATCATATATGTTGCACCTCCAACATATCATCAAAATCTTTATCTGTCTTAATTATAAAGCATTGTTTTCCAAATCTATATCTTATTAAGAAATGTTTGCAAATTAATAAAGAAATATACGCTTTGTTGAAAAAACTAACCCCCGTAGAATAATTTACGGGGGGTTAATATTTATCATTTATAACGAAAAATCTTCTGGGCTATATTCCTGCAACTCAACAGGTCTTCTTGGTTGTCTTTTCAAAACATCATAAGAGAATTTTTTACAAGCAAAATCCTTTTCAACAACGCCCTTTTTCTTGCAAAGCACAGTTTCACCGTCTGGGGACAACTTGCCGTGTGCACAATATGAGCAAGATGGAGATATTTCTTTTTTATTAAGCAATTTTTTCATATTCTTTTCACCTTTTCTCGTTCACGAAGTGAACATATCGAGTGCGTCAGCACATATCGAGTCAGTATGACATATCGAAAATCTCTGCAAGAGATTTATATCGACTTTTCAATATTGTTTTTAGCTGTTGTAACCGAAGATATTAATTTTCTTCGTATTATACCACATTGATTCTTAAGTATTTTATAATCATTATCACTAATTTTATGTTTTCTAAATAAAAGTTCAAGCCAATATTCTGTTTCTGAACTTTCTTTTAGTGCAATTTCCATTTTGTGAATAAAATCTGCTCGACTCTGCGCATATTTTGCTTCGTGTATGTTCGCACCAATAGAAGATGATGAGCGGATTAATTGGTTTACATATACTGAGCAACCTTTTATGTTTTCGCAAATATCAGAAACAGATATTGCAAACTCAATAGTTTCTTCTCTTAATTTGTTTTTGCTTTCTTCCATATTGAACCACACTTTTTTTGTCGATATGCAATCTTCGCTTGCTCGATATTTTTACTTTGTAAAATCGATATGTTTTCGCTAACGCTCAAACTCGATATGATATAAATCTTGTTCACGAAGTGAACATATCGAGTGCGTCAGCACATATCGAGTCAGTATGACATATCGAAAATCTCTGCAAGAGATTTATATCGAGAATTAAAACAATTTGTTTTAATTCATTTTAACACACTTTTCTTTTACTATCAATATCAAAAATCATTATTATACACATAACAATAACGGTGAAAAAGGCAGGCACAGAAACCGAAAATGGCATAATCCCCGAAACATTTTGAACACTTGTTTCAATGTCAATAGGAAAAGCCATCAAAAGCAGATAACAAATCAGCGAAGACAACGCCCCGTTTATAACCCTACCCGTGAAAAATCTTATGTATTTAAGCCCCGTGGCGCGAATAAAAGAATACACCTGACAATGCACACAAAATCCACCAAAACCGATAATCGCAGTAATGATGGGCAAGGTTGTATTCTCTGCTATCTGTGAGCATCCCTTTGTAACTTCAAGGAACGAAACAAAAGCAGTATAAACATTGTCACCTAAATTCATTTGTCTGATGCATTCGGTAATAGCACTAAAAAGAATAACCCACGCACAAATCGAAAGTATGGAATTAACATTATCACTCACCGACGAAGACAGCGCCAAAAGTGGACTTTGCCCATAGGTTTTATTGTTTGATTTTATCTCATTACCATCGTCAAAAAAACGCGAAAGAATACCAAGAATTATTGATGACATACAAAGCGAAACAAACATAATAACCCCTGCTTTGCTACTGCCAAGCATTCCGACACCAACTGCCGTTATTATAAAGGCTGGGCCACCATTGACGCAAAACATACAAAGCCGTTGTGCCTGATTTTTGGTAATTCTTCCGTTTTCATAAAGCATAGCTGTCATTTTCGTCCCAACGGGAAAACCACCGATAAGTCCCATAAAAATAACAGAAACCGAGCATTCATTTTGTCTGAATAAAAACTTTGTTATTGGTGCAAATGCTTTGTAAATGGGTGAGAGTACATCTGATTTGATTATATATGACGACAATACCATAAATGGAAAAAGCGATGGCAAAATTGTATAAAAACAAATTGATAAACCACTTGTGATGCCACTACTCACAGCATGAGGCATTGAAAAAAGCAGATAACAACTTACAAAAATCCCCATAAAAGATAAAAGATTTTTTCTTAAAATCGTTTTAAACATTATCTCACATCCCAATATAAATATATTGAAATCTTTGAGTTATAATGAATTATTTTCACCCGATTTCATATAATTGTATGAATCGAGGTGTATTTTTTTGTCACAGAGAAAGAAACCAAAAGAGAAAAAACATTTGCCACTACCCGAGTTGCTCTCCGACGAGCCGAAACTCGAAACTCTTGGAAATCGCGAGATAATCGTTGAAGGGTGCAAGGGGATTGCCGAATACAGCGAAAATCTAATCAAACTCAACACAGGCACATTGATAATGGGGTTTTCAGGCGAAGACTTGCTAATTCAATCCTTTGATAATGGCGTTGCTGTCATTAAAGGCGTAATCGCAGAAATAACTTTTGTTACATAGGTGAAAATATGTTTATAATTGAACTTATAAGATGGTTGTTTGGCTATATAAATTTCAAAGCCGTTGAGGGATTTCCCGATAGATTTATAAATCTTTGCACAAAAAACCAAATTCCACTTTGGAATATCAAAAATATGGGTGGAAAATTAAGCGCAAGCACAACAATACAGGGTTATCTTAATATTCGTGACTCTGCAAAAAAATCGGGTATGAAAGTACGCGTAACAGAGAAAAAAGGACTCATATTTTTTCTTAAAAAGCATAAAAAACGCGTGGGTATTGCCATTGGCGCATCAATTTGTATTATGATTTTTACAATTCTATCGCAGTTTGTGTGGAATATTTCAGTTGTGGGTAATGATACTCTTGAAACAGATTTCATATTGAGCGCGTTTGAAGATTACGGGATAAAAGTTGGCACAAGAATATCAAAAGAGCAAATGCAAAATGCATCAGAAAAAGCGGTGATAGACATCGACAAACTCTCTTGGGCAACTATAAATCAAAAAGGCACAGTTTTGGTTATTGAAGTCCGCGAGCGACAAGAAGCACCACCGATGTATGACAATTCAAAGCCTACCAATTTGGTTGCAAAAGAAGACGGAGTTATTGTGGGGTTTGATATTCTTTATGGCAATGCCGAAATAAAAATTGGCTCTGCCGTGTCAAAAGGTGATTTGCTCATTAGCGGAATCGCAAAACACCCTGACGGAAGTGAGTCGCTTATTCACGCCGATGGTCATGTGAAAGCTCATGTAAAAAAGACCAATATGACAGATACAACAAAAATGAATTGCTATAATCTTAAAAACGAAAGAAGACGAAAATCTGTTTTCTTTTTTGGTTTAAAAATTCCCTTTGGGAAAAAAGTTCCAAATACTTTTTATTCTATACATAATTCTTTTTTAGAAAGTGATGAAATGCTTTTGCCTTTGGGAATAATAACAGAGTATGGCGCAGAATATGCGAATGAAAAATGCCAACTTTCTGAAAATTTGCAAAATAAAATCGCACTTTATAATAATGCTTTGTATGTACGCGAAATTTTAGACTATTGCGATATAAAAATGTCTTATGCAACTGCAAATGCAACGGAATATGGTCAGGAATATTCATTTTTTGCCGAGTGCGAGCAAGAAATTGGCGTTTTACAGGAAATTTATGTAGAAAAAACTAATGACATTGCATAAAAATTGTGCTATAATATGTTAAATATTGCTAAAATTTTTTAGTGAATTGAAAAATAGGTGATTAAGGATTGTTTGAACAGATTATCAATGTTGACAGAATGGAACAAGCTGTGAGCCTTTTCGGAAGTTTTGACGAAAATGTAAAACTCATTGAGGCTCAATATAATGTTAAGATTATCAGCCGTGGTTCAGAGCTTAAAGTCAGTGGCGAAGCCGAAAGCGTTTCAAAAGCCGTGAGAGCAATTAACGGACTTTTAATGCTTATTAATCGTGGTGAAGCCTTGTCAGAGCAGAATGTGCGATATGTGCTTTCTCTTGTGAACGATGGCAATGATGACCGACTTTCTGAAATGACGGGGGACTGTGTTTGCATCACAGCAAAAGGCAAACCAATCAAACCTAAAACATTGGGTCAAAAGAAATATCTTGAAAGTATAAAAAACAATACAATCACTCTCGGTGCAGGCCCTGCTGGTACAGGTAAAACTTATCTCGCAGTTGCAATGGCTGTCAATGCATTCCGTGCAAAAGAAGTCAACCGTATTATTTTAACTCGTCCCGCAGTTGAAGCAGGTGAGAAACTTGGCTTCTTGCCCGGTGACTTGCAACAGAAAGTTGACCCATATTTAAGACCACTTTATGATGCACTTTTTGATATGTTGGGTGCAGAGAGTTTTCAACGCTATCAAGAGCGTGGCAGCATTGAAGTAGCCCCTTTGGCATATATGCGTGGACGAACACTTGATGACAGTTTCATAATCCTTGACGAAGCTCAAAATACAACACGCGAACAAATGAAAATGTTCTTAACCCGTTTAGGTTTTAATTCAAAAATCGTTGTAACGGGTGATATAACTCAAATTGACTTGCCAGACGGAAAAAAGTCAGGTCTTGTTGAAGCAATGAAAATACTTAAGGGTATTGACGACATTGCAATTAATCAATTTACAGAAAAAGATGTGGTAAGACACCGTCTTGTTCAGGATATTATAAAAGCTTATGAAAAGCAGGAAATGAGGCAAAAGAAATGAACGAGAAATTAAGAGTAATAATTGACAATCAACAAAATGTAATGAAAATCCCAACAGGTGTGAGAATGCTTGTGCGCCGTTGCTGTAAAGCAGTGCTTGCAAATGAGGGGTTTGCAGATTCAGCAGAAATCAGCGTAACCTTTGTTGATGATGATACAATCCACGAGCTTAACAAAAAACACAGAAATATTGATAAAAGCACAGATGTACTCTCATTCCCAATGGGTGAGAATGGTGAATATGATGTAAATCTCGATACAGGTGCAAAGGTGCTTGGCGACATTATCATTTCAATTGAGCATGCTTATGCACAAGCAGAAAAATATGGACATACATTGCAACGCGAAATTGGATTTTTAACAGTTCATTCACTTCTTCATCTCTTGGGATACGACCACGAAAACGGTGGACTTGAAGCAGTTAAAATGAGAGAAAAAGAAGAAGCAGTTCTCACAAGAGTAGGACTTAAAAGAAACGGAAGTTATTACTTCGACGAGGAATAATATGAAAGCATTGTTAAAAGGCTTTGGCTATGCCTTTAATGGCATATTCATAGCACTCAAAAAAGAGAGGAATTTAAGAATACATACTGTTTGTATGATTTATATGTATTTCTTCTTGTTCTTCTTCGATTTCTTTGAAATCACGAGAACAGAACTTGCAATAATTTTTCTTGCAAACGGACTTGTAATCGGTGGCGAACTAATAAATACAGCGGTTGAAAAAGCTGTGGATTTATATGGCGAAGAGCATACCGAATTGGGCAAAATCGCAAAAGATTGTGCAGCGGGTGCTGTGCTCGTGTTTGCAATCTTTTCTGTGCTTTGTGGTATTGCAATTATGTATCAACCAAAAGCATTTGAACTCTTATTTAGCTACTTTTTGGACAACCCATTAAGCATTGCACTCTTTGCAGTTTCAGTAGTAATTTTTACAATTTTTATATTTTTCGGATTTGGAAGGAAAAAGAAATAAATGAATACACCAAAAACAGCGTTTATTGCAATTGTAGGTAAAGCGAATGTTGGCAAGTCTTCAATTCTCAATAAACTTTTAGGAACAAAAATCGCAATAGTTTCTTCAAAACCACAGACAACAAGAACAAGAATTATGGGCGTGCTTACAACTGACGATAATGTTCAGTTGGTATTTACAGATACACCGGGATTTCATAAGCCAAAAACAAAACTCGGCGAAAAAATGGTTAAAGCAGTTAGTGATAGCATTGAAGGTGTTGACGCTTGCCTTTTAGTAGTTGAACCTGATGGTGAATTAAACCCTGCTGAGCTTGAACTTGTTGAGAAAATCAAAAAAGGCAAAAACCCTGCAATTCTTGCAATCAATAAAATTGATACAGTTAAAGAAAAAGAAAATCTCATTTCAAGAATAGCAGAAATGACGGAATATTATGATTTTGATGCAATTGTTCCTGTTTCTGCACAAAATGGTAGCGGAATAAAAGAACTTTTAGAAGAACTCAAAAAATTAGCATTTGAATCAGAGCATTTCTTCCCAGAAGACACTCTCACAGACCAACCTGAAAGAGTGTTAGCAGGTGAAATTATTCGTGAAAAAATGCTTCGACTTTTAGATAAAGAAATTCCACATGGTACTGCCGTGAGCATCGAAAAAATGCGTGAGCGCAGTGACGGAATAATGGATGTTGAAGCAACAATTTTCTGTGAAAGAGATAGCCACAAGGGTATCATTATCGGTAAAGGTGGCGCAATGCTTAAAAAGATTTCAACCTATGCCCGACAAGATATGGAAAACTTTTTCGGTTGCAAAATCAATCTTCAATGCTGGGTAAAAGTTAAAGAAGGTTGGCGCAACCGCGAAGGTCTTATTCACAATTTCGGATTAGATTAATTTACCAATAAATTTTATTTTTACCAATCATATTTCATATTGCACTACACAAATTACTAATGGTAGGTGATTTGTAATGGACAATATGGCAATATGGAGTAAATTTACAAAAAGTGGTAAAGTCGAAGATTATTTAATGTATAAAAAATCTCTCGAAAACAAAAGACCACAATACGATGAGGATTTCGACGATGAGGACGAATACGGACGGAGTAATACTCAAAGAACAGAATATTGGTGAAAAAGACAAGCTCGTTACGGTACTCACACGCCATAACGGGCTTGTACGAGCATTTGTCCGTGGTGCGAAATCATATAAAAACAGAAAATGCAGTTCAACAGGAATGTTCTGCTATTCTAAATTGTCTTTGTACAAAACCAAAGACAGTTACATAATTGACGAGGCCGAGCCAATCGAAACTTTTTTCGGTCTTCGTGAAGACCTTGAAAGAATTTCATTGGCACAATATTTTTCAGAGCTTATAATGACACTTGTTCAGGAAGAAGAAATAGCAGAAGAATATTTAAGACTAATGCTAAATTCTCTTCATTTTTTGTCAAAGGGCACAATGCCACCTGAACAAATCAAAGCCATCACAGAACTTCGAATGATGTGCATAGCAGGTTATATGCCCAACCTTATTGCCTGTGAGCGTTGTGGTGAATATGAAACTGACACAATGTATTTTAGCGTTGAAGACGGACTTTTATATTGTGATAACTGTATTTCGTCAGACGCAATGTTTCACCTTGATATAGGGCTTGTTAAAGCACTTCGTCATATTGCTTTTTCAGAATTTGATAAAATCTATTCATTCAAAATGGAAGATTATGCATTACCAGATTTATCATATATGACTGAAAAGTATTTATTGGCACAATTACAAAGAACATTCAAAACATTGGATTTCTATAACAGCATAAAGGTATAAAAATATGAACAAGTATTTTATTTCACTTGAACTTGATAAAATTCTCAAAATGTTAAGTGACACAGCATCATCTGCTGATGCAAAAGAAATGGCACTTAATATCAAGCCATTAACTGACTATTTTGAGGTAACTGAGTTGCTCGATAAAACCGAAGCGGCTTATATTCTTATTGCTAAATTCGGTGCACCATCATTTGGCGGTTTACAGAATGTGAATAATGCATTGAGCCGAGCGAGTGCAGGTGGCTCACTTTCTGCAGGTGAACTTTTAAAAATTGCAACTACACTTAAAATCATTCGTGGAATTACAATCTGGCACGAAAAATGCGCGGGAATGGAAACTAGTCTTGACGATTTATTCAATTCTCTTTATCCAAACAAATATCTTGAAGAAAAAATCACAAATGCAATTATAAGTGAAACTGAAATAAGTGATAACGCTTCACCTGAACTTAAAGAAATCCGTCGCAAAAAGCGTCATTTTGAAAATAAAATTCGTGAACAATTAGATAGTATGATTCATTCTTCACACTATTCAAAAATTCTTCGTGACGGAATCATCACTCAGCGTAACGGCCGCTTTGTAGTACCCGTTAAAGCCGAAAACCGAAGCGAAGTTGCGGGTATGGTTCATGACACATCGGGTAGTGGCGCGACAGTTTTCATTGAGCCTGCTGCGGTTGTTGAAGCAAATAACGAAATCAAAGTTCTTGAAAGCCGAGAAAAAGATGAAATTGAGAGAATTCTCGCAGAATTATCGGGGATGGCAGGGGAGTTTCAAGACACAATTAAAATCAGCTTTGATTCTGCAACAATGCTCGACTTGCACTTCGCAAAAGCACACCTTGCTTATAAAATGAAAGCGAGCCGTCCAATCGTGAATAACGATGGTGAAATTCTTCTTAAAAAAGCAAGACACCCACTTATCGACCCTAAAAAAGTTGTACCCGTTGATATTTCTCTTGGAATAGACTTTGACTCTCTTGTAATAACAGGTGCAAATACAGGTGGTAAAACAGTTTCAATTAAAACAATTGGACTTTTAACACTTATGGCAGAGTGTGGACTCATGCTTCCGGTGACTGATAACAGCAGAATATCAGTTTTCAAAAATGTGTTAGCAGATATTGGCGATGAGCAAAGTATTGAACAGTCACTTTCAACATTCTCTGCTCACATGACAACAATTGTTGATATATTGAAAACTGCTGACGATAAAAGTCTTGTGCTCATTGACGAATTGGGCGCAGGTACAGACCCTGTTGAAGGTGCGGCATTAGCAGTTGCAATTCTCGAAAACCTTCGTCGTCAAGGTGCAAAAATCGCATCAACAACTCACTATTCAGAGTTAAAAGAATATGCACTTAAAACAAATAGAGTTGAAAACGGTTGCTGTGAATTTGATGTGGCATCTTTAAAACCAACATATCGTTTGCTTATCGGTATGCCAGGTCGTTCAAATGCTTTGGCAATTGCAGGTCGCCTTGGAATAAGTGAAGACATAACAGATTTTGCAAGGGCACTTATATCAGAAGAAGATACACGCTTTGAAGATGCGGTTGATACTCTTGAAACTGCAAGAAAAGCATTAGAAGACGACAAAGAAAAACTTGAAGAAGAAAAACTTTTAATACTTCGTCAAAAAGAAAATGCAGAAAAAGCATTAGAAAAAGCCAAAGAGCAAAGTGAAAAAGAAATAGAAAGAGCAAAGAAAGAAGCAGAAAGAATTGTTGAAAACGCTCGCCGTGCAGGCAACTCTTTGCTTCTCGAAATTGAACAACTAAAAAAAGAACAAGCAAAAGAAAAGAACCTGCAAGAAATTGCAAGAAAAGCAAAACAAGCAATGGGTCGTCAACTTGATAAAATGGACGAAATTACAAACGGACTTCAAGATGATGACGGTGATTATACACTTCCACGACCACTTAAAATTGGTGACAGAGTTTTTGTTAAAACTCTTGGTGGTGAAGCAGAAGTTGTATCCATTGACGAAAAGAAAAATACCGTGCAAGTTCAATCGGGAATGTTAAAGATGAAAGCAAATATTTCTGATTTGCGTTTGATTGGTAGCAAAAAACAACCTAAAAAACAACAGTATGGCACACGCAAAGTTCATACAGGCGCAAATGCAACACTTTCTGCAAGTTCAAGCATTGATTTGCGTGGTACAACAGTTGAAGAAGCAATGCTCGACCTTGATAAATTTATTGATGGCGTGCTTCGTACGGGTCTTAACGAGATTACCATCATTCACGGTAAAGGAACGGGTGCACTTCGTAAAGGAATTCATACTTATCTTCGCAAACACCCTAATATTAGAACATTCAGAGTGGGAACTTTTGGCGAAGGCGAAGAGGGCGTTACAATAGCAGAACTTAAATAGTGTTGCAAAAAGTATTTTTATGTGTTAAAATGATTTCAAATACCGAAAGGAGTTTTACATAATGAGTAAAAAAATTATTGCAGCAGCACTTTTGGTGCTCGCGGTTACAGTTTTGTTTGCATCTTGCAAAAAAGAAGAATATAAGGTGAGTGATACCATACAAGTTGGTACAACTGTAGTTGATGTTTATGAGGATAAAGATGGTAACGAATATGTTACTAATGTTGATGGCGATATGATTCCTCTTACAACAGATGCAGAAGGTTTCTATGATGACATTGAAAACCTTTTCACAGAAACAACAACTAAGAAGAATAACAAGAACGACAAAACAACAACGACTACAACAACTACAACAACAACTACTACTACAACTACCACAACTACACAGCCAAACACATCAGATGCTGATACTACAACACAAAACAATTCAACAAGTGACATAACTACAACAACAGAAAAAGTAACAGTTGGTATTGGTAATAGCACTAATAAAGATTCTAGTATAAGCTGGAATGATATTGTTCCTGTTCCATAATTTTTCAAAAAACTTATTGACAAACAAAACTTAATCTAGTATAATTGCATCCTGTAAAGTGTAATTCCTTTACAGGATGTTTTTTGATTGGAGGTTTTGTTGTGGCAAATAATGTTGAAATCACAATGTTGCTTGATTTATATGGCGAAGCATTAACTGCAAAACAGCGTGATTATCTTAATCATTATTACAACGATGACCTTTCTCTTTCAGAAATTGCCGAAAATGAAGGGATTACAAGACAGGGTGTCCGTGATGCTATAAAAAGAGCAGAAAATTTGCTTTTTGATATGGAGAGCAAATTGAAGTTTTCAAAAAAACTTGCAGAAATGCAAAACGGACTTGAAGGTATTATTCATTGTGCAGACGAAATCAACGAATATAACCTTTCACATGGTCTTTCCCGTGAGATTAACGATATAACAGTTAAGATAAAGTCAATTGCACTTTCCTTAACAGAATAGGGGGTTAATCATGGCATTCGAAGGTTTATCAGATAGACTTGAAGCCGCTTTTGGGCGTTTGAAAAGTAAAGGTAGTCTTACTGAGAGCGATGTTAAAGAAGCGATGCGTGAAGTGCGACTTGCTCTTTTAGAAGCTGACGTTAACTATAAAGTTGCCAAAGATTTCACTGCTAAGGTAACAGAAAGAGCAATCGGCGCTCAGGTTATGGAAAGTTTGACACCGGCTCAGATGGTTATCAAAATCGTTAATGAAGAATTAACCGATTTGATGGGTGGAACTCAAACAAGACTTGCCTATGCTTCACATCCACCAACAATTGTTATGATGTGTGGTCTTCAAGGTTCAGGTAAAACAACACATTGTGCAAAAATTGCATTAAAACTTAAAAATGAAAATCACAGACCTTTGCTTGTAGCCTGCGATATTTATCGTCCAGCGGCTATTAAGCAGTTGCAGGTCGTTGGTGAACAGGTTGGTGTTCCTGTCTTTGAAATGGGGCAAACAAATCCTGTAACAATTGCAAAAGAAGCAATCAAACTTGCAAAAGATAAAGGCTATGACTATGTGTTCATCGATACAGCAGGTCGTTTGCATATTGATACAGAGCTTATGGACGAACTCAAAAACATCAAGAGCGAAATCCGTCCACACGAAATTCTTCTTGTAATCGACTCAATGCTCGGTCAAGACGCAGTTACAGTTGCAAGCACATTTAATGACGAACTTGGTATTGATGGTCTTGTTCTTACAAAGATGGATGGTGACACTCGTGGTGGTGCTGCGCTTTCAGCAAGAGCAGTTACAGGCAAACCAATCAAATTTGTCGGTATGGGTGAAAAACTTGATGAACTTGACTTCTTCCATCCTGATAGAATGGCTTCTCGTATTCTCGGGATGGGTGATGTCCTCTCTCTTATTGAAAAAGCAGAAACAGCACTTGATGAGAAAAAAGCAAGACAACTTGAAGAAAAACTTCGAAAGAATAAGTTTGACCTTGAAGACTTGCTTGACCAAATGGAACAAGTTCAAAAAATGGGCAGTATGAAAGATATTCTGTCCCTGCTTCCAGGTGTTAATAAAAAAGTCAAGGATGTTGATGTTGACGATAGACAGTTAGACAGAATGAGAGCAATTATTCAGTCAATGACTATCAAAGAACGCAGAAATCCTGATATAATCAATCCGTCAAGAAAACGAAG
>JAZOPS010000048.1:0-2002 GCA_045655645.1 Candidatus Fimenecus sp.
TTGTTATTACTGACTGGGGCGCAGAAAACGAAAGAGTTCCTGGTCTTATTGCAGGTCAGGAAATTGAAATGCCAACATCTTCAGGTATCGGTACAAAACTCATTATCGACGCAGTTAACGATGGCACTCTTGATGTTGCTATTCTTGACGCAGCAGTTGATAAGATTATTGAAATGTCAAAGAAAGCTGAAAAAGTTCTTGGCGATTATACATACGATAGTGACGCTCACCACAACCTTGCTCGTGAAATTGCAGGTCAATGTATGGTTCTTATGAAGAATGACGGTGGTCTTCTTCCACTTAAGAAAGATGCAAAAATTGCTCTTATTGGTGAAATGGCTCACACACCTCGTTATCAGGGTGCTGGTTCATCACTTATCAACCCAATCAAGCTTGACTCAGCATACAGCACATTGAAAGAAATGGGTGTTAACTTCTCATTCTCAAAGGGTTATGAACTCAAAAAGTGCAAAGAAAAGAAAGCAATGGAACTCATTGTTGAAGCAAAAGAAAGAGCAAGAAATGCTGATGTTGCAGTTGTATTCGTTGGTCTTACTGATGAATATGAAACAGAAGGCAACGACAGAAGCCACATTAACCTTCCACCTATTCACAACACACTTGTTGAAGAAGTTCTTAAGGTTAACCCTAACACAATCGTTGTACTTTCAGGTGGTGCATCAGTTGCAATGCCTTGGGCTGACAAAGTTCCTGCTATCCTTAATATGTTCCTTACAGGTCAGGCTGGTGGTAGCGCTGTTTGTGATATTCTCTTCGGTGATGTTCACCCAAGTGGTAAGCTTTCTGAAACATACCCACTTGCACTTGAAGACAATTCAAGCCACAACTATTTCGCTGGCACATCTGTTTCAGTTGAATACAGAGAAGGCGTTTATGTTGGTTATAAATACTATGACACAGCAGAAAAGGAAGTTGCTTTCCCATTCGGTCATGGTCTTTCATACACAACATTTGAATACAGCGATATTAAAGTTTCTGCTGATAAGATTAAAGATACAGACACAGTTACTGTTTCATTCAAAATCAAGAATACAGGCGATGTTGACGGTGCAGAAGTTGCACAGGTTTATGTAAACGACATTGAAAGCACAATTTATCGTCCTGTTAAAGAGCTTCGCGCATTCAAAAAAGTATTCTTAAAGGCTGGCGAAGAAAAAGAAGTAGAAATTACACTTGATAAGCGTGCATTTGCATATTACAATGTCATTCTTGGTGACTGGCATGTTGAAAGCGGTGACTTCAAGATTTTAGTTGGTGCATCAAGCCGTGACATCAAACTTGAAGCAACTGTTAATGTTGAATCAACAGTAGAAGCTGAAATTCCTGATTACAAGACAACTGCTCCATCGTATTACGGTGCAGACATTATGAATGTTCCTGCAAACGAATTTGAAGCAGTTTATGGCAAAGAACTTCCACCATCAGTTAGAGATAAGAACGCACCTTTCACATTCCTTAACACAATTGAGGATGCACAGGATAGCAAATGGGGTGGCAGAATTTATCGTCTTCTCATTAAGATGCTTGGTGCAGACACAATGGCTGGTGCAGTTGCAACACAGCTTCCAATCAAGAACTTTATCTCAATGAGTTTCGGTCTCTTTAGCCCAGAAATGGCAGAAGGTCTTATTATGATTATTCACGAAGATAAAATGGGCGCAGGTCTCAAAGTAATCTTCAAGGGTATTCCAAATCTCATTAAGAATCTCGGCAAGTTAAAGCAAATCTAATATAACAAAAAACCTCCCGATTGGGAGGTTTTTTAATGCAGAATGCAAAGTTACAAATTGAGGTTTGTCGAAATAAACGCAAAGTGCAAAACGCAAAATGTCGGGTCTGCGACGCGATTATATATAATTGCCTCCCTCTGACGAGGGAGGTGGCAAAATCTTTGATTTTGACAAAGGGAGAGATTTTTTGACTACTCCTCAGTCAACTTCGTTGACAGCTCCCTTACTCGCCTGCCGGCTTAGACAGCGCT
>JAZOPS010000049.1:0-72762 GCA_045655645.1 Candidatus Fimenecus sp.
ATTATTATCGAGTGATGACGATTCTGGCGATAATCGTAATTTTAGATTGCAATATAATATGACTGCAGGAACCACATATCGCTTGGAAATTAAATATTATGATTCTTCACAAACAGGCTCAATACCATTCAAATTTGGAAATGTATATAATATTTCATACAATGCTAACGGTGGCACGGGTGCGCCAAGTTCACAGAGTAAAGATTATGGCAATGCATTAGTGTTGAGTGCAACTGAACCAACTCGCCATGGCTACACATTCCTTGGTTGGTCAACAAGCAGTACAGCAACAAGTGCAACATACTCAGCAGGTGGTAGTTTCACAACAAATGCTAATACAACACTTTATGCTGTATGGAAAGCTAATACTTATACAGTATCCTTTAATGCTAATGGTGGCACAGGCACAATGAGTAGGCAAACACATACTTATGGTGTGCAAAAAGAATTGTCAGCAAACAAATTCTCAAGAGCAGGATATACATTCCTTGGCTGGTCAACAGGTTCAACAAACACTACAGTTAAATATACAGATAAACAATTGGTAAAGAATTTAACTTCAACTAGCGGTAACAATATAAACTTGTTTGCTGTTTGGCAAAAGAATGAAGCAACTAACGCTAATAAGTGGGTTAAAGACAGCAAAGGCTGGCGTTATTATGATGCTAATGGCAATATAGTTAAAAACCAGTGGAAAGCAGATAGCCTTGGCTGGTGCTATCTTGGTGCAGATGGTTATATGGTAACCAACAAATGGGTTACAGACTCAAAAGGTTGGTGCTATGTAGGCGCTGATGGTTATTGTGTAACAAATAAATGGGTAGCAGATAGTAAAGGCTGGTGCTACCTTGGTGCAGACGGCAGAATGGTAACTAATAAGTGGGTTAAAGACTCAAAAGGTTGGTGCTATGTAGGTGCTGACGGTTACTGCTTAACAAATGCATGGAAAGCAGATAGCAAAGGCTGGTGTTATCTTGATGCTAACGGCAGAATGGTTATCAGTAATTGGGTAAAAGATGGTGATAAATGGTACTATCTTGACCAAAATGGTTACATGGTAACAGGCACAAAAGTTATCAATGGTAAAACATATAAATTCGCATCCAACGGTGTTTGGATAGCATAAATAATAAAACAAAACGGTAGGCTAAAAACCTACCGTTTTTCTTTGTGCTTTTTTATTGTTGCTCGCCCCAATTATAATTTCTTAATTCTCCACTTTCAAGCAACTGTGGGTAATCCCATTGTCTGAGTGTTTCATAAACGCCAATTGCAACTGCATTTGAAAGATTTAAGCTTCGTGCTTCGTCAATCATTGGTATTCTCACACATTTATCAGCATTAGCAAAAAGCAAATCTTCAGGAAGTCCCGCAGTTTCTTTACCAAATACGAGATATGTATTATCAGGGTATTTCATATCAGAATGTCTTTTTTGAGCTTTTGTTGAAAAATAGAAAAAGTTGCCTCCTTGATTTTTCTCGAAAAACTCTTCCATTGTATCATAATATGTAATATCGAGAAGATACCAATAATCAAGACCTGCTCTTTTGAGTTTTTTGTCATCAGGAGTAAATCCCATTTTGCCAACTAAATGAAGTCTTGCACCTGTTGCTGCACAAGTACGAGCAACATTGCCTGTATTCTGTGGAATTTCAGGCTCAACCATTACAATATTAAGTGTCATTTTTATCACCAAAATTTTGAAATTTTTATGTAATTTAAAGTATAACATTTTTAGAAATAATTTTAAACATTATTTTTTAATTTTTTTATTTCTTTTTCAAAAAATATATTTGCTCATAAATTTGTGAGCTAAAAAATTGAAAGGGGAAGAGAAAATGAATAACAATACAATGTATAAAGCACTTGGCGCAGGTGTTCTTGCAGGTACAGCAGCTCTTGCAATGACAAATGCAATGTCGAATAGTGCAACTAAAAAGAAGATGAAAAAGACAGCCAAGAAAGCTGTAAACACATTTTCGGATGTTGTAGAAAATATGAACAGTATGATGAAATAAGGTTGCTTAAATGAATAAACTTATTAAAACATTATGTGCTGTTCTATCACTAACTTTGGTTTGCTCTTGCACAAAACAAGAAGCAAAACCTGAGCCAAAAATATCAGAAACTCAAACAGAAACCGAAACAATAACTCAATATGAAGAGCCTGAAACATCAGTATCGCCAGAACCAATGGGGACTGATGATAAAAAATCTCATAGTTATGGTGTAGCAAAAAATGGTGTTGCAAACGAGATTTCGATAAATGCACAAAAATATTTTGAATCAAATAATTTTAAAGCATTTTGTCTTGACACAAAGTCACAGAATAAAGTTTTATATTTAACATTCGATTGTGGTTATGAAAATGGCTACACATCAAAAATTCTTGATGTGCTAAAAGAAAAGAATGTGAATGCTGCCTTTTTCTGTACCTTGCCACAGGTTAAAGAAAATCCCGACTTAATTAAAAGAATGATAGACGAAGGTCACATTGTAGGCAATCACTCGGTAACACACCCATCTTTTGCTGAAATTTCAACTGAACAGATAAAAGAAGAAGTTTTGGGAATGGATAAATTTCTAAGAGAAAACTTTAATTATAGTGAGCCATATTTTAGATTTCCAAAGGGTGAATATAACGAAAATGCACTGAGTGTTATAGGCTCTTTGGGATATACAAGTGTATTTTGGTCGTTAGCTTATGCCGATTGGTACTTGAATAAGCAAAAAGGTGCTGATTTTGCTTATGAAACAGTAGTTTCAAGACTTCATCCCGGCGCTGTGATATTGTTACATTCAGTATCACCCGATAATGCAAATGCACTTGCAAGAATAATTGATAAAGCAAGAGAAGACGGATATGAATTTTGCTCGTTGAGAGATTATAAATAATTAGCAAAATTTTTCAATAATAATACCCGATTAGTAGCTCATAATACTATTGCAAACGTAAGAGTTTTAGAATGATTGGGGTGTAAATAAAATGTCAAGAGGTAATAAGAACGTAGTACCAGAAGCTCGTGAAGCTCTTAACCGTTTCAAGATGGAAGCTGCATCAGAAGTTGGCGTAAATCTTAAACAGGGCTACAACGGTGACCTTACTTCAAAGCAGGCAGGTAGCGTTGGCGGTCAGATGGTTAAAAAGATGATTAAGTCATACGAAGAAAATATGAAATAAGTGTCTTTTGACTAATTAAAAGAACCCGATGGGAAATATCCTGTCGGGTTCAGATTTTTCAATATTTTTTTCAAAAAACTATTGGAAATTTTGAAACAATGTTATATAATTATAATAATTATATTATTTATAAAGGGGAGGTAGGCATTTTGGTAACAAAATATTCTGTAACACTTGAAAAAGTAATCAACGAAAATGGATATGAAGTTCTTTATTTACCATGTGATGCTTCTGTACTTTCAATCACTTCAAAAGAAGTAAATCGTCCCGGACTTTTACTTGCGGGCGCTGACCCATATTTTGACCCTGCAAGAGTTCAGTTCTTAGGTAACGGTGAAATGCATTATATAAATACTTTACCGAAAGAACAACAACTTGAAAGAATTGAGAGCCTTATAAGCCAACAGCCTCCTTTGATTCTCATAACAAGAAATCTTGAGCCGATTGATGGAATGATTGAGCTTGCTCAAAAATACAGCGTGCCGATTCTTCGTTCTGCTGATTCAACATCAGGTGCCATGGCAACACTCATTTATTTCCTTGGAACAGAACTTGCCGAGAGAATTACTCGCCACGGTGTTTTGGTTGAAGTTTATGGTGAAGGTATTCTCATTGTTGGTGACAGTGGTGTTGGTAAGAGCGAAACTGCAATCGAACTTATAAAGCGTGGTCATCGTCTTATTGCTGACGATGCTGTTGAAATTAGAAAAACATCTTCAAAAACACTTGTTGGCACAGCGCCTGATAATATTCGCCACTTTATCGAACTTCGTGGTATCGGTATTATCAATGCTCGCCGAATTTTTGGTATGGGTGCTGTTAAACTTACAGAAAAAATTAATATGGTTATTCAGCTTGAACCTTGGGATAGTTCAAAAGTCTATGACAGAATGGGTCTTGACAACGAATACATAACCATTATGGATATTAAAGTTCCGTTAACAGTTGTTCCTGTTAAACCTGGTCGAAATCTTGCAGTTATCATTGAATGTGCTGCAATGAATAACAGACAGAAGAAAATGGGCTATAATGCTGCTCGTGAGCTTCTTCATCATCTTGGAATGGATGATGGCTATGAGCCAAAAGCAAAAGAAATTGACATTTGGCAAAACTATTAATTTTTAAGAAAGAGGTAATGATGTTGTACGGTGAACTCATAACACTTGCAAAAAGCTTGGGTGCAGTTGTTGAAGAAAATGCACCAATGAGCAAATATACAAGTTTTAAAACAGGTGGCAATGCCGATTTGCTCATCATTCCCGCTTCTGTTGATTCTTTATCACAAATCATAAAAAAATGTAAAGCGTTAAATATTAAACCTTTTGTTATGGGCAATGGTTCAAACTTGCTTGTAACAGATAGTGGATATAAAGGTGTAATGATTAAAATTGGCTCAAATCTTTCATCAATGAAAATGCTTGACGAAAACACAATTGAATGCGAGTCAGGTGTAATGATGAAAGCACTTTGCAACTTCGCACTTGATAATTCTTTAAGTGGTTTAGAATTTGCATTTGGTATTCCCGGCAACCTTGGTGGTGCTGTTTATATGAATGCAGGTGCTTATGGTGGCGAAATGAAGGATGTTCTATATTCTTGCACTCATATTGATAGTGATGGAAATATAGGTACTCTTACAAAAGACCAGCTTGCTTTAGGCTATCGTCGAAGTGCTTATACAGATAATGGCTACACAATAATTTCTGCAACACTTAAACTGCAAAAAGGCGACAAAACAGAAATTAAAGAAGCAATGAACGATAAACTTCGCCGTAGAAAAGAAAAACAACCATTAGAATTTCCAAGCGCTGGTAGTACATTTAAACGCCCAGAAGGATATTTTGCGGGTGCTTTGATAGAAGATTGCCAATTAAAGGGATATACAATTGGCGGTGCGCAAGTTAGTGAAAAACACGCAGGGTTTGTAATAAACCGTGGTGGCGCAACATCAACAGATATTTTAAATCTTATAAAACACATTCAGGACACAGTTTTTCAAAAATATGGTGTAAAACTTGAAACAGAAGTAAAAATTATTGGGGAATAAGAGGTGAGTTTGTGCAATTAGTAATCGTAACAGGTATGTCAGGTGCAGGTAAATCAAGAGCCATTGATACTTTAGAAGATATTGGCTTTTTCTGCGTTGACAATATGACACCTCAATTAATTCCAACTTTCGTTCAAATTCTCAATGACTCAACTGAACAACGTGAAAAGGTTGCTATTGCAGCTGATGTTAGATTGGGTGATTCTTTCCATCAGTTGTTTGAAGCTCTTGAAGGGTTAAAAGCAATGGAATGTGATTACAAAATCTTGTTCCTTGATGCAGATAATGAAGTAATTATGCGTCGCTATCAAGAGACTCGAAGAAAGCATCCACTTTCAAACAAAAACTCACAAAGTGAACTGTTAGACATTATCATTAAAGAACGCGAAATGCTTAAAAAAGCACGCAATATCGCAAACTATGTAATTGATACATCTTTAATTACAACTTCTCAACTCAAAGAGCGTGTTGCTGAGTTGTTCCTTGATGATATTGCAAACACTCTTAAAATAAATGTGGTTTCTTTTGGTTTTAAAAATGGTGCACCAAAGGATTCTGATTTAGTTTTCGATGTTAGATGCTTACCAAACCCATTTTATGTTCCAGAACTTAAAGAACATACAGGTCTTGAAGAGCCAGTTCGTGAATATGTTATGAGTTTTGACCAAGCAAAAGGTTTAGTACCAAAATTACTTGATTTAATCAATTATTTAGTTCCGCTTTACAGAAGTGAAGGCAAGAGCCAGTTGACCATTTCAGTTGGTTGTACTGGTGGCAAACATCGTTCAGTAGTTTTTGCTGAATTGGTTTATAACAATATTAAAGATAAGGGTTACAATGTTTCGGTTTATCACCGCGACATTAAGAGATAAGGGTTAGAAATGTCTTTTTCAGCAGATGTCAAAAATGAAATTTTGTCAATTGAATTAGAAAATAATTGCTGTTTGCACGCTTTTGCATACGGTATGATTCTCTTTTCGAGAGCGTTTTCATCTTTTGATATTTCATTATTAACCGAGCATAGTGGTATAGCAAAAATGTATCGTGATATGCTCATAAAAGTTTGCGATGTAAAGCCAGATTATGTTAAAACAGAAGCAGGTAAATACAAAATCGAAGTTAAAACTGCTCAAGATAGATTAAAAGTTCTTGAAACTTTTGGCTATGACAAAAAAGCAAGTACTTCAAGGCTTAATTGGAGTAATATTGCTGATGAATGTTGTAAAGTTGCATTTTTAAAGGGTGCATTTTTAACTTGTGGTACAATTAACGACCCCAATAAAGGTTATCATTTGGAATTTGTTGTTCCATATCTTAATTTAAGTAAAGATTTAAAGCTTTTTATAAATGACTACGATGAACTTTCTGTAATACCAAAAGTTATCACTAGAAGTTCCAACTATGTCATATATTTTAAAGATAGTGAAGCTATTGAAGACATTTTGACAGTAATTGGCGCAATGAATTCGTGCCTTGAACTTATGGGTGTCAAAATGTATAAGGATATGCGCAATAATGTTAATAGAAAACTTAATTTTGAAAGCGCGAACCTGGATAAAACGATTGATGCAGCTGCAAAACAGATTGACGCAATTTTACATATAAAAAATACAGTTGGATTTTCATATTTATCAAGTGAACTTCGAGAAATAGCTGAGTTGCGACTTGAAAATCCCGATATGTCATTGCGTGAATTGGGAGAATGTTTGAGTGAACCTATTTCACGCTCGGGTGTCAATCATAGATTAAAGAAGATTTGTACGATAGCAAGTACTATAAAATAAAGGATATGTGCACAATATGTGCTAACGGGTGATAGAAATGAGAAAGAACGAAGAATTTGCAATTTCATTTGAAAGCGCTGAATATTCAGTAAAAAAGAAGAAAAAGTCGTGGGAGTTTATCTATGATTGGATGGACTCGTTAATTTATGCAATTATTTTAATTTTATTGATATTTACATTCTTATTTAGAGTTGTGGGTGTTAACGGAACTTCAATGAAACCCACATTAAACAATGGCGACTGGCTCACAGTCAGCGCAATTCCGGGCGAGGTTGAAGTTGGCGATATTGTTGTTGTAACACAGCCAAATTCACTTAATGAACCACTCATCAAGCGAGTAATTGCAAAAGGTGGCGACACTATTTCAATTGATTTTATTGAAGGTGTAGTCACAGTAAATGGCGTTGCAAAATATGAACCATATATTGCAGAAAAAACAGAGAGAATGGGTGACTTTGTTTATCCTTTAACTGTGCCAGAGGGATGTCTTTTTGTAATGGGTGACAATAGAAATGACTCGCTCGACAGCCGTTTTAAAACTATTGGATTCATTGACGAAAGATATGTTTTAGGTGTGGCACAAATCAGAATTTTACCTTTTGGCGATTGGAACATTAATGACTATGAATAATAAAATTTTAAACACAGTTTATGATTTTGCTTCCGTATTACTGGCTGCTGTATTAGCGGTCAGTATTATATTTACTTTTTTCTTTAAGATTTCAACTGTTGTTGGTGAGTCGATGGAAAATACTTTGCACGAAGGCGAAAGCTTGTTAATTACAGCGATTAACGGCGACATAAAAAATGGTGATGTTGTTGTTATTTCTCAACCCAATAGTTATGATTTGGTTTTAATAAAAAGAGTAATTGGAACAGCGGGGCAGACTATTACATTTGATAAAAAAACTAGAAGTGTATTTGTTGATGGCGTTGAACTTGAAGAAGACTATATTAAAGAAAAAATGCTGTTTTTCTATGGTATGAATAACAGCTATACTGTTCCTGAAGGCAAACTTTTTGTAATGGGTGACAATCGTAATAACTCTGCAGATAGTCGTGACCCGGGAATAGGTATGATAGATGAGAGATATGTAGTCGGTAAAGTTTTTTATAAAATTGGCGATACAAAACTTTTTAATTCTTAAAGTTTAGGAGAATAAAAATGGCTGATACTCAAAGACAAGTTGTTCAGTGGTTTCCAGGTCACATGGCAAAAACCCGTCGTCTTATCAAAGAAAGTTTGCCACTTGTTGACGGTGTAACAGAAATTATTGACGCAAGAATTCCAATTAGCAGTTCAAACCCTGAACTTGAAGAATTAATTAATGGTAAACCTAGAATTGTTCTTTTAAACAAATGTGATTTAGCAGATAAAAATGCTACAAATCAGTGGGTGGATTATTATAAGAACAAAGGAATAAAAGCTATTCCTGTTGATTGCAGAACGGGTAAAGGACTCAATAATTACATTGTTGCTGTTCGTGAAGTTCTTAAAGATGTTATCAAAAAGAATGAAGACAGGGGAATGCCGGGCAAGGCACTTCGTATTATGGTTGTTGGAATTCCTAATACCGGCAAATCTTCCTTTATCAACCGTATGGCAGGGTCTGCTAAAGCAAAAGTAGCTGATAAAGCAGGTGTTACAAAACACAACCAATGGTTCCCGATAGGTAATGGTATTGAATTGCTTGATACCCCGGGCGTGTTATGGCCAAAATTTGATGACCCAAAGGTTGGCGACAGACTTGCATTTATAGGTTCTGTTAAAGATGAAATTTTAGATGCTGAAACTTTGGCAATAAGACTTTTAGAAGTTATGAAAACTGATTATGCTGACAGACTTTCTGAAAGATATAAAATTCTAGATTTTCAAGATAAAGAAGCTTGGGAAGTCCTTGAAATGATTGGCAAAAAACGCGGTATGATGATTAAGGGTGGCGACATTGACTATGAACGCGCATCTGTAATGTTGCTTGATGAATACCGTGGTGGCAAATTAGGCGCAATTTCATTAGAAAGACCGGTGAAATAATATGGATTATTCTTATGAAAAACTTGCCATAGAAAAAGGTTTTAAAACAATTTGTGGAATTGATGAAGCCGGTCGCGGGCCATTGGCAGGTCCTGTTTATGCCGCAGCGGTTATTTTGCCAATTGACCTCGAAATAGATGGACTCAACGATTCAAAAAAACTCACTGAAAAGAAACGCGAAGCATTGTTTGATGTAATTTGTGAAAAAGCAATTTCTTATTCTATTGGCATTGCAACAGAAGAAGAAATTGATGAAATCAATATTTTAAATGCTACTTTTTTAGCAATGAGAAGAGCAGTTGATGGATTATCAGTAAAACCCGATTATGCATTGATTGATGGTAATCAACATCCAAGATTATCTATTCCAGACGAAACTGTTGTCAAGGGTGATGGTAAGAGCATGTCAATTGCAGCTGCATCAATTCTTGCAAAAGTAAGTCGAGACCGTTTTATGCTCCAAATTGCTGAAAAATATCCTGAATATTGTTTTGAAAAGCATAAAGGTTACGGCACAAAACTTCATTATGAAATGATTGAAAAATATGGTGTTGCACCAATACACAGAAGGTCTTTTCTTAAAAAGATTTTAGGCGATAGCAATGGATAAACGCTTGATTGGTGAATACGGTGAGATTGTCGCAGCAAGATATCTTAGAAAGCACGGTTACATAATTGTTGAAGGTAATTATCATTGTAAATTCGGTGAAATTGATATTGTTGCAGAAGATAAAAAATATGTTGTCTTTGTTGAAGTTAAAACCCGAAGCGATGGAATGAAATATTCACCTTCTGACGCAGTTGATAGTACCAAAAGAGCAAAAATCATAGCATCATCACAAATTTATTTGAAAAATTATGAGTTTAATCGTCAACCACGATTTGATATCATTGAAGTTTATTTTAAAGTTGATGAACCTGTAAAAATTAATCATATTGAAAATGCGTTTGATTCACAAGGAATTTAACCATTTTAATATTGAAATGAATTATTATTTATGTTAGAATACCACACGAAAAGGATGTGTTCTTATGTTTTATACAAGTACAAGAGATAAGTCGGTTAAGGTAACTGCTGCCGAAGCAATTGCTAAAGGTATTTCATCAGAAGGTGGGCTTTTTGTTCCTACTGAAATCCCACAGATTTCTCTTGAATTTATTAAAAAACTCGTACCAATGAGTTACATTGAAAGAGCAAAAGAAATTTTGAGACTTTATCTCACAGATTTTACAGAAGATGAACTTTCAATGTGCGTTGAAGGTGCATACAAAGCTGGTAAATTCAGCTCTGAAAAGGTTGCTCCATTATATAAATTATCAGATACAGCAAACGTTCTTGAGTTATGGAGAGGCCCAACTTGTGCATTTAAAGATATGGCACTTCAGTTATTGCCATACCTTCTTACAGTTTCAGCAGGAAAGACAGTTAAGGATACTGAAATCGTAATCCTCGTTGCAACATCAGGTGATACAGGTAAGGCTGCTCTCGAAGGATTTGCAGATGTTCCTAATACAAAGATTCTTGTTTTCTATCCTGTTGACGGTGTCAGCCCAATGCAGAAACTTCAAATGACAACTCAGGAAGGCTCAAATGTTAGTGTTTGTGCAATTGAAGGTAACTTTGACGATGCACAGTCAGGTGTTAAAAAGATTTTCACAGACAAGGATATTGAAAAGAAATTCAAGGAAAATGGGCTTGCATTCTCATCAGCTAACTCAATCAACTGGGGTCGTCTTGTGCCACAGATTGTTTATTATGTATCAGCATATTGTGATATGCTTGAAAACGGTGAACTTAAAAATGGTGAAGCAATGAACGTTGTTGTACCAACAGGAAACTTTGGTAACATTCTTGCAGCATATTATGCAAAAGAAATGGGTGTACCTGTAAAAACACTTATTTGTGCTTCAAATGCTAATAATGTTCTTACTGATTTCTTAACAAGTGGCACTTATGATAAAAACAGAGATTTCTATTGCACAACATCACCATCAATGGATATTCTTATTTCAAGCAACCTTGAAAGACTTTTATTCCATCTCTGCGGTGAAAATGACGTACAGGTAGCAGAATGGATGTCATCACTTAATAATGGTGGTAAATATACAGTTTCTGCAGAAGTTGCAGAAAAAGTAAAATCATTGTTTGCTGCTGGATGCTGTGATGACGCAGAAATAAAAGCAACAATCGGCAAGGTGTTTGATGAAAAAGACTATCTTTGTGACACACATACAGCAGTTGCTGTTAAGGTCTATGAAGATTATGTAGAAAAAACAGGGGATAAAACACCAACAGTTATTGCTTCAACAGCAAACCCATATAAATTCTCTGCTAGCGTTCTTTCAGCAATTACTGATGAAATTAAAGCTGATAACGAATTTGATATGGTTGACGAATTATTCCAGAAATCAAACGAACCTGTTCCACAGCAACTTGCAACTCTTAAAGGCAAAACACCAAGATTTACTGGTGTTGCAAAGAAAGAGGATATGAAACAAGTTGTGTTTGATATGTTGGGTATATAACACAATAATAACTAATGCGGAAGCTGTTTTGCTTAGAAGCTTCCGCATTTGAATTTGAGTTATTCTACATCTCTTGTATTAAGTTTGAAAGTTGCACATCTTGTGTCGTCACAAGAACAAGCGCTGTGTGTACCTACCTTAATACCGTCTGCAGTGCAATTCATGTGTCCGTCATTAAAAATGCAATGACAAGCATCGCAAGTAATGTTTCTATTCTTATCCATTTTGTTAGCCTCCTTTCAATTTTATTTTTTGAAAGAAATTTATAATTATTCACAGGAGAAATTACCTTATGTCAGTTTTTGTAATCGGTGATACGCATCTCTCTTTTTCAACAGATAAACCGATGAATATTTTTAAAGGGTGGGATGATTACGAATTCCGCCTTGAAAAGAATTGGCAAAAATTGGTTGATAAGGATGATACTGTTATAATAGCAGGGGACACTTCTTGGGGAATGAGCCTTGAAGAAAGTGAAAAAGATTTTGAGTTTTTACACAACTTAAATGGTAAAAAAATCATTTTAAAAGGTAATCACGATTATTGGTGGAACACCGCAACAAAAATGAATAAATTTCTTGCAGAAAAAGGTTTTGATTCTCTAAACTTTTTGCACAACAATGCATTTAAAGTTGATGACATTGCAATCGCGGGTAGTCGTGGTTGGTTTTTTGACGCAGAAAGTGAAAACATAGATAAAGTATTAGCTCGTGAATGTGAAAGAATTCAGCGTTCGATTGATATGGCAAAAGATTTGGGTGGGGAGATTGTAGTTTTCCTTCATTATCCACCAGTTTCAATGTATAAAGATTGTGACCCGATAGTTGAAGTGCTTGTGCGAAACAATATAAAGCGTTGCTATTATGGTCATCTTCACGGTGGGGCAATAAAGGGCGCACTTAATGGTGAAAAATACGGAATAGATTTTAAACTTGTTTCGGCAGATTATCTTGAATTTTGCCCTTTACACATTAAATCCAAGTAATTTATCAAAAAAACACTATTATTTTTGTTAAAATAGCAAGAAAAACTTATGGAAAATATTGTATTTAATGTTTTTCTATGTTATAATATATTGAATTTTTCAGTAAAAATCTTAAAACAATGATATTCGGGAGGAATATTAAATGTTAAAAACATCAAACAAAGTAGAAACAAATGTTTATGAGCTTGAAATTGCTATCAGTGGCGAAGCTTTTGAAGCTGCTGTTCAGAAGGCATATTTAAAGCAGAGAAAGAACATTGCAATCAATGGTTTTAGAAAGGGCAAAGCTCCAAGAGCATTCATCGAAAGAGTTTATGGTGAAGGCGTTTTCTATGAAGATGCACTTGAAATTCTTTATCCAGATGCAGTTGCAGAAGCAATTAAAGAAGCAGACCTCGACGTAATTGATACTCCATTTGACCTTGATGTACCAGAAATTGGTAAAGATGGTGTAACTCTTAAGTTGAAAGTTACAGTTAAACCAGAAGTTAAACTCGGCAAATATAAGGGCGTTAAAGCAACAAAGCCTGCTGTTAAGGTTGCTGCTGATGAAGTTAAAGCAGAACTCGCAAAAATGCAAGAACAGAACTCAAGAATGGTTTCTGTTGATAACAGAGCTGTTAAGAAGAATGATACAGCAGTTATCGACTTCGAAGGTTTTGTTGACGGCGTTGCATTTGACGGCGGTAAAGCTGAAATGTATGAACTTGTAATTGGTAGCGGTTCATTTATTCCAGGTTTTGAAGACCAGATTATCGGTCACAAGATTGGCGAAGAATTTGACGTTAATGTTACATTCCCAGCAGAATATCAAGAAAACCTTGCATCAAAAGATGCTGTTTTCAAAATTAAACTTCACGAAATCAAAGTTAAAGAACTTCCTGCTCTTGATGATGAGTTTGTTAAAGATGTTAGCGAGTTCGATACACTTGATGAACTTAAAAAGAGCATTAAAAAGCAACTTGAAGATGCAAAGAAAGCTGAAGCAGATAACAAAGTTACAGCTGACATTCTTGAAACAGTTGCAAATGGCATTAAAGCAGAAATTCCTGCTTGCATGATTGAAAAAGCAATTGACGATATCGTTAACGATTTCGCTTACAGACTTCAAATGCAGGGTCTTGACCTTGACACATACCTTATGTACACAGGTATGGAAAAAGACAAGTTCAGAGAAGGTTACAAAGAGAACGCAGAAGCTCAGGTTAAACTTCAACTTGCTCTTGAAGAAATCGTTAAAGCTGAAAAGATTGAAGCTAGTGATGATGATATTGCTGCTGAATATGACAGACTTGCAAAGATGTATAATATGGATGTTGACGCAGTTAAGAAAGCAATTTCTGCTGATGCACTCAAAGATGACATCACATCAAGAAAAGCAGTTGACTTTGTAAAAGAAAACGCAGTAATTACTGAAGAAAAAGCAGCAGCTAAGAAGACAGCAGAAAAGAAAGAAACTGCTGAAAAGAAACCAGCTGCTAAAAAAGAAACAGCAAAGAAAGAAACTGCTAAAAAGCCAGCAGCAAAAAAGACAACAAAAAAAGCAGCAGATGCTGAATAATCAAAAAATATAAGTTTAAGTGTTGAAGAATTGTCCAATAATTAATAGGGCAATTCTTTAATGCTTTTCATAAGTTTTAAACGGAGGTTATATTATTATGGCACTTGTACCATACGTTGTTGAACAAACAAACAGGGGTGAAAGACAATACGATATTTTTTCAAGACTCTTAAATGACAGAATTATCGTTTTGTCAGATGAGGTTAATGATGCAACTGCATCTTTGGTCGTTGCTCAGTTACTTTATCTTGAGGGACAGGATAGCGAAAAAGATATAAGCCTTTATATTAATAGTCCAGGCGGCTCAGTTTCAGCAGGGCTTGCAATTTATGACACAATGCAATACATTAAGTGTGATGTTTCAACTATTTGTATGGGTATGGCAGCAAGTATGGGCGCATTCTTGCTTTCATCTGGAGCAAAAGGTAAGAGATTTGCTCTTCCAAATAGTGAAATTATGATTCATCAACCTTTAGGTGGTGCACAAGGTCAGGCAAGCGATATTAAAATTGCTGCTGAACACATTCTCAGAACAAGAGAAAAACTTAACAAAATCCTTGCTGAAAATACAGGAAGACCAATTGAACAAATTGCTCTTGATACAGAGCGCGACAATTGGCTCTCAGCTCAAGAAGCAATGGATTATGGCATTGTAGATAAGGTTTTCTATAAGAGATAAGGAGCTAATTTATGGCTAGAGAAAACGATAAAGAAAGAAATGTAAGATGTTCTTTCTGTGGTAAGACACAGGAACAAGTTGAAAAACTTATCGCTGGTCCAGGCGTTTATATCTGTGATGAATGTATCGAACTTTGTATGGGCATCATTGATGAAAACGCTGATAGAGGTTATAAACCATCAGGTAAAAAAGTGAAACTTGAAGAAAAAGTTTTACCAAAACCACAAGATATTAAGGCAAAACTTGACGAATATGTTGTTGGTCAGGATGAAGCTAAAAAAGCTTTGAGTGTTGCAGTTTATAATCACTACAAGAGAATATATCATGGTTGTGACACTGATGTAGAAATTCAAAAGAGCAATGTTGTGCTTTTGGGACCAACTGGTGTGGGTAAAACAGTCCTTGCACAGACTCTTGCAAAAATTATTGATGTGCCATTTGCAATTGCCGATGCTACAACACTTACAGAAGCTGGTTATGTTGGTGAAGATGTTGAAAACATTCTTTTAAGACTTATTCAGGCAGCTGATTTTGATGTTGAAAAAGCAGAGCGTGGAATTATTTATGTTGATGAAATTGATAAGATTGCAAGAAAGAGTGAAAATCCTTCAATTACTCGTGATGTAAGTGGTGAAGGTGTTCAGCAAGCACTCTTAAAAATTCTTGAAGGAACAATTTCAAATGTTCCACCACAAGGCGGCAGAAAACATCCACAACAAGAATTTATTCAGATTGACACTTCAAATATTCTCTTTATTTGCGGTGGCGCTTTTGATGGGATTGAAAAAATAGTTGAAAAGCGAACAGGTAATTCTGCTCTTGGTTTTGGTGCAGAAATTAAGAACAAATCTGAACTGGAACTTGAAGATGTTTATTCAAAAGTAATCGCACAAGATTTGGTTAAATTTGGTCTTATTCCTGAACTTGTTGGTCGTGTTCCTGTAATCACAGCACTAAAACAACTTTCTAAAGAAGATTTAATCAGAATTCTTTCTGAACCTAAAAATGCACTGTTAAAACAATTTAAAGCGTTATTCCAGATGGACGATGTTGAACTCGAATTTACCGATGATGCATTGGTTGCAATCGCTGAGAAAACACTTGAAAAGAAAACAGGTGCTCGTGGTCTTCGTGGCATAATGGAATCTGTTTTGATGCCAATTATGTATGATACACCATCTGAGCATACTATTTCTAAAGTTATCATTACTCGTGATTGTGTTGAAAATGGTGCTGAACCGGAAATTCTTCGCGATGAAAACAGAAAACCCAATATTTTAACATCAAAGAATATTGGTAAAACAAATAAAAAAGCAATATAAATAATCAGGCCACGGGAAACCGTGGCTTGCATATTGTAGGTGTGAAAATGAAAAATAAAATTAAATCAACTGCATTACTGTTTTTAACAGCTATAATTTGGGGTTTTGCATTTGTAGCTCAGCGAGTTGGTGCTGATTATGTTGGTGCTTTTACTTTTAATGGAGTACGTTTTATATTGGGCGCTTGCTCTTTAATACCTGTAATCCTTATCTTTGAAAAAGAAGAATTTAATAAGAAGAAATTTATAAAAACGTTATGGACAGGCGCGCTTGCGGGTGTAATTCTCTTTATTGCTTCTTCATTGCAACAATTTGGAATAGTTTTTACAGGCAGTGCGGGCAAGGCAGGTTTCCTAACAGGACTTTACATAGTATTAGTGCCTCTTATTCGTTTTGTAATGGGTAAGAAAACAAGCGTACTTACATTTTTTGGTGCGATTTTTGCTGTTATAGGATTATTTTTCTTATGTATGACAGGTGATAAGATTACCTTTGGAATCGGTGATATAGTTCTCATAATTGGCGCATTTTTTTGGGCTAGCCATATTCTCGTCGTTGACAAGTTTGTAAATTCAATAAGTGCATTAAAATTTAGTATGATTCAATTTTATACTTGCGGAATTTTAAGTATGGTTTTTGCAATGTTTACTGAAACTATTGAATTTTCTTCTATAAAGGCAGCAGGGATTCCAATTCTCTATGGTGGTTTAATGTCTGTTGGTGTTGCATATACTTGTCAAATTTTAGGCCAAAAGAATGCAGACCCAACATTTGCATCAATTGTTTTTTCTACTGAATCAGTATTCAGTGCAATCGGTGGAGCGTTGATTTTACACGAAATGATGAGTAGCCGAGGCTATTTGGGGTGCGTTCTGATTTTTATCGGAATAATTCTTTCTCAGATAACTCTTAATGATATAAAAAAAGTTAAAAAATACAAGAATTAAAAATAAAGCATAAATATGGGTAAGATAAAAATGACACAATTATTACAGTATCTTGTAAAATATTGACAAATAATGGTGTTTAAAGTACAATGACCATAATATATTGTAGTCCTTTTGGAGGCAAATATGGGTTTATTAAATAAATTTCAAAAAACTGTAGTATTTCTTTTGAAATCTACATTGTATGTTTTATTAATTGGCACATTCTTTGTAGTGTTTGGTACAGAGTTTGAGTGGATTTTACATCCTTCTAGAACAACGGCTGTAACATTTGTTACATTCTGTGTACTTGAAGCTGCACTTATTGCCGTATATGGTGGATATTTAATTGGTCGTCTTAAAAGTAGACCAATTGTAATGTCAATTTCCCTTGCAACACTCATAACTGATGTAGTTACTCATTTGCAACTTTGCATTATGAATGTTAATGAAAATAATAATCCGCATTTTGTTTACGAAGCACCACATTTGCTTGCGCTTGTTATGATAATTCAGGTTGCTTTGATTATTTTATTTGCATATTTTGGCAACTATGTTTATTTCACAATCAATTCACCTGAAAAATGTTGTGTTATTACAAGTTCTCTTGAATCATTGAATAACATTATGCCTAAAATTGTGAAATATAAGAAGCAGTATAATGTTACGGAAATGGTTCACTATTCATCAAAAGATGTGTTTGATATTATCAATGAACACGAAACAATTTTCCTTTATGACATTCCTGCAAAAGAAAAAATACTTTTGAATGAATATTGCTATGCGAAGAACAAGAATATTTATTATAACTTTGAAATGAACGATGTAGTTATGCTCGGTGCTAAACCTGCTGTTCTTGACGATAAACCTCTTGTTTCGGCAGTTGTGCGTGATTTAACATTGGAACAAAAAGTTGTAAAACGAGCAATGGATATTGTAATTTCTGGTCTTGGATTGCTTGTTTTGAGCCCTGTTATGCTTGCTTGTGCAGCTCTTATCAAACTCGAAGATGGTGGACATGTTTTCTTTCGCCAAACAAGAGCTACAAAGGGTGGCAAACTCTTTAAAGTTTATAAATTCCGCACAATGAAAGAAGCGGGTAGCATCAATAAATCCGTAACTTCTGACGACGACAGAATTACAAAGGTTGGTAAATATCTTCGTAAGTTCAGAATTGATGAATTACCACAGCTTATAAATATCATTAAAGGTGAAATGAGTGTTGTTGGTCCTCGTCCTGAAATGATTGAAAATGTTGATAAATATACAGAAGACCTTCCAGAATTTGCATACAGACTCAGAGTAAAAGGCGGTCTTACGGGTTATGCACAGATTGCTGGTAAGTATAACACATCACCAAAGGATAAACTTGTTCTTGATTTGATGTATATTGAAAAATATAGTTTGTGGCTTGATTTTAAACTTATTCTTCAAACTGTTACAGTTTTGTTAAAAGCATCAGATAGCACAGAAGCGTTTGGCGAAGGTGAGTTTAAATATCGTTTCACAAGAGAAGATTAACTTAAAAAGAGCTTCATTGAAGCTCTTTTTTTATTTCAAAAATATTGTTTATAATATGATTATGTGATATACTAAACAAAACGAATTTATTGGAGTTAAAATGTTTAAGAATAATAATACTTTTGATAAGGAACCATCTTCTAAATCAATAAAATATTTCATAATTGCTTTTGCTTTATTTATTCTCATATTGTCCGTTTTTTCTGTTGTTATGTTTATGCGTTCAATTGATTTTGATATTAATAACCTTACAGGTAAAACAACGACAGAGGCAGTTGAAAATACAGAAAGTACATTGCAAAATAATACATCGCTATCACAATTAACTGCAAAATCGAAAATTCTTTTAATATGTGAAAAAGATAGTAATCTCGATTTCGCTTGCTTGATTGACGTGAATTTTGCAGAATCATATATGAATGTTTCGTCTTATGATGATAGTGATTTGGTGGACAAAGACAAAACTTTTGAAGAAATTTATAGTGAAAAATCAGTTGAAGGTATAACTGATGTCTTAAATGCCTATTTTAACACTCAAATTGAAAAGTATATTGTATGTAGCAGAACTCAGTTAAACGATATTCTCTCGCTATTCGAGGATATTTCTATAAATGTTACAAGACCTGTTGATTATCATTCTTTTGACTTTAACCTTGAGCTTAAAGAGGGGAAACAGGTTTTATCTGACGATTATATTATGAAATATCTTGTAATCAGCGATAATAATACACGCTCAAAGATAATTTGTGATATATTGAATTCAATTCTTGTTCCTCAATACACTGAAGACTCACAAAAATTATTTACAAGTTTTGTGAATAACTGTAATACCAATATTTCTGTTATTGATTATTCAGAAAAGATTGACGATTTGATTGTCTATTCAAAAGCAGAAGATAAGTTTTTGCCAACAGTAAAATAAGGTGATAAAATGAAAAACTCACTGAAATTAATACTGATAATTTTAGCTTGTTTTATAGGCGTATTTGCATTTAATTCTAATCCTTTTGAAAAAGTTCAAACACCTGACCAACCAATTATTGATTATACTTCAGAGTTTGGTTGGAAGAGTATGCATTATTATAACCAATTAGATGAAGAAGCAAAGACAGCTTATGAAATAATGTATGCTACAGTTAAAAAACTTGATGAAAAGTGCACTTTAAAAATTGATGATGAAACTTTGGCTAATGTATTTACCGCGGTGCTGTATGACAATCCTGAAATTTTCTGGATGAAAACTGATTATAAATATTATAGTTATGGCAACAAAGTTGTATTCAAGCCAAATTATATTTATAGTGAAAGCGAAGTAACGCAGTATTCTGCAGAATTAAACAATAAAATTCAAGAAATTATAAATCAAGCAAGCTTTTGTGTGACTGATTATGAAAAAGAATTGTTCTTTCATGACTACATTTGTAAAAACACAGTTTATGATATGGAAACCTTTGGTAATGTTGGTGCTTCCGTACATAACACATTAATAAACGGTAGAGCTGTCTGCGAGGGTTATGCAAGAGCAATGCAGATTTTACTAGATAAATCAGGCATATATAATTATTTGATTATTGGTGATGGTACTTCAGATGGAGAAACTGAACCACACATGTGGAATGTAGTAAAATTAAATAACGAAAATTATCATCTTGATGTTACGTGGAATGATAACGACGAAACGGGTGATACAAGTTATATGTATTTTAATGTGACTGACGAACAGATAAGTCGCAACCATTCTAATTTTGAACCAAAAGAAAATAATTGTTATGGTACATACTTTAATTATTCTGTAAGAAACGGTACTTATGTTCATACTTATTATCATTTTTCACAGTTTGCAGAAGCAAGTGCCAAGGTACTTAAAACTGGTAGAAACACGGTTGAACTGTGTTTTAAGAACAAACCTGATTATGACAGAGCAATTAGTTCAATAAGTGATAATGAAGAGCTTTTTGAATATGTAAATTCTTCTGTAAAAAAGTCAGGCAGAAATTTAAAAACAGATTCTATTGAATATTATTCAGATGATGATTTGCAATATATTTGCATTATTTTTAAAGAAGGTTGATTTTTGTGGATAAGGAAAGAATTGAAAGAGCATTCAGAGAAATTTTAATTGCAATTGGTGAAGACCCTGATAGAGAAGGTCTTCAGGAGACACCAAAACGAGTTGCCAATATGTATGAAGAAATATTTTCTGGATTAGAAGAAGACCCAACAAAGCATCTTAAAATGTTTCATGAAGGGCAAAGTGATGAGATTGTTATTGTAAGAGATATTCCAATGTATTCGATGTGTGAACATCATTTCTTGCCATTTGTGGGCAAAGCACACATTGCATACATTCCAAACGATAATGGATTAGTTATAGGTCTCTCTAAACTTGCAAGAATAGTAAATTCTTATGCCCGTCGTCCACAACTCCAAGAAAGACTTACGGCGCAGATTGCTGATTTTATTGAAAAAGAAATGCAACCACAGGGTGTGGCTGTTGTTGTTGAAGCAGAACACCTTTGTATGACTATGCGTGGTATTCGTGCAGCAGGTTCAAAAACTCAAACTTCTGCTTTGCGTGGTACAATGAAAAAAGACGCAAGAACAAGAGCCGAAGTAATGACACTTTTAGGTATAAAATAATGTTTAAAGCAAAAGATTTTGAATTTGAATTAGGCAAGAAAACTTATATAATGGGAATTTTAAATGTTACAGACGATTCTTTTTATGACGGCGGGAAATATAATTCGCGTGAAAAGGCTCTCGAACATACAAAAGAAATGCTCATGGATGGTGCTGATATAATTGATATTGGAGCTCAGTCAACTCGTCCGGGACACAAAAAAATCAGTGCTGTAGAAGAGCTCGAAATCATTAAAAATTACTTGCCGTATCTTCATGATGAAACAAAAGCGGTAATTTCAGTTGATACATTTTATCCAAGTGTAGCAGAATATGCCTTACAGAATGGTGCATCAATAATTAATGATGTTTCAGGTGCGTTTTCAGATGAAATGGCAAAAGTTATCAAAAAATATAATGCAGGTTGGATAATTATGCATACAGGTGGTGGCTCTTCCGATAGTGTACCACAATATAAAAACGATATTGTTGATGAAGTTAAAAACTTTTTTGCTGATGTTCAGAATAAATGCAAAAAAGTTGATATTTCAGACAAGCAAATTATGTTTGACATAGGTGTTGGCTTTGGCAAAACAACCGAACAAAGCATTAAACTTATTAAAAATCTTAAATCAATAAAGACAGAAAATGCACTTTTAGTTGCATTGTCTTCCAAGCGTATTATAGGTGAAACAACAAATACTAAAGGCTATGATAGAGTTTACGGAACAATGTCTGCAAATGCTATTTCTGTAATGAATGGCGCTGATTTTGTGAGAGTTCATAATGTGAAAGAAAACGCATTAGCACTCAAAATGGCTGATGCAATTTTAAGGGGATAATATGGATAAAATAATTATTAAAAATCTTAAATTGTTTTGTTATCACGGTGTAAATCCTGAAGAAAAAGTAGATGGACAAAATTTTATTTTTGATATTGAAGCTAGTGTGGATTTAACCAAGCCTTGTGCAACTGATAATGTTGATGATACAGTAAGCTATGCTAAAATGATTAAGACTGTAAGACGCGTGGCACAAAGTCAAAAAGACGATTTAATTGAAAGAGTTGCACAAAGAATAATTGATGCTTTGTTTGAAGAATATGAAAAAGTTCAAACAATAAAAATAACTATAATGAAACCTGAAGCACCAATTAAAGCAGAATTTGACTATGTTGCAGTTCAAATTGAAAGGGAAAGAAAATGAGCAAAGCATATTTAGGAATTGGCACCAATATCGGTGACCGTGAAGAGAATTTAAAAAATGCTTTAATTTCATTAAATCTTTTACCCACAACAAAAGTAACAGCAACATCAAGTGTTTACGAAACAGCACCTGTAGGCTTTGTAGAACAAGATGATTTTCTCAATATTGCAGTTGAAATTGAAACAGAATTGACAGCACAAAACATACTTGGCGCTTGTCTTGGAATTGAAGCAGGTCTCGGCAGAATAAGAAATATTAAAAATGGACCGAGAATAATTGATATTGATTTGTTGCTATATGAAAATGAGAAATATGATACATTTTCGCTTGTTTTGCCACATCCAAGAATGTTTCAGAGAGAATTTGTTTTAAGGCCATTACTTGATATAGAATTCAATAACCCTTTATTTGATAGAGAATGGGCTTTAAACGCTTTAACAGGTGAAGGTATAAAGAAATATTCAGATAAGATAAAAATTGATTAACGGTGATTTATGAACTATATAATTATGGATTTAGAGTGGAATAATGCATATATGAAATCCGCTCAAAAATTTGTCAATGAAATAATTGAAATTGGTGCTGTAAAACTTAATGAAGAACTTGAAATAGTTGATACATATTCTGAGCTTATTAAACCTGTTGTATCAAAAAAATTGCGAACTAGAATTAAGGATTTAACTCACATTACAAACGAAGAAGTACTTGGAGGAAAACCTCTTCAAGAGGCAATTTCTCAACTTGAACAATGGGTAGGGGAAGATGTAATTGTTATGACTTGGGGCGATACTGATGTCAGAACAATGCTCACAAATTTCAAGTGCTTTCTTAAAAAAGATAAAATTGATTTTATTAAAAAATATGCAGACTTGCAAAGATATTGCCAATGCTTTATAAATATGGAAAATATTCAACAAGCAGGGTTGTCTTATGCTGCTGAATGTCTTGAAATAGATGCTGAAAAATATCCACATCACAGAGCACTTGATGACAGCCTTTTAAGTGCGGAATGTTTTAAAAAGGTATATAATAAAGATAAATTAGATGAGTTTATTAAGGTGTGTGATGCTGATTTTTATGCTAGACTTGCATTTAAGCCCTATGTGATTAAAAGTAAAAATGACCCATTAATTGATAAAAACTTGTTTAACTGTTATTGCGATATCTGTGGCGGTAAAGTTGAAACAAAGAAAAAATGGAAGTTTATGAATCAGTCATTTAGGGGAATTTTTTATTGTGAGAATTGTAATAGAGAATTTAGAGTTAACCTCCGTATTAAAAAATTCTATGACAGACTTGATATAAAGAGAAATTATTCTGAAATTATAAAAACATCTGTTGAGAAAATTGAAGAAGAAAACATATAAAAAAGACCTACTCAAACGAGTAGGTCTTAAATTTTTGTTTGCTTATTTAATTACTCTAATACGGATAATTCCGTTAATCTTTTTAAGCGCGTTAATAGCTTCTGCTGATGCTTCTGTGTCAGAATCAATAACAGTATAAGCATATTCGCCCTTTGATTTGTTAACCATATTGTCAATGTTAACATCTTCATTTGCAAGGCCAGATGTAATCTTACTCACAATACCTGAAATGTTTTTATGCATAATTGTAATGCGGTGTTTGTCGCTTGGTGCGAGAGTAACAGTAGGGTAGTTAACTGAGTTTACAATACTACCATTTTCAAGGTAATCAGCAACTTGTTGTACAGCCATAACTGCACAGTTGTCTTCTGATTCAGGAGTTGACGCACCCAAGTGTGGAATTGCAATAACACCAGTTGCACCGATAACTGCATCGTTAGGGAAGTCTGTAACATAAGCAGAAACTTTGCCGTTTTCAAGCGCTTCAAGAATATTTGCTGTGTCAACTAATTCGCCACGAGCAAAGTTGAGAATTCTAACGCCGTCTTTCATAATACCAATTGTTTCAGCATTGATAAGACCGCGAGTTTTATCGTTAAGTGGCAAGTGGAGAGTGATATAATCACTTTCAGTGTAGATAGTGTTAAGATTATCTGTAAGCTTGATGTGATGATTGAGTGTAATGCTTTGCTCAACTGAAAGGAATGGGTCATAGCCGATAACGTTCATTCCAAGAGCAGCTGCTGCATTCGCAACAAGAATGCCGATAGCACCAAGGCCGATAACACCAAGTGTTTTACCCTTAATTTCAGGACCGGCAAAAGCACCTTTGCCTTTTTCTACATCCTTTGGAACTGTATCGCCATTTCCTTTTAACGTTTTTGCCCATTCGATAGCAGGAATAATCTTTCTTGATGAAAGGAAAAGTCCTGTAAGAACAAGTTCTTTAACTGCGTTTGCATTAGCACCAGGTGTGTTGAAGACAACAATACCTGCTTCGCTACATTTGTCGATTGGAATGTTGTTAACGCCTGCGCCAGCTCTTGCAATTGCAAGAGTGTTTTCTTCAAAGTCCATTTCGTGCATTGAAGCAGAACGAACAAGAATAGCATCTGGATTAGCCATTTCAGTTGAACAGTTGTATTCGTTACTGAATTTGCAAAGTCCTGTTTCTGAAATTTTATTTAAAGTTAAAATATTATACATAGTATTTTGCTCCTTATGAATTTGCTTTTTCAAATTCTGTCATGAATTCTACAAGTTTTTCTACACCTTCAACAGGCATTGCGTTATAGATTGATGCTCTCATACCACCAACTGAGCGGTGACCTTTAAGGTTTACAAAACCTGCTTCAGTTGCTTCTTTGATAAATTTAGCATTGAGTTCTTCACTGTCAGTTACAAAAGGAATATTCATGAGTGAACGGTCTTCTTTTACAACTGTACCTTTAAACATTTTGCTGTTATCAAGGAAATCATAAAGAATTTTTGCTTTTTTGATGTTCTTTTCTTTCATTGCTTCAAGACCACCATTTTCTTTAAGCCATTCAAGAACGAGCTTGCAAATATAAATTGTATAGCAGGGTGGAGTGTTATAAAGAGAATCGTTATCTGCCATAATCTGATAATTGAGCATTGTTGGTGTTATATCGCGAGCATTTCCGAGCATATCTTCACGAATAATACAAATTGTAAGACCTGCAGGAGCTACGTTCTTCTGTGCACCGCCATAAACCATTGCAAATTTAGAAATATCAAGTGGTTCTGAAAGGAAACATGAAGAAATGTCAGCGATAAGTGGCACATCACCTGTGTCTGGTAACTCATGGTAAACTGTACCATAAATTGTATTGTTCATACAAATATAGAAATAGTCAGCATCTTTTGTGAATTCGCTTTTATCAAGTTTTGGAATATAAGAGAATGTTTTATCTGCTGATGATGCAACTGCTTTGCATTCGCCATATTTCTGTGCTTCTTGATATGCTTTCTTTGCCCATTGACCAGTAATAACAAAGTCAGCTTTACCATTCTTGTTCATAAAGTTAAGTGGAATAGCTGCAAACTGTGTTGAAGCACCACCCTGTAAAAAGAGAACCTTATAGTTTTCAGGAATATTATAAAGTTCACGAAGAAGTTGCTCTGCGCCTTTAATAATTGAATCATAAACTTTTGAGCGGTGACTCATCTCCATTACTGATTGACCGCTGCCTTCATAGTCGAGCATTTCTGCTGCTGCTTTTTTCAATACATCCTCAGGGAGCATTGAAGGACCTGCTGAAAAATTATAAACTCTTGCCATAAAAATACCTCCAAGTGTGTTAAAAAAATAAACATTGACGGAATTATATCAAATTTAAATACTAAAAGTCAATAGAATGTTAAAAAAATATCAAAGAATTTTAGAAAATTAAATTATTTTCGGTGAAAATTGTTAATAAATTTAACAAAGTGCTAAAATTATAACAAAAATCCAAAAATTATTGCTAAATTCTTGCAGTAAGTTGTATTTTATTATATAATATAGTTTCATAATAGGAGTGATATGTTTAAAATTATGGAAAACAATAAAACTTTATTCAACGAATTCAACGAAAAGTCATTTTCATTGCCGATGGTTGCTTTGAGAGGACTTGTAATATTTCCTGAGATGACATTGCATTTTGATGTTGGCAGACAAAAGTCAGTCCGCGCTGTTAAGGCTGCAATGGAGCGCAAAACTAATATCTTTTTAACAGCGCAGATTGATATGGATTGTGATGACCCAAGAGCAGATGATTTATATCGTTCAGGTGTTGTTTGTGAAATTAAACAGGTTATGAAATTGCCGGGTTCAGACACATTGCGAGTTGTCGTTTATGGTCTTTACAGAGCAGAACTTCTTCACTTAACATCAGCTAATCCACATTTGTCTGCAATTGTGCAGAAAATTCAGACTGAAAATGTATCTTTAGAAGATAAAAGTTATGAAGAAGCATTGGTAAGAAAAACAGAGAAAATTTTCAGTGACTATGCTTTCTTTATTCCAAAGCTTCCAACAGATGTTATTGTTGGGGTTTCTGTTAGAAAAGAAGCGTCGGAAATTTCGGACTTTATTATTTCAAATATTCCGCTTGAATACTCTGTAAAACAGTCTTTATTAGAAGAATTAAATCCATTAAAGCGTTGTGAGAGACTTTGTGTTATTCTTACAAGAGAGATTGAACTTTTATCAATTGAAGAAGAAATTAATGCTAAAGTTCAAGAGCAGATGGATGAAAATCAGCGTGAGTATTATCTTCGTGAACAGATTAAGGCAATCTCTGAAGAACTTAACGAAGGTGACGGTGCTATTTCTGAGTCAGAAGAATATAAGGAGCAAATTCGTTCAATTGGTTTTTCGGAAGATGTTGAAAGAAAACTTCTTCGTGAATGTGACCGACTCATGAAGATGCAGTCTTCAAGCCCTGAATCTGCAGTTATAAGAAACTATCTTGATAAGGTGATTTCTTTACCGTGGAGTTATTGTACTGAAGAAAATCTTGATATTGAACATGCGCAGCAAGTTTTAGATGATGACCATTATGGACTTTCTGATGTTAAAGAGAGAATTATAGAATTTCTTGCAGTTCGCAAAATTAATCCTGATGTTAAAGGTCAAATTATCTGTCTTGCAGGACCTCCCGGTGTAGGTAAAACATCAATTGCCCGTTCACTTGCAAATGCAATGGGTAGAACTTATGCAAGAATTTCCCTTGGCGGTGTCCGTGACGAAGCAGATATTCGTGGTCACAGAAAAACTTATATCGGCTCAATGCCGGGCAGAATTATTGAAGCAATTGAAAATGCAAAAAGTTCAAATCCACTTATTCTTCTTGATGAAGTTGATAAATTAGGCTCTGACCATCGTGGTGACCCATCATCAGCACTTTTAGAAGTGCTTGATGCAGAACAAAATAATACATTCGTTGACCATTATCTTGAAATTCCTTATGATTTAAGTAAAGTGTTGTTCATTACAACAGCAAATGATAAGAGCAGAATTCCTGCTCCTTTGCTTGACAGAATGGAAATAATTGATATTCCTGGTTATACTTATGAGGAAAAATTCAATATTGCCAAGAAACACCTTGTGCCAAAGCAGATTCTTGCAAACGGTCTTAAAAAGTCTTATGTGAAATTTACTGATAAAGCAATTAAAGCGATTATTAGTGGCTATACCAAAGAAGCGGGTGTGCGTGTTCTTGAGAGAACAATTGCAAAAGTTCTTCGCAAAATCGCAGTTGAATATGCAAAAGGTTTTAATGGAAAAATTACAGTTAAGGATACAGATTTAGAAACATATCTTGGTCCTGTTAAGTTCAAACCTGATGAAAGTTCAAAAGTTGACCAAATAGGTGTTGTAAACGGACTTGCTTACACATCTGTCGGTGGTACAATGCTCACTGTTGAAGTAGCAGTTATGGACGGTAAAGGTAATCTTGAACTTACAGGTTCACTTGGTGATGTAATCAAAGAATCTGCAAAAGCTGCAATCAGCTATATCAGAGCTAACGCAGATAAATACAGAGTTGATAAAGATTTTTATCAGAATAAGGATATACATATCCATTTTCCAGAAGGCGCAGTGCCAAAAGATGGCCCATCAGCAGGTGTTACAATTTTTACTGCTCTCGTTTCTGCGCTTTCAGGTTGTAAAGTTAAATCAAATGTTGCAATGACAGGTGAAATAACTATTACAGGCAGAGTTTTACCAATTGGTGGACTTCGTGAAAAAACTATGGCGGCTTATGTTGAAGGAATAAAAACTGTTGTTGTTCCTGAAGCTAATCGTAGCGATTTAGAAAAAATTGATGAAAAAGTAAAAGAAAATATTAATTTTGTATTTGCAAAAACAGGTGACGATGTGCTTAAAGCAGCACTTGTTTAAGTGAGGTAATTATGAGATACGATAAAGCAGAATTTAAAGCGGCGTATGGTACTTTTAGTCAGTTGCCTGACACCGATTTGCCTGAAATTGCTTTTGCAGGTCGTTCAAATGTAGGTAAAAGTTCTTTACTTAATAGAATTTTTGGACGAAAAAATCTTGCAAGAGTCAGTTCAGTGCCAGGTAAAACGATTACAATCAATTTCTACCAGGTTGATGAATATAACTTTGTTGACTTGCCGGGCTATGGTTATGCTAAAGTTGCAAAGACTGAAAAAGAGCGTTGGGCAGAAATGATGGAAGGTTATTTTAACTCTGACCGTAATATTAAACTTGTTGTTCAACTTGTTGATATGCGTCATCCACCAACAAAGGATGATATAATGATGATGGAATTCTTACAGTCAAGT
The DNA here is from genome assembly GCA_045655645.1 of Candidatus Fimenecus sp. Taxonomy (GTDB): domain Bacteria; phylum Bacillota; class Clostridia; order Oscillospirales; family Acutalibacteraceae; genus Fimenecus. The sequence continues at coordinate 29,077 of JAZOPS010000049.1, forward strand.
GGTTATGAGTTCATTGTTGTAATGACTAAAGCTGATAAGCTCAAAAAGAAAAAAGACTATAATGAACGCATTGAAAAGTCAAAGCAAGAAATGAGTTTCGTGCCAGAAGAAAGAATTATCCCATTCTCATCAGAAACAGGCGCAGGACTTGATGAATTAAAGAAATATATTGAAGGATATTTAGGTGAATAATATGAGCAAAGTACCATTTACAACAAAAGAAAAATTAGAAGAAATCGCAAAAGTTTATCCAACACCTTTTCATCTTTATGATGAAGCAGGAATTCGCAAAAATGCAGAAAATCTTAAAAAAGCATTTGCTTGGAATAAAGGCTTTAAAGAATATTTTGCAGTTAAAGCAACTCCAAATCCATTCCTTATTAATATTTTAAGAGAATATGGTTGTGGATGTGACTGTTCATCTGTTACTGAGCTTATGCTTTCAAAAGCAATTGGTGCAGTTGGTGACGATATTATGTTCTCATCAAACGATACACCACCAGCAGAATTCAAATATGCAGATGATTTAGGTGCAATAATAAATCTTGATGATATTACACATATTGACATTCTTGAAAAGACTCTCGGATACCTTCCAAAGAAGCTTTCTTGTCGTTACAATCCAGGTGGATATTTCTCAATTGCAAATAATATTATGGACAATCCTGGTGACGCAAAATACGGTATGACAACTGAACAACTCTTTGAGGCGTTCAAGATTATGAAATCAAAGGGTGTTGAGGAATTTGGTATTCACGCTTTCCTTGCAAGTAACACAGTAACAAATGAATATTATCCAACACTTGCAAAAACTCTTTTTGAAGTTGCTGTTAAACTTAAAGAAGAAACAGGTGCTCATATTAAATTTATCAACCTTTCAGGTGGTATCGGTATCCCTTATCGTCCTGACCAAGAAGGTAATGATATCTTTGCAATTGGTGCTGGGGTTGAAAAAGTATATAACGAAGTTTTAATTCCTGCAGGTATGGATGATGTAGCAATTTTTACTGAACTTGGTAGATTTATGTTAGCGCCTTATGGTGCACTTGTAACTCGTGCTATTAATGAAAAACACACTCATAAAGAGTATATTGGTGTTGATGCTTGTGCAGTTAACCTTATGCGTCCCGCAATCTACGGCGCATATCACCATATTACTGTTATGGGTAAAGAAAATGAACCTTGTGACTACAAATATGATGTAACAGGTTCACTCTGCGAAAATAACGATAAATTTGCAATTGATAGAATGTTACCCAAAATAGATATGGGTGACTTGTTGTTTATTCACGATACAGGAGCTCATGGTTTTGCAATGGGTTACAACTATAATGGTAAACTCAAATCAGCAGAAATTCTTCTTAAAGAAGACGGTGGCTTCGATTTAATCCGCCGTGCAGAAACTCCTGCTGACTATTTCGCAACATTTGACTGCTTTGATTTTTATAAAAAAGTTACTGAATAATTAGGAGATAATTATGTCTTTCGTTCACTTACATGTGCATACTGAATATAGCTTATTAGATGGTGTTTGCCGTCTTAATAGGCTTTGTTCTGTTGCGAAAGAACGAGGACAAAATGCAATAGCAATTACTGACCACGGTAATTTATTTGGTGCGGTTGATTTCTACAAAGAAGCAAAAAAAGTAGGTATTAAACCAATTATTGGTTGTGAAGTTTATGTAGCCAGCCGTTCACGATTTGATAAAGTGCACGGTGTGGATTCTGACAGACATCACCTTGTTTTGCTTTGTAAAAATGAAATCGGTTATCAAAACCTTATTAAAATGGTTTCTTCTGCTTGGGTTGATGGTTTTTATACCAAACCAAGAATTGATAAAGAGTTGTTAGAAAAGCATCACGAAGGTTTAATTTGTCTCTCTGCTTGTCTTGCGGGCGAAATCCCCAAACTTATTGAGCGTGGCGAGACAATTCAGGCAAAAGAAGTTGCTCTTTGGTATCAAAAGACTTTTGGTGATGGTAATTTCTATTTGGAAATTCAAAATCATGGAATTTCAGAACAACTCAAAGTTAATAATGGTCTGATTCAGTTGTCAAAGGATACAGGAATACCACTTGTAGCAACAAATGATGTTCATTATATTGACAGAGAAGACTCAAAAATTCAAAAAATTCTTATTTGCATTGCAACAAACCATACGATTGATGAAGAAAATTCTCTTGAATTTGAAACTGATAATTTCTATCTTAAAACCGAAGAAGAAATGCGGAGCATTTTTGGCTATGTTCCTGAAGCAATTGAAAATACACAAAAAATTGCGGATATGTGTGATTTTGACTTCGAATTTGGTAATACAAAACTTCCAAATTTTGATGTTCCACAAGGGCAAACTCATTTTGATTATCTCAGAAATAAGTGTTATGTAGGTTTAAAAGAAAGATATGGCAGTAACCCGGATAAATTATATATTGACCGACTTGAATATGAACTGTCAGTAATAAATAATATGGGTTATGTTGACTATTTCTTGATAGTAGCCGACTTTATAGGGTATGCTCGTGACCACGGTATTCCAGTTGGTCCTGGTCGTGGCTCAGGTGCTGGTAGCATCTGTGCTTATTGTATGGGTATTACAAATATTGACCCAGTAAAATATAATTTGATTTTTGAGCGATTCTTAAACCCTGAACGCGTAAGTATGCCCGATATTGATGTTGACTTTTGTTATGAGCGCAGGGGAGAAGTAATCGATTATGTTATCAATAAATACGGAGCAGACCATGTTGCTCAGATTGTAACTTTTGGAACAATGGCTGCTCGTGCCGCACTTCGCGATGTTGGTCGTGCAATGGGACTCTCTTATGCTACTGTTGATAATGTTGCAAAGAAAATTCCAAGAACTTTAGGCATGACTATTGAAAAAGCATTAGTTGAGAGTGAAGAACTCAAAACTCTTTATGATAGTGACGAGTCAGTTAAAGAGCTTGTTGACAATGCAAAAAAAGTTGAAGGTATGCCAAGGCATGCTTCAACTCACGCTGCGGGTATTGTTATTACTGATAATCCTGTTAGTGACTATGTGCCACTAGCTAGAAATGATGAATCTGTTGTAACACAATTCACAATGACAACAATTGAAGAACTTGGTCTTTTGAAAATGGACTTTTTGGGTCTTCGCACATTAACGGTTATCAATGATTGTGTTAAAATGATTCAAAAGAAAGATCCACAGTTTGACATTGAAAAGATACCTCTTGACGATAAGAAGGCTTATGCTTTGTTCACAAATGGTCAGACAGATGGTGTATTCCAATGTGAATCAAGTGGAATGCGAAGTGTATTTATGCGCCTTAAACCAACTAATCTTGAAGATATTATTGCTGTTATATCACTTTACCGTCCTGGACCAATGGAATCAATCGACAGTTATATTGAAAATCGCCATAACAGCGAAAATATAAGATATAAAACACCAATGCTTAAAGATATTCTTGATGTCACTTATGGTTGTATGGTATATCAAGAGCAAGTAATGCAAATTTTCCGTTCCTTAGCAGGTTATTCTCTTGGTCGTGCTGACATTGTCCGTCGTGCCATGTCAAAGAAAAAGCATAAAGTCCTTGAAGACGAGCGAACTTTCTTCTGTGATGGCTGTGCTAAAAACGGAATTCCACAAAATATCGCTAATGAAATATTTGACGATATGTCATCGTTTGCATCGTATGCATTCAATAAATCTCACGCAGCAGCTTATGCTGTTGTAGCTTATAGAACAGCTTATCTAAAAGCATATTATCCTTGTGAATTTATGGCATCATTGCTTACAAGTGTGTTGGATAATGCTACAAAAGTTTCGGGTTATATTGAAGATTGTAAACGGAATGGAATCAAAATTTTAAATCCAAATGTAAATTATAGTAATAAAACATTTACAACAGATAATAATTATGAAAAATCAATAATGTTTGGTCTTCTTGCAATTAAAAATTTAGGTCATGATTTTATTGATACAATTATAAATGAGCGCAAAATGAATGGTGAATATAAATCATTCTATTCATTCTGTAAGCGAGTTCATGGTAAATCATTTAACCGTCGTGCAGTTGAAAGCCTTATTAAGAGTGGTGCGCTTGATAATTTGGGCAGCAACCGTCACGAAATGATGATTAATCTACCTTTTATCATAGACGAATTAGATGCAACCAAACGAAGAAATCTTGATGGTCAAATCGGTTTCTTTGATATTGTGAGCAATTCTGATAATTCTAATTACAAAATGCAAAAGACTGCAGAGTTTTCAACACAAGAATTATTATCAATGGAAAAAGAAACAACAGGTCTTTATATTTCAGCTCATCCAATGGAAGAATATGCAGATTTATCAATAAAACTGAAATGTGATAAAGTTGCAGATATTCTCAATGCTGATGATTATAATTCAATTTATAGCGACGGCACTTCAGTTAAAGTTTTGGGAATTATAACTGATATTATAAAGAAACAAACCAAGAGCGGCGAATATATGGCGTTTATAACTCTTGAAGATGTTGTAGGCTCAGTTGAAGTTATTGTGTTCCCTAAATTGTTATCAAGATTTGCGAATAAAATTTTAAATGGTTCAACTGTTATGGTTGGCGGAAGACTTTCAATGCGTGAAGAAGAAAATCCTAAAATTATTTTGGACTTTATCGAATCTGCCGAGCAAATTCAGGTTAACAATAATAAGCGAGTAGGTTTGTTTTTAAGGTTTACTGATAATAAATCTCAAGAATATTTAAAATGTGCAGATTTTCTTAATAAAAATGCAATTGATGGTGATACAATGCTATATTATTATTTCAATGATAGTAAAAAGTATTTTCCCTGTAAAAAAATTAGCGTAAATGAATATCTAATCAGAGATTTAAAACTTATTGCTGGGGATAAGAATGTCATATTACAAAAATAATGCAATTACTTGCATTTTCTAATTTCTTGTGATATTATATGATTTCAATGTGGTAATATTTAGCAAAATATAAAAGGGTGATAAAATGAAAACAATCGGAGTTTTAACAAGTGGCGGCGACGCTCCTGGTATGAATGCTGCTGTTCGTGCAGTTGTTCGTGCAGGTTGTGAAAACGGTTTCAGAGTAATGGGTATCAGAAGAGGCTATAATGGTCTTATGCAAGGTGATATGTTTGAAATGAATCTTCGTTCAGTTTCAAATATCATTAACCGTGGTGGTACTGTTCTTTATTCTGCAAGAAGTCCTGAATTCAAAACAGAAGAAGGTCTTCAAAAAGCACTTAAAGTTGCAAAAGATGTTAATATGGAAGGTATTGTTGTTATCGGTGGCGATGGTTCATTCCGTGGTGCTCGTGACTTATCTCTTCGCGGTGTTAACTGTGTTGGTATTCCAGGCACAATTGATAACGATATCGCTTGCAGTGATTATACAATTGGTTATGATACTGCAATGAATACTGTTCTTGAAATGGTTGACAGACTTCGTGATACATCAGAATCTCATGACCGTTGCTCAGTTGTTGAAGTAATGGGCAGACGCGCAGGTTACATTGCACTTAATGCTGGTATTGCTTGTGGTGCAACTTCAATACTTATTCCTGAAGTAGAATATGATTTCCAGCGTGATGTTATTGATAGAATGAAGAGAACTCAGAAGGCTGGCAAAAAGCATTTTATCATTATCGTTGCTGAAGGTATCGGTGGCGTTGAAGAAATGGCAAAGAGAATTGAAGCTGAAACAGGTGTTGAAACAAGAGCAACTGTTCTTGGTCATGTTCAGCGTGGTGGACATCCAACAGTTCGCGACAGAGTTACAGCTTCTCTTATGGGTCATAAAGCAGTTGAACTTCTTAAAGCAGGTATTGGTAATAGAGTTCTTGCAATCAACAAAGATGAAATCGTTGACTATGACATTTTTGAAGCTCTCAATATGAAGAAATCTCTTAATATTGAAGAATATAAGATTGCACACGAAATCTCAATATAATTATGTCTAATATTGTTCTTATAGGAATGCCCGGTTGTGGAAAAAGCACAATCGGGGTTATTCTTGCTAAAACCATTGGTGTTGGTTTTGTTGATACAGATTTAATAATTCAACAGAGAGAAAATCGTCTTTTGCAAGACATTATTGATACTGACGGAATTGAAGCGTTTTTGGATTGCGAAGAAAATGCTGTTAAAACTGTTGATTGTGATAATACTGTAATTGCAACGGGTGGTAGTGTTGTATATCGTGAAGATGCAATAAACCATTTAAAAAAGAACGGAAAAATTTTCTATTTAAATGTACCACTTGATGAAATAAAAAAGAGACTCAACAATATCAGCACTCGAGGTATTGCAGCAAATAAAAACGATTCAATTGAAAACATTTTTATTGAACGCGAACCTCTTTATAAAAAGTATGCAGATGTGATTGTTGATTTGACTGATAGAACGGTTGAACAAGCAGTTGGAGAAATCTGCAAAAAAATCAAATAAAAAAAATTATGCCTTACGGATTTTTCAAACAAAGAGAAAATTCTCCGTAAGGCGTTTATTTTTCCGTAAATATTTATTCTTCGTAGTGGCAAATTATTAGTGCGACTTCAGGTCGTACGGAGGTGAAAAATGCGAAGTTTAATAAAATTTTTATCAATAATAAGTGCTTTTCTTTGCACAATAATTTTTATACTTGTTTATGTTGGAAATGTGCTGATACCAGATTCAATAATGACCGTTGAAGATAAAGGGTATATAGCACCGGAATTTCTGGGCTTTAATATTTATAAAAGCAGTTTATTTCAAGAAGCAGGGGTTGTGACGGGAAATGTCCGAGCATCACAAAATAATTCTGAAATTAAACTTTTAAATATTATTCCCGTTAAAAAAACAAAAATAACAAATACCAAAAGACAATATGTTGTTCTTGGTGGTGATATTTTTGGAATAAAACTTTATACAGATGGTGTAATAATTGTAGGAACGGATTCAATTGAGACAGATAACGGAAATATAAGTCCGGCAGAGAAAGCAGGACTCAGAACAGGGGATATTATTTTATACTTTAATGATGAGAAAATTGAGTCAACTAAACAGTTTACTTCTTTATTGCAAAATAATAAAGGCAACAGTGCAAAGTTAATTATCGATAGAAATGGTAAAAATATAGATTTAAACTTTGCATCAGTAAAAGAAAAAAACAGTGGAAAATACAAAGCAGGTCTTTGGGTTCGTGATAGCACTGCAGGAATAGGCACAGTTACTTTTTATAACTCTTCTAACAATTCCTTCGGTGGCTTAGGCCATGCAATATGTGACGTGGATACGGGTGAAGCTATGCCGATGCGAAAAGGTGAAATGGCAGAGGCTTATATTAATGGACTTTATAAGAGCCAAAACGGATGTGTTGGTGAATTGTGCGGTGTTTTAACAGGAAAAACATCGGGTGTACTTTGTATAAATGATGAAACGGGTATTTATGGTTACACTTACTTTGGTGCACAAGGTGAACAGTTGCCCGTAGCTGTTAAACAAGAGGTACACGAAGGTGACGCGCAGATTTATTGTACAATTGATAAAAATCCACCAGAGTATTATGATGTGAAAATTACAAAAGTGTATTCTAATTCGTCGTCGGTAAATAAAGATTTAATAGTTGAAGTAATAGATGAAGACCTAATCTCAAAAACAGGTGGAATTTTGCAAGGAATGAGCGGAACACCAATAATTCAGAATGGTATGTTAGTTGGTGCAATAACTCATGTATTCGTTAATAATCCAAAGCAAGGCTATGGAATTTTTGCTGAAAGAATGCTTGAAACCTCAGTAAGTCGCGAGATGCAAAAGAACGAAAAACTTAAAAATGCATCTTAACAAAAAGGGTAGCAATTTAGAAGTTGCTACCCGAAATTTTTATATGTATTTAGTTTTTCAAACTCTGTAATGGTGCAGGAATTCGACCACCACGATTAATGAATTTAGCAGGCGATGCAGTGTTAAGTTTCATTACAGGACCATAGCCTAAAAGTCCACCAAAATTAAGTGTATCACCAATATTTTTGCCAATTGCAGGGATAAGTCTTACGGCTGTTGTCTTTGAGTTAACCATACCAATAGCAGCTTCGTCGGCAATAATACCTGAAAGCACTTCTGCTGTTGTGTCACCTGGTACAATAATCATATCAAGACCAACAGAGCAAACACAAGTCATAGCTTCAAGCTTTTCGATTGTGAGAGCGCCACTTGTAGCTGCCGCAATCATACCTGCGTCTTCAGAAACAGGAATAAATGCGCCTGAAAGTCCACCAACATGAGAGGAAGCCATAACGCCACCTTTTTTTACAGCGTCGTTAAGAAGTGCAAGACAAGCGGTTGTGCCGTGTGCACCACATTGTTCAAGTCCCATTTCTTCAAGAATATATGCAACAGAGTCACCAATTGCTGGTGTTGGAGCAAGGGAAAGGTCAACAATGCCAAATGGAACATCAAGCCTCTTTGATGCTTCACAAGCAACGAGTTGTCCCATTCTTGTAATCTTAAATGCAGTACGCTTAACCATGTCTGCAATTTCGGTAATGTTTGCATCAGGAATTTTTGAAATTGCTGAACGCACAACACCTGGACCTGAAACACCAACATTGATTACACAGTCTGGCTCACCAACACCGTGGAAGGCACCTGCCATAAATGGGTTATCTTCAGGAGCATTGCAGAATACAACAAGTTTTGCAGGACCAATACAACCTTTGTTAGCAGTAACTTCTGCTGATTCTTTAATGATTTGTCCCATCATTTTAACAGCATCCATATTAATACCAGCTTTTGTTGAGCCGATATTAACAGATGAGCAAATATGCTCTGTAACATCAAGTGCTTCTGGAATAGAGCGGATAAGTGCTTCATCGCCAGCGGCAAAGCCTTTCTGAACAAGAGCAGAGTATCCACCAATAAAGTTAACACCAACAGTTCCAGCAACTCTTTCAAGTGTTTTAGCATATAACACCGGGTCGCCTTTACCAGAAGCTAAAATCATAGAAATTGGTGTAACAGAAATTCTCTTGTTAATAATTGGAATACCATATTGTTTTTCAATATCTTCGCCAGTTTTAACAAGGTGTTCAGCTTTTCGGGTCATCTTCTCATAAATTTTATCACAAGTTGATTTTGCATCACCTGTGCAACAATCAAGAAGAGAAATACCCATTGTTATTGTTCTGATGTCAAGATTTTCATCTTGAATCATATTAATAGTTTCAAGTATGTCGTGTGTATTAATCATTTTTCTACCTACTTATATTCTATGCATTGAGTTGAAAATGTCTTCGTGCATAACATGAATTGAAAGTGACATTTCGTTGCCCATTGCTGTAACTTTATCAGAAAAATCAGTAAATGAAATGTTGCACTTTTCAAGGTCAACGAGCATAATCATACAGAACATATCTTGTAAAATTGACTGTGACACTTCAATTACATTTACATTATATTCAGAACAAATTCCTGAAACTTTGGCAAGAATACCAACCATATCTTTACCAACAACAGTGATAATACCTCTCATGAATATTACCTCCAAAAAATATTTTAAATATTTTAACACAAAATTATATAAAAGTGAATACTTAAATATTTAGTTTAAAATTTTTGTAAATAAAGTTGAAAAAATTGAAAAATGTAGTAAAATTATTGTAGGTAGTATATACGGAGGTGTAAAAATGTATAAAAATATTGTTGATTTACACGTTCACACAGATAACTCTTTTGATGGTAATCACTCTGCAACATTTTTTTGCGAGAAAGCAGAAGTTTTAGATTTAAGAGCAATTGCCTTTACCGACCACTGTGAAGTTGACCAATTTAGAGAAGATTCTGAATATGAAAAGAGAATTTTTCAGGCTTTTTTTGAAGTGTCAAAAGTGCGCTCTGCTTTTAAGGGAAAAATGATAGTTCTTAATGGCGTTGAGCTGGGACAACCTGCATTTGATATTGAATGTTCAGAAGATATAATTAATCGTTATGAATATGACCAGATAATTGGTTCGGTTCACAATCTTCGTGGTGGTGAAGATTTCTATTTTATGGAAAATCTTACTTTATCTGAAGCAGAAGATTTGCTAAAACAATATTTTGACGAAATTATTATAATGCTTGAATGGGGAAATTTTGATGTTCTTGCACATCTCACATATCCTTTAAGATATTTTTATTCAAAATCTAATCTCGAAATGGACTTATCAAAATTTAATGAACAAATTGAAAAAATTCTCAAATTAACTGTTGAGAAAGGCATTGCTCTTGAAATCAATACAGCAGCACTCAGACAACCACTTAATAAATTATCTCCAGAAATTAACATTATAAAGAGATACAAAGAAATAGGCGGAAAATATGTCACCGTTGGTTCTGACGCACACTTTGCTGAACATCTTGCAGCGGATATAGATGCAGCTTATGATGCTGCGCTTGAAGCGGGATTTGAATGCATCACATTCTTCCAAAAACGAACACCAATGCTTATGAAAATCGAAAAGGAGGACTAAAATATGAAAGTTAAAGCAGCGGCAAAAATAAATTTGATGCTTGATATTTTAAAACGCCTTGAAAATGGATATCATAGTCTTTTTATGATTATGCAATCTGTTGACCTTTTTGATATTGTATCAGTTGAAAAGAACACTCAAAATAAGATTATTATTGAATGTGATAAAGATGGTGTTCCTTGTAATGAAAAGAACATTGCATATAAATGTTCAATGAAATTTTTTGAGTATTGCAATATAGATGATATTGGAGTAACAATTAACATTGAAAAAAATATTCCAATGGCAGCAGGTGTTGCTGGTGGAAGTGCTGATGGAGCAGCAGTAATCTATTGCTTAAATAAAATTTATAATACAAACCTTACACAAAAAGAACTATGTGAAATTGGTAATAAGGTAGGTGCTGATATTCCGTTTAGTCTTACTGGTGGCACTGCAGTAACTCTTGGTACTGGTAATGTAATAGCACCGGTTAAAGACTTGCCTGAATGCTACATTGTCCTTTGTAAACCAGAGCAAGATGTGTCAACACCAGAGGCTTATGCAGAATTTGATGCATTAAGCCGTGTTCGCCACCTTGACAGAGTATCAATGATTGATGCAGTTTCAAATGCTGACTATGAAAAAATTTGCTCACTTTGTGGTAATGTGTTTGAACAAGCTGTTGAAGTGCCAAAACGACCACATATTAAGGGTGTTATGAGAAAAAGTGGTGCTGACGCTTGTTGTATGAGTGGCAGTGGACCTACAGTTTTCGGCTTGTTCTCTAACGAAGAAAAAGCAAATGAATGCTATAACAAACTTAAAGTGAAGTATAATCAGGTTTATATTTGTAAGCCTGTAAATAAAGGAATTATTGAATTAGATTAAAATCAATTGGGGGATTGGTTATGAAAAAATATGATGTATTAGTTGTTGGTGCATCTACAACAGGGTGTTGGTTTGCTTATAAAATGGCAGAACAAGGCTTTAAAGTTCTTGTTATTGAAAAACAGCAACCAGATAATGTTTCAAGAGAATATGATGTTTTCCACATGGGCAAAGCAGATATGGAGCGCTTTGACCTTTTCATTCCTGAAGAAGGTGACCCATTACGCGAATTTTCTTTTGCACACTCAACAATGATGTCTCCTTATGGCAATCATCCAAAAGCATGTGCAGAAGCACCGGTAATTGGTTTGCATAAACATGATTACATAATGGCTATGGCTGACCGCGCTAAAAAGGGTGGAGCAGAAATTATTTATGGTGCATCATTTATAGATTTTATTTATGATGATAACAATAAAATAATTGGTGCTAAGTATAATACTGCTGATGGTGAAAAAGAAGCACTTGCAAGAATTGTTGCAGATTGCTCAGGTATTCCTGCTGTTGCTCGAACAAAACTTCCTGATACATCTGTTGTTGGAAACTTCAAACTTGCAAATAAAGACATTCTCTATGTTGTGCTTTACTATGCAGAATATCTCAAGAATGATTTTAACCCAAGAGAACTTGACGGATTCTTTATGCAATATAAATCTTGGTCAGCACCATCTGATAATAAGAATGGTGCAATTCTTGGCATCGGTGCATTCTATTCTTATGATTATGCTGAATGGATTTTTAAAAATGATTTTATGCCGAATACAAAGTTCCCTGAATACAGAGTTGAACGCATTGAAAAGGGTATGACACCATATCACACATCTGTATATTCTCTTGTTGATGATGGTTTTATTGCTCTTGGTGATGCTGCTTGTCATACAAAACCAACTTGTGGTGAAGGTTGCACATCTTCACTAGTAGCAGGCGAAATCGCAGTTGAAGTAATTTCAAATCTTTTAAAATCTGATAAATATCTCACAAAAGAAAGAATGTGGAGCATCAATAAGCGTTATATGAACGCACAGGGCAAAGACTTTGATTCAATGCGACCACTTCTTATGGGTGTTATTACTGTTGGCTATGACGAAGCAGAATATCTCTTTGAAAATGATATTTTATTTAGTGAGAGTATTCTCGGTGGAATGGACAACGGTGTAAATCTTACTGCTAACGATATTGCACACATCGTCAAAGGTATTGCTTCAGGCGTTGCAAAGAAAAAACTTAAACCTTCAACAATTGCAAGACTTGTAAAAGGACTTAAATATAGTGCACAGGTTGGCATGCTCTATGATAACTATCCTGAACATTTTGAACAGTTCTCAGAATGGCAAGTAAAAGCAGATAAACTTTGGGCAGAAATTGGCTCTATTGCCGAAAATACTTGTGACCCTAAAATTTTAAAAGAATTAGGCATTGAAAGATAAAGATAAAAGCAGGCATTTGCCTGCTTTTATTCATTTATTTAGCCTTGTATTGTGTTTTAATTATGTGTGTAATCGCTTTTGCGCCATTTGTAATGTATTTTCCAATGTTGCCTGAAAGACCTGTTAAAACAGGATTTTTCAGGTCTTTTTCATTGATTCCGTCAGATTTACTTTCGTGAAGAACAACATTATCTTTGCTATATGGAAAAATAGAGCCGCTTTCATTAACAGTAAGTACTGAACCATCTGCAAAAGCACAAATTTCGTTTTTCTCGTCAACAGATATTCTGTCTTTTGACATTGGGTAAAGTCCAAAAATCGCTGTTTCTTGACTGCCGTTGTATGATGGTGCAATACTCTTGCCTTGAGCTGCAACAAGCGTGTATGTGTCAAGAATTTCGTCTTTTGCTCGGCTAAAATGATGTCTTTGCTTGCCGTAATAAGTTCCATAAGGATTCATTCTTACAGTTTTGTCTTTTTCTAATCTCATTGGACAATGCGACATTGAAGAAAGAACTTGTCGTGAGTTTGCAATAATGATTCCACCATCTTCGTCATAAAGACCAACAAAACCGCCTGTTAATTGGTGATTGAATGAATCAATATGGTCATTTTTAGCATCACATTCAGGGAAACTCTGTGTTCTGAATGACGAAACATCGTCCATAAAGTTTCTCTTGATAACTGATATATCACCGCTAAGTTTTGGTGTAATCTGGAATGGTACAGTTTCTTTCCACTCCATATCGCTGTATCTACCTAAAGCAGAGTTTTCGGTTGAAATTGATGTTGTTTCGGCTGTATACGGATATTTAACTGTTGTGCGAACAAAAATAGCATCTGAAAATGGTGTTGCAAAGAAATCGTAAGTATAACTACCTGATTCAATTTCTTTAGGTAAATGAATTTCACCTTTAACGCTCACACCATAGCCGTTGCCACCAACAGAAAGGGGAGTCATACTTGTGTTTTTGAATTCATACTTATTTTTGCCATAAGTGATATATGATTGCAAGAAATCATAATCACCAATTTTTTTGCCGTCAATCTGTGCAAAAGCGATTTGACCATGTGGTGTGAACATTAATTGAATTCTAGGTGTTTCAAGCAAGTTTTTAGGTTGTGCTTTTTCTTTCTTACCATCAAAAGAAAATTCCAAGTCATATTTGTCTTTAATTTTTTTGAATTTTAATATTAAGAATGCAGACTTGCACTCGTCATCAGTAGCAACAGCAACAAAATCTTCAAGATATTTTGATTTAACAACCAATGAAGAAATATCAGAGATATTCTCTTTAATTTCAACCTGAACACTTTGTAAAAGTGAGTTCGTTATATTGTGAAGGATAATCTTTTTTGACTTTGGCATTGCAGAAATTTCGTCTTCAATAACTTTGTCACTTAAATCGAGAGCAGTTTTTTCTCTTTGAATATTTAAAACGGGAGTTGCGAGTCCAAAGTGAGTTGTTGAAAGCAAAAGCACTCTGTTTTTGAATGATGGTGAGAGCATATCTCTGTCACTTGTGACCTTTGACATTGCTCTTGCACGCTCAATTCTTGTCCAGATTTTTCTGTTAAATGGCTTTTCTGACCAAGATGCATAACCTGTGAAATTGCCGTCAGCAGTATCATGTGTAAACTCAATTTTACCGATTGGTTTGTGATTTTTAATGTATCCACCAGGAGTATCAAAAACAACATAGGGCAAGTCTGCAACTTCTTTAACAAGCCCGTGAATACCGTCAGTATTCGCAATTTTACCTGTCATTTTACCCATATCAATGGTTTCCCAGAATATTGCATCAGCATCCATATTGATAAACAAGAAAAGGTCGTTATTTATTTCGCCTGATTCTTGCTTACTTCTTAAATCTTTTACCCACGCACGAAGACAACCCGCATCACACACATCAGAGTTTGAATATGTGGGAATAATTGTCATGCTTTCGCCATTATAAGTGTAGGTGAGAGGGTTAAATGCTTCTTCATCATTAAGTTTTGGAATAATTGTTCTGAATGCATCAAAGGGCACACAACTATAATAAAGGCAAAGTGCCTTGACGCCAAGTTTGTTATATAAACTTACCTGTGAAGGTGTGAACATAACTTCTTGCGGGCGTACAATCTTTTCGCAAGTGCCAAAAATGTCTTCAAGACCACTACCATCAGGGTTGGTGATAGCAAGATTTATACTTTCACAGAATTCGTCTTCGGTCATTGCAGAAAGAGCACCATTGTTGTAGCCCATAATGATGTTTTCGTCGCCATATTTATCCACTCTTTCTTTCATCTTTTCAATGATGTCAGGAGCATATTCAGGCAAGATTTTCTGTAAAGAGAAAAAGTTCTCTGTATCCCAAGTGCCTTTAACTGGAATGCCTTGTTCATTAAACTCGGTAAGAGTATCAAGAATTTTTCTGATAATTCTTATGTCAGAACCAAAGCCTAAATTGTCGTTTGTATCCCCGCGATAAGAGTGATAGCAGTTAACATGAAAGCCATAAGCTATGTGTATTTTATTTTCAAGCATTTATATCACCATTCCCTTTAATATATTCAAATAATCTTGTGCAACCAAGCAGAATATCATCATAAGTAGTGCAAAAATCCCTTGTGTACCAAGGGTCAGCAACATCGCGGTCAATGTGAGCAAAACTCAATAATTTATGTATCTTGTTATTTTTATCATAACCGATAATACGGTTTATGTTTCTCATATTTGCACTATCCATTCCAATTATGAAATCATATTTTTCATAGTCAGATTTTGTAAGTTGCACAGCTTGTCTTTTAGTATAGGGGATACCCATTTCATCAAGAATTTTCTTTGTGCCCCAATGAGTATCGTTGCCGATTTCTTCAGTGCTTGTTGCACTTGAACAAATAAGAAACTCATTTTCTAAACCATTCTTTTTAACAATATCTTTCATCACAAACTCTGCCATAGTTGAACGACAGATATTTCCGTGACAAACGAATATTATTTTAATCATATAATCACCGAAAATAGTTTATCACAAGTTACTATTTTTTGTCAAAAAGATTATTACAATATTGCATAATTGACTTTTAATTAAATCGATGATATATTAACTTAAAAGTCGGTTAAATATCATATTTTGTTTTTTACGGAGAAAGTAATATGAATAAAAATATTAAAATGTTTGCAGAGTTCGAGGATGAAAGCAGACCACATAGGCAAATAATATTTGGACTTATAGTAATTACGGTCATCTTTTTAGGTCTTTTATATTTTGCTAGTTATAATATACGTTGGCTTTTTTATTTGGCGAGTTTAATTAGTGGTATTTTATTTCTTTTGGGATTACCATTATTATTTATTGATACATATATATACAGAAAATTATATTATACATATTTATCTGTTTTTAAATTCCATACTGCATTTCTGTCAATTAATATGTCCTATGCAGTACTCGCTACAAGTTTTGATATTGAAATATGGTCGTATTTTTTGACTTGTGTGGTAATAGTTCTTATATCTATTATTCTATATTTCTTAAACAAAAAACAAATTGAGAAAGGGTTAAAATTAAAAAATCAGCCAAAGATTTATTTTGGATTGATTGTTTTTATTTGTGTTTGTGGAAGAATTATAGCTAAGACTTTTTTAGTAAACATGGATAATGGTATTCCTATGGTATTAGTTTCTATTGGTTTCTTTGTTGGAACCATTAGTTTCTTAAATGCGGGAGTAAAAGACTTTTTGAAGTATTACTATATAAAACAAATAGAAAATGAAAAAGAAATATCCTGAAACACAAACATTTTAGGACGGTTCTTCGGTATCAGATTGTTCCAATAACTAAAATTTAATATCTCACAAAAGAAAAGCCGATGGGACACCAACCATCGGCTAATTTAATTTTTAAAAGTATATTTTTATCTCTCTTTTCATATCTATTTATGAACAAGGGAGGGCTTGATTTGAAAGATTTAGTTGAAGTCAGAGCGGCAATGCTTGGTGAATATATTGTTGAGAATGAAGCAACAGTCAGAGCAACGGCAAAAGCCTTTGGAATAAGCAAAAGCACAGTGCACATGGATGTTGCTGAAAGGCTTAAAAAAGTTAATCCGTATTTATATAAAGAAGTGCGAAAAGTCCTTGAAATTAACAAAGCAGAGCGCCATATTCGTGGTGGTATGGCTACAAAAGAAAAATATATGTGTAAAAAATAGAATTATTAAGAAAATTTGCCACAAATCACTTGAATTTTAGCCATATTTGTGTATAATATTATCTGTTAAAATATGTACATATATCACTTGAAAGGTGGACATTATAGTGGCAGACGAGAAAAATCTCTTTGTTGACCTTGAACATCAGGTCATGGAACTTTGGGACAAAGAGAAATATTATGAAAAACTTGTTGAGAAAAATAAGGGCAATAAAATGTTCCGTTTTCTTGACGGTCCTATCACTGCAAACAACCCAATGGGTATTCATCACGCTTGGGGTAGAAGCACAAAGGATATTTTTATCCGTTATAAAGCAATGCGTGGTTATGATTGCCGTCGTCAGAACGGTTTTGACTCACAGGGTCTTTGGGTTGAAGTTGAGGTTGAAAAACAACTTGGTTTCAAAACAAAGAAAGATATTGAAAATTATGGTATGGACAAGTTTACACGTCAGTGCGTTGACCGTGTAAAGCATTTCTCTGGCATCATTACTGAACAGTCAAAGAGACTTGGTCAGTGGATGGACTGGGACAACTCATACTACACAAATACAGACCTTAACATTCAGGGTATTTGGCATTTCTTAAAGGAATGTGATAATCACGGTTGGATTCAGCGTGAATACAAGCCAATGCCTTGGTGTCCAAGATGTGGTACATCACTTTCAGAGCATGAAATGACAGGCTCATATAAGATGATGACACATAACTCTGTTTTCTTCAAACTCCCAATTGAAGAACTCGGCTCAAAAATTCTTGTTTGGACAACAACTCCTTGGACATTGTCTTCAAACGTTGCTTTGGCAGTTAACCCTGAAATTGACTATGTTGAAGTTAAAATCAAGAGTGATGACCAGACTCTTATTCTTGCTAAAAATGCAATTAAGTACCTTGGTGATGATAAACTCGAAGTTATTCGTGCACTTAAGGGTGAAGAACTTGTTGGACTTCATTATGAAACATGTTTTGCTGACATTCCTGCACAGCAAGGTTTTGAACACAAAATTGTTGCTTGGGAAGATGTTGCAGCTGACGAAGGTACAGGCGTTGTTCACATCGCTCCTGGTTGCGGTATCGAAGACTTTGAACTTGGTGAAAGACTTGGTCTTCCAAAGGTTATGCCTATCGATGATACAGGTATTTATCTTGAAGGCTTCGGCTTCATGACAGGTAAAGACAGCCACACTATCGCTGACGAAGTTTTCGAAAAGCTTGACGAGCAGAACAAACTTTATAAAGTTGAGCCACACGAACACAGCTATCCAGTTTGCTGGAGATGTAAGAGCGAAATTGTTTTCCGTCTTGTTCCTGCTTGGTATATTAAGACAAGTGAAATTAAACCTAAACTTATTGAATGTGCAAATTCAGTTAAATGGGAGCCTGCTTCAAATGGTAAGCGTATGAATGACTGGCTTACAAATATGGGTGACTGGAATATTTCTCGTAAGCGTTATTATGGAATGCCACTTCCTTTCTATCCATGTAGCTGTGGTCACATCACAGTTATTGGCTCAAAGGATGAACTTCGCGAGAAAGCAGTTGACCCAGCACAGGTTGATGCGCTTCCTGAACTTCACAGACCATGGGTTGATGAAGTTAAAATTAAATGTCCACATTGTGGTAAAGAAGTATCTCGTATTTCAGATATCGGTGACGTTTGGCTTGATGCTGGTATCGTTCCATTCTCAACACTTGATTACTTTACAGACCGTGAATCATGGGAAAAGAACTTCCCAGCAGAATGGGTTACAGAAATGCACGAACAAGTTCGTCTTTGGTTCTACTCAATGCTCTTTATGAGTACTGTTCTTGTTGGCAAGGCTCCTTATGAAAGAGTTGTTACTAACGGTATGGTTGTTGCAGAAGACGGCTCTAAATTCTCAAAAACAGGCTTTATGATTAAATTCGACGAAGCTGCAGAGAAAATTGGTGCTGATACTGTTCGTTATCTCTATGCAAGTGCACCAACTAACAATGATGTTCGCTTTGGTTATAACCTTGGCGACGAAGCAAGAAGAAAGATGCTTGGTTTCTGGAATATCTATACATTCTTTGATACCTATGCACAGCTTGATAAACCAAACTTTGCTGATTATAAAGTTGATTTCTCAAAGCTCACACCAATCGATAAATGGCTTGTTGTTAGAACTAATGAATTTTTAGAAAAAGCAACTGCTTATATGGATGATTATAAGTCATCTGCAATGATTAAAGATTTTGAAATCTTTGTTGATGATATTTCAAACTGGTATATCAGAACAAACCGTCGTCGTTTCTGGAAAACAGAAGACCAAGCTGATAAGATGGTTGCTTACTGGACACTCTTTAATGCACTTAAAGTTTGCGTTCAGACAATTGCTCCTATCACACCATTCATGACAGAATATATCTGGCAGAATCTTATTAAAGTATGTGACCCAACAGTTGCTGAGTCAGTTCACCTTAGTGATTGGCCAACAGCTCTTGAAGGTATTGAGGATGATGGTGTTATTGAACAAACTGCTCTTGTTCGCGAAGTAATTGCAACAGCAATGAGACTTCGTAACGAACAGCAGATTAAAGTTCGTCAGCCTCTCGCAAAACTTTTTGTTTGCTGCAATGCAGAAACTGCTGATAAAATCAAGACTTTTGAGAAGAATATTCTTGACGAACTCAATATTAAAGCAGTTGAATATATTGATGACATCAATGTTCTTGAAGACCAGTTCCTTGCAGTTAACTTTAAAGTTGCAGGTGCAGTTCTCAAGCAGAATGTAAACAAGATGAAGCAAACTCTTGAAGGCCTTTCAGCAGATGAAATGAAAGCTCTTACAACAGCGGTTGTTACTGGTGGTGAAGTAGAAGTTCCAGGTTGGGACGAAAAGTTTGACGCGTCAATCTTTGCTGTTCAGTCAAAGACAAAAGATGGTGTTGTTTCTGCTGAATTTGCTCCTGAAAGCGTTGTTGCTCTTGACATCGTTCTTACTGATGAACTTCTTAAAGAAGGTGTTGTTCGTGATATTATCCGTCAATGTCAGGTTGCTCGTAAAGATGCTAGATATCAGGTTGAACAAAGAATCAATGCATCAATCATTGTTGATGATGAGTTTATCGTAAATGCACTTAATGAAAAACTTTCATACATTGCAGGTGAACTTCTTGCTGATTCTGTTGTAATTAATGAAGAAATCAGCGCTGACTATTCAACAGAGTTCTCAATCAATGATAAGAAAATCAAAGTTTCAGTTGTTAAAGGAGAATAAAAGATGTTTCAAGTTAGTAAAGATATGAATATCGGCGAAATCCTTGATAATGCAAGAGAAACAGTTCCATTCTTTTTAAGTCTTGGAATGCATTGCCTTGGCTGTCCTTCAGCTCGTGGTGAAACTGTTGAACAGGCTTGTATGGTTCACGGTGTTGACCCTGACGAGTTTGTTGAAGGAATTAACACATTCCTTAAAGAAAACGCAAATAAATAATTTTAAATCCCCCTATTTACAGGGGGATTTTGTCTAAAAGAGGTGAGTTATATGAAACTTGACAGCAGATTAATGGCAATTGCCAATTTAGTAAGAGATAATAAGATTTTTGCAGACATTGGCACAGACCATGCTTATTTGCCTGTGTATTTGGTTGAAAAAGGTATAATAAATAAAGCAATTGCAGCAGATTTGCGTGTAGGCCCTCTTGAAAATGCTAAGCTTGCTGTTGATTCATATAACTATTCTGACAAAATTGAACTTCGTCTTTCTGACGGACTTGATAATTTTAAAGAAAATGAAGTGGAAGAAATCGCAATTGCTGGCATGGGTGGCCTTTTAATTTCTTCTTTTATTGAGCGTACTGTTTGGTTGAAAAATAGTAATATTCACTTGATTTTACAACCAATGACTCATGTTGAAGAATTGCGAAAAACACTCTTTGATAATGGCTTTATCATTGATAGTGAAGTTGTTGCAGAAGATGATGATAAACTTTACATAATTGTTAGTGCATATTATTATGGTGATGCAACAGCTTATACTGATTTCGACTTAATTGTCGGCAGATTGCCACATAATAATGATGATTTATCAAAAAAACATCTCACAAAGATTTATGAGAAATATAATAAAAAGTTTCTTGCACTAAAAAAAGCCAATAAAGAGTGTGAAGAATTAGGAAAAATAGTAGGGGAGTTGAGTAAATGGCAATAGTAAAAGATATTTACTCTTTTATTGATAAAATTGCACCTTTTAATATGCAGGAAGAATGGGATAATTCAGGTCTTCTTGTAGGTGATGAAAATCAAATTGTAAATAAAATCTTATTTGCCCTTGATATTACAACTGATGTTGTGAATCAGGCGATTGATTGCAGTGCAGATTTAATAATTACTCATCATCCTTTGATTTTCAAACCTGTTTCAAATGTTTTAAGTGACACCATTATTTATAAGCTTATTGAAAATAAAATCAGCATCATTTGTGCTCATACAAATTTTGATAAAGCAATTGATGGCGTAAACGATATACTTTGTAATATAGTTGGTTTAAACAATTTTGAAAAGGTAGAAAATACTTGTTTAAATATTGCATATACAGAAAAATCAATTTTTACTAAAGACTTTGTTTGTGAAATTAAAGCAAAACTTGGCGGAATTGTAAGATATAATTCTGTTGAAAAAAGCATTAATAAAATAGCCGTTTGTAGTGGCTCTGGCAGTGATTATATTCAATTAGCAAAAGAAATGGAATGTGGTGCTTTACTCACAGGTGATGCATCTCATCATGCTTTTCTTGATGCTGATGAAATGGGTATTTTGTTAGTTGCATCAGGACATTTTGAAACGGAAAACATTGCAATTAAACCATTATTAGAAAAGATAGAAAAAGAATTTGAGTTGGATTGTGTTTTAGCAGTACAAAACACACCAATAATCACGATTTAAGAGGCTTTATGGCGTTAGATGGAATTACACTGGGACTTGTAAAAAACGAGCTTAGAAACTACATTTTGGGCTCTAAAATTGATAAGATACATCAACCTTCAAAAAATGAGTTGGTGTTTATTTTGCGTACCCGAAATGGTGGATATAGATTATATTTATCCTGTGACGGTCAAAGCCCGAGAGTGCATTTAACAAGATATAACCTTGAAAATCCTAAAACACCACCAATGCTTTGTATGTTACTTCGCAAAAGACTTTGTGGTGCGACGCTTGTCGACATCAAACAGGTTAATAATGATAGAATTTTGATTTTTGAGTTTGATGGCACAACTGAAATTGGTGATAAAACTAAATACTATATTATCTGTGAGATTATGGGGCAAAGAAGTAATATTATTCTTTGCGACAATGATTACAAAATAATTGATGCTGTTAAAAGAGTTGATGAAGAAAAATCAACAGTTCGAGAAATTTTGCCCGGACTTAAATACGAATTGCCACCAATGCAAGAAAAATGTAATATCTTAACCGCTACAGTAGACAATATAGTAAACAGAGTTTTATCTTATCCTGAAAAGTTGCTTTCTAAAGCGATTTTAGAGTGCATTGAAGGCTTTTCACCAATTGTTGCTCGAGAAATTGCATATAGAACCATATTTGATGATAAACAAGTGAGCTTGTTGTCAGATATTGAACAAGAAAGACTTCAAAGTGAAATTGAAATAATAAGAAACGAAATTGGCAACAATAAATTCACTCTACTTAATTCTGTTGACGGAGTACCTTTTGATTTTTCATTTACAAATGTCCGTCAATATGGTAATTCATTAAGCAAAAAGTCTTATGATTCAATATCAGAATTGCTTGATGATTTTTATTTTGAAAAGGACAAAATAAATCGAACAAAAAGAAAAGCGGCTGATTTATTTAAATTATTAAATAGCGCAATTGAAAGAACATCAAGAAAAATTAATAACAGAAGACTTGAACTTGAAAAAAGTGTTAATCGTGAGCAAATTAGAATTTATGCTGAATTGATTACATCAAATCAATATCGATTAACAGAAAAAGCATCGGTCTATAAATTAGAGAATTATTACGATAACAATAATATTATTGAAATTCCCGCTAATCCCGCATTGTCTCCGTTACAGAATGCTCAAAAGTATTTTAAAGAATATAAAAAGGCTGCTAATGCTGAAAAAATGCTTTATAATCTTATAGAAGATGGAGAGCAAGAACTTATTTACCTTGATACTGTTTTAGATAATTTATCCCGAGCAGAAAGTGAAAGAGAAATTGCTGAAATTCGTGATGAGTTAGAGCAGGGCGGTTATTTAAAGATTAAAAAGGGGAATAAGAATAAAAAAGAAAAACCTTTGCCACCGCTTGAATTTGTGTCAAGCGACGGGTTTAAAATTCTCGTTGGCAGAAACAATGTTCAAAATGATATATTGACATTGAAAACAGCGAAAAACTATGATATGTGGTTGCACATTCAAAAATATGCCGGTTCTCATACAATAATTATTGCAGACAAAAAAGAGATATCAGAGACTGCAATTTTTGAGGCTGCTTCTATTGCTGCGTTTTATAGTAAGGTGCAAAATTCATCGTCTGTTGCTGTTGATTATACTTTGGTTAAAAATGTTAAAAAGCCTGTTGGTGCAAAACCAGGTAAGGTGATTTATAACACATATAACACAATTTATGTAACACCTAATAAAGAGTTAATTGAAAAAATTTGCATAAAATAAACCGGAAAGAATTTTCTTTCCGGTTTTATTTTTTTATACTTCATCAGAAACGAGAATCTCGTTGTGACGGAATAAAAGTGACAAGCACCAAATTCCCGCTAATGCAATTACTGTATAAATAATTCTACTAATTATTGCGCCTTGGCCACCAAAGAGCCAAGCAACAAGGTCAAACTGAAACAAACCAATTGCACCCCAGTTAATTGCACCGATTATAACAAGAATTAATGAAATTCTGTCAAGCATCATATTCACTCCTTAAAATAAACGTTGGATTTACCTGCACGATTATTATGAGTAAAAATATATGCTTTATTCAAAAAATTAAATTTTTGCTTTTAGTTTTAAAATTTCAACTTTGTCGGTCTTTTCCCACATTACATCGCAGTCTGTTCTTCCAACATGACCATAAGCAGCAAGCTGTTTGTAGATTGGATTACGAAGTTTGAGAGTGTCGATAATAGCAGCAGGACGAAGGTCGAAAACTTCGTTAACGATGTCGCCAAGTTCAGAGTCTTTGAGTACGCCTGTACCAAATGTGTCAACCATAACTGAAACTGGTTTTGCTACGCCAATAGCATAAGCTAACTGAATTTCACATTTTTTAGCAAGACCAGCAGCAACAATGTTTTTAGCAACATATCTTGCTGCATAAGCAGCTGAACGGTCAACCTTTGTTGGGTCTTTACCTGAGAATGCACCACCACCGTGACGAGAATAGCCACCGTATGTATCAACGATAATCTTACGACCTGTGAGACCTGAGTCACCCATAGGACCGCCAATTACAAATCTGCCTGTTGGGTTAACAAAAATCTTTGTGTTCTCATCAATAAGATTTGTAGGGATAATTGGGTCAATAACATATTTCTTAACATCCTCACGGATTTGTGCAAGCTCAACATCAGCACTATGCTGTGAAGATACAACAATTGCATCAATTCTAACAGGATTTCTGTCATCATCATATTCAACAGTTACTTGTGTTTTACCATCAGCACGAAGATAAGCGAGTGTACCATCTTTTCTAACTTTTGTGAGCTGAACTGCAAGCTTGTTTGCAAGTGAAATTGGCATTGGCATAAGTTCAGGTGTTTCGTCACAAGCAAAACCGAACATCATACCTTGGTCACCAGCGCCATTAAGGTTATAGAAATCGTCATTTCCTTCTTTGATTTCCATAGAATTGTCAACACCAAGAGCAATGTCTGATGATTGTTTATCAAGAGCAACAAGAACTGCACAAGTATTGCCGTCAAATCCTTTTGCACTATCATCATAACCGATTTCAAGAACAGTATTTCTAACAATTTCAGGGATGTTTATCTGTGCTTTTGATGTGATTTCACCCATAACAAGAACTTGTCCTGTTGTAACTGTTGTTTCACAAGCTACGCGTGACATTGGGTCTTGAGCGAGCATTGCGTCAAGAACTGCATCAGAAATTTTATCACAGATTTTATCTGGATGTCCTTCTGTAACTGATTCAGATGTAAATAAAAATTTTGCCATATTTGTTTCTCCTTCAAAAAAATCAGGCACCCATAAGGGTGCCGTTAAAAACAACCTTATATCTCGGAAAATCCGCAGGAATTAGCACCACGCTTAAAAGCAGGTTGCCGGGTTTCATAGGGCCGGTCCCTCCACCACTCTGCATAAGGATAATATTTAGTTCTTGTATATTTTATCACATTTTTGACTATTGTCAACTACATACCAAGTTTTTTAACAATTTTTTCGACTGCAAAATATATAGGGTAGAACGGAATGACATTAAAGCAAGATTTTACTGTATTTAATGCTGTTGAGCCCCATACGCCTGCCCAATATGTTTCTGACACAAGTGGGATACCCATAATTGAATAGAAAATTGGTGTGAATACTATATTTGCAAGCCAACCTAAAATGATTGTGATTACTATTGTAATAACAGATGAAAGTGCATAAGATTTTAGCGAAAATCGCTTTTCTTTAAATATTTTTGCAAAAAGTTTGCTGAAAAGCGACATCGAAACTACAATTCCACTACCAAGAATTACATTCATAATTTCACCAATGCCAAATGTAGTTGTTTTTGTAAGGTGAATAATGTTTTTAACCACTTCAACCAAAATGCCTTGAACTGGTCCAAATACCATACCAGTAAGAATAGCCGGGAAGTCAGAAAAATCAATTTTCATATAACTAACACCAGGAATAATATTGATTTCTGGAAAAGTCA
Source organism: Candidatus Fimenecus sp. (assembly GCA_045655645.1). Taxonomy (GTDB): domain Bacteria; phylum Bacillota; class Clostridia; order Oscillospirales; family Acutalibacteraceae; genus Fimenecus. Next base: position 54,955 of record JAZOPS010000049.1, read on the forward strand.
TATAAATTACTGTGGCTATTGCTGTCATCAATGCTGTGATGGTTAAGTTAAAAGTTTTTTTGTTGTTTGGGTTTGACATATAATCATTTCCTTTCGTTTGATTAGTTGTCAAAGAGAAAATGCCCTGCTAAATATAGCAGGGCAAATGTAACTTTTTTATAAGTCGCATCTTCTTTCATCCGGACTATACCGTCGGTTTAGGAATTTCACCTAATCAGCTTTCGCTCGTGGACTTTACCACCGGTGGAGAATTGCACTCCGCCCTGAAGACAACTAATTATTAATATTTTATGATTTTATTATAGCACTGTTACTATGTTTGTCAATAGTCTTTTTGGTAATACTGAGCATAGAAATTGCAATTATCATAAGAATAGGGAATAATGCACCAAATCCAAGACCGATTTTTAAAGCTTCACCAGATGATGGGTTTGTTGACATCTTGAGCGTCATAAAGCTAATAAACCAAGGACCTAATGTGCAACCTGTATCGCCTGATAAAGCCAATACGCTATACATTGAACCGCCACCTTTAGGGAAAAGTCTAGCTGCAAGACTTAAAGTCGCCGGCCACATTATGCTGACAGTAATACCCGTAATTGCACAAGTTAAAAGTGAAAATACAGAGTTATTAATAAAACAAGTGCCTAAATAACAAATTGCGCAGAGTAATGCTGAAGTGGATAATGCTGTTTTAAGATTGATTTTTTCACCAACAAATCCAAATATCATTCTACCAGTGCCCATAAGCACTGCGAAAAGGCAAGGTCCTAATAAGTCACCGGTCATTTTAGAAACCTTTAAACCAGCTTCTGCAAAATATGAAGACCATTGCGACATTCCAATTTCTGATGCACCTGAACAAATCATAATAAGGATTAACAATATGAATTGTTTTGAAAACAGCATTTTAAAAAATGGTGTTTTTTCTTCGCTTGTAAGGTTTGGCTTGATTGGTACACCGATAAAATTGATTGTGTTTATAAGCGGTATCAATGACCAAATAATTGGAGCAATGTACCATAAATCATTGCCCAAAAGTTTAATCATAATTGTTGTAAACAACACAACGCCTACCTGACCCCAACAATAAAAAGAATGCAAAAGGCTCATTTCTGCTGTTTTCTTTTCGCCTGGAATTGATTCAACAATAGGGCTTATAATAACTTCTGTTATACCACTACCAATTGCAGAAAGCATGATTGAAATAACAATTCCCAAATAAGAATTATTCAATATATTAGGTAATACACCTAAACTTGCTAATCCTAAAAATGCAATTCCTTGTGATGCAATTGCAAGTGGTTTGTATCCAATTTTATCAACAAACTTTATTGATAATGTGTCAATGGCTAATTGTGTCGCAAAATTTATGGTTATTAATAATGAAAGTTTTGCAAGTGTTATATTAAAATTGTCGCTAAAAATAACAAATAAAAGGGGAGCGATGTTATTTATAATACCTTGAGCGATGTACCCTGTATAACATGCAATTTTTGTGCCTGTGAAAGTTCTGTTTCTCATTATACTCGTGTAATTATTGCTTCAATATTGCCTGAAATCTGGAATTCACCATAATTTGCAGGAATAAAAAGGCTATCTCCTTTTTTTATTTCAATATTATCAATTTTGCCAATGCCTTCAGCAACAAGAACTGAAACGAAGGATTTGTTATCAGCAATATCAATGAAAGTTTCTGTTACATTAACCCTTTCCACATTAAACAACTCACATTTTGTTAGTAATTGTTTTGTGAAACCATCACCAATTACAAGTTTACCTTCAGGATTTGTGTCTTTTGTAGGTGGTGTGCAAGTTGTAACATCAATTGCTTTTTCTGTATGTAATTCTCTTGGCTTGCCATCAGCGCCAAGTCTTCCATAATCATAAACGCGATATGTAGTGTTAGAATTTTGCTGGATTTCAGCCAAAAGAATGCCTTTTCCTATTGCGTGAAGTGTTCCTGCTTCAATAAAGAAAAGGTCACCTTTTTTTACTTTAACTTTATTTACTGCATCGAGAAAAGTGTTTTTTTCAATAGCTTCTTTGAATTCTTCACTTGAGAGTTCACGATTAAATCCATAAATGAGCTCTGCATCATCTTCGCAGTCTAGAATATACCAACACTCTGTTTTACCATATTCATTTTCAACTCGCATTGCATAGTCATTATCTGGGTGGACTTGCACAGATAAATCATTTTTTGCATCAATGAGTTTAATGAGAATAGGGAAATATTCAAACTTTTTACCATTTTCCCCAAGAAAATCTGGATTACTGTTTATTACTTCTGTCAAAGTCTCATTTGTAAAAGTTCCGTTTGCTATTGTATTCTGACCATCTTTGTGGCAGGAAAGCATCCAACCTTCTGCAAGTTTTGTTAGGTCTGATTCAAAACCATATTCATCACGAAGTTTTGTGCCACCCCAAAGATAATCTTTAAAAACAGGATTTAATTTTAAAATTTCCATAATAAAATCTCCTTTAATAAAATCAAATAATTCTATCATATTATGCCAATATTTTCAATAATACATTGAAAAATCTCTTTGTTATGTTATAATAATTTTACTAAAGTGAATGGAGAAAAATTATGAGACAAAATATAATTTTCTATTTTTCAGACCAACAAAGATATGATACAGCAAATTCTGAAATTATGCCTAATTTAATGGCTTTGGCAGATGAGGGCACATTTTTTGAAAATTGTTATACTTGCCAACCGGTTTGTGGTCCTGCAAGAGCAAGTTTACAAACGGGCGTCTATCCCACTGAATGTGGATGTCACATCAATGGAATCCCACTTCGTGATGATACTAAGACACTTGCTGATTATTTTAACAAGAATGGCTATGAAACTGCGTATATAGGCAAGTTGCATCTTGCATCAGGTAGAAATGGTGGCAAAAATATCAAATGTGAAAAAACTGCGATTCCCCAAGAACGCTTGTGGGGATACAAATATTTTCGTGGAGCAGATATTTTGGAATTCACATCTCACGGTTATGATGGCTATGTTTTTGATGAAAACGGCAATAAAATAGATTTTGAAGGTTATCGTGCTGACCGAATTAATGATTTTGCAATAGAATATATTGAAAATTACAATAGTGATAAACCATTCTTTATGTTTATTTCTCAACTTGAACCACATCATCAGAATGACCACAACAGATTTGAAGGTCCAAAAGATAAGGTCGATAGATATAAGAATTCTCCAATACCAGATGACTTATCGTTCTTAAAAGGTAATTATAAAGAACAATATCCCGACTATCTTGCTGCTATTGAGAGTCTTGATGATAATTTAGGTAGATTGATTAAGGTTTTAAAAGAAAAGGGCATTTATGACAATACAACCATAATTTATACATCTGACCATGGATGTCACTTTAAAACTAGAAATGCAGAATATAAAAGAAGCTGTCATGACGCATCAATTCATATTCCACTTGTTATTAAGGGTAACGGATTTGAACAAGGTAAGCGTGAAGATAAAATACTCAGTCTCGTTGATTTGCCACCGACATTACTTGAATCTGCTGAAATTGCTGTGCCAAAGAACTACCAAGGAACTGCTATTCAGTCAAAACACGATACAGATTGTGCATTTATTCAAATTAGTGAGAGTCAATGTGGAAGAGCAATAAGAACAAAAGAATATACATATTCAGTTTCTTGCGCAAAATTACTTTCGTCAAGTTCAAAAATATATTTTGAAGACTATCTTTACGATAATGTTAAAGACATAGCACAAAAGAACAATTTAATTGGCTCTAAAGATTATGAACAGATAAGAAAAGCATTAAAATCACGCTTGATTAAAGAAATTGTTAGAATTGAAAACAAAAAACCGATTATCTTACCAAGAATTATAAAAAAACGGAAATAAATTGCACAAGCAACTAGATAATTATTCAAAATTACTGCAAAATTTAATTAAAATATATCAAAAAATGCAATTTTTTTATTATTTGCTTGCAAAATTTGAATAAATAATATACAATAATCGGCGATATAATTTTTGGAGGTTATCCCATGCTTTATAATGAAATGAGCAGAGATGAACTTGTTTCTCTTAAAAACAAACTTGAAAAAGAATATGAAGAAATCAAAGCACTTGGTTTATCACTTGATATGTCTCGTGGAAAGCCAGGAGCAGACCAGCTTGATTTATCAGTAGATATGCTCAATGTGATGGTTAATGCTGAAGATTGCAAGGCTGAAAATGGTTTTGATTGTCGTAATTATGGTGTGCTTGATGGTATTCCTGAATGTAAAAAACTTTTTGCTGATATGCTTCAGGTTGACGTAAAAAATATTGTAATTGGTGGCTCTTCAAGTCTTAATCTTATGTATGACTACATTAATCAGTGCATGTATTTAGGTGTTGCTGGATGTGAACCTTGGTCAAAACAGGGTAAGGTTAAGTTTATCTGCAATGTTCCAGGCTATGATAGACATTTTGCTATTACTGAATTCTTTGGTATTGAAATGATTTCAGTTGAAATGGATGATAATGGTCCTGATGTTGAAAAGATAAAGGAACTTGTTAAAGACCCTATGGTTAAAGGTGTGTTCTGTGTACCAAAATATTCAAACCCAACTGGTGTTACATATAGTGAAGAAAAAGTTCGTGCGTTGGCAAGTTTAAAGCCTGCTGCAAAAGATTTCAGAGTAATCTGGGATAATGCATATATTGTTCACGAATTAACTGATACACCAGATAAACTTTTGAATATTTTTGATGCTTGTAAAGAGTTTGGTACAGAAGATTTTTTTGTTGAGTTTACATCAACTTCAAAAATAACTTTTCCTGGTGCTGGTGTTTCAGCAATTGCAGCATCTGATAGCAACATTGCAGAAATTAAAAAGAGACTTAATTTTCAGACAATCAGTTATGATAAACTTAATCAACTTCGCCATGTAAAATATTTAAAAGATGTTGATGGTGTTAAGTCATATATGCAAAAGCATGCAGATATTATTGCGCCAAAATTCAATATTGTTCTTGATATGCTTGCAAATGAGATTAAACCTCTTGGAATCGGCAAATGGGTTGAAACAAAAGGTGGATATTTTATTAGTTATGATACAGTTGGCTCAAGTGCAAAGAGAATAGGTGAACTTTGCAAAAATGCTGGTCTTGTATTAACAACTGTTGGAGCAACATATCCTTATGGTATTGACCCTGAAGATAAAAATATTAGAATTGCGCCAACATTCCCATCGGTAGATAATTTGAAAAAAGCGATGGAAGTATTCTGTCTTTGTGCAAAACTCGCAGCTGTTGAAGCTTTGTTATAAGGTGATATTATGTCATTTTCAAGTGAAGAAAAAATGAATAAAAAACCATTTGTTTCTGCTGTAATTGTTTCAGCAGGAAGTTCTTCACGAATGGGTGGAATTAATAAACAGTTTTTAAAGATTGATGGTATACCAGTAATTGCACATTCAATCAAAGTTTTCTCTAATTGCGAATTTATTGATGAAATTGTTATTGTAACTCGTGAGAGTGATATTGGTGAAGTTAATAAAATTATAAGAGATTATAATCTTTCAAAAGTTATTTCAGTTGTTATGGGTGGCGAAACCCGTCAGTTGAGTGTTTTAAATGGTGTAAAAGAAATATCATTTGACGCCGATTTTATTGCAATTCATGATGGTGCGCGTCCTTTAGTAACGGAAAAAGTTATTATTGATACTTTGAATTGTGCAATTGAATCCAATGCCGCAACTACTGGTGTAAAGGTTATTGATACAATTAAATGTGTCGATGAAAAGGAAAGCATTATTGATACACCTGACAGAACTTTTTTAAGAGCTGTTCATACGCCACAGATTTTCAAAAAAGATTTGTATCTTGATGCTGTTAATAATGTGCCTAACAGTAAGGATTTTACTGATGATTGTAAACTTATCGAAGCTTATGGCCACAAGGTTAAAATTGTAGATGGAGATTATAAGAATATTAAAATTACAACTCCAAGCGATATAGAACTTGCTACATATTATCTTTCAAAAAGGGGAGAATAAGATGCTTAGAATAGGTCATGGTTATGATGTGCATAAACTTGTTGAAGGTAGAAAACTAATTCTTGGTGGCGTTGAAATAGAAAATGACGGAATTGGTCTTTTAGGCCATTCTGATGCTGATGTTTTGCTTCATGCTATTTCAGATTCTCTTCTTGGTGCGTGCGCATTAGGGGATATTGGTAAACATTTCCCTGATACTGACGCTGATTTCAAAGATGCCGACAGTCTTGTGCTCTTAAAAAAGGTTGTTGAGATTATCAAATCGCATGGTTTTTCAATAAATAATATTGATGCAACTGTTATTGCTCAAGCGCCAAAACTTGCACCTTTTATTGATGATATGAGAATGAATATTTCTCAAGCACTTGGAATTCCTGTTAGACAAGTAAGTGTTAAAGCAACAACTGAAGAAAAACTTGGGTTCACAGGTTCTAAAGAGGGTATTTCAGCTCACTGTGTTTGCTTGGTTGAAGATAAAAAGAATATCAAATTTATATGATTTTAAAAGGCTCACACGAGCCTTTTTTATTTTTTCTCATATAGTGTAATAGGGTGATAAATTATGTATAAAATCAAATTTTCTTCTGTTACACATGCCCTGAAAGCAAAAGAGTTAATAGAAAATATGGGATATAGAGCAAAAATTAATAAAAATACAAATCCTAATAAAAATGAGGGTTGTGGTTACAGTATAATTTTTATTGGCGATGTTAATCGAGTAATAATAAGACTTGATATAAATAAGGTTAAATATTTAGGATATGAGTTGATTAAATGATTTATTTAGATAATAGTGCAACGACATATCCTAAACCTAAATCGGTGATTGACTCATTTAATAAATCTTTCTATAATTTTGGTGCTAATGCTGGTCGTGGCTTTTATGAAATGGCAATAAAAACTACTGAGCAAATTTTCAATACAAGAAAAAAGGTCTGCAACTTTTTTGGTTGTGATAATCCAGAAAAAGTAATTTTCACTTATAACTGCACAATGGCATTGAATATGGCAATTAAAGGCATTGCACGAAAAGGTGGACACTTTATAATATCAGATTTAGAGCATAACTCTGTCTTAAGAACTGTTGAGAAACTAAAAACAGACGGTATATGTGATTATTCTATTTCAAAAATCGATAATAATGATAGTAAGACAATTCAAAATTTTTCTGAATGTATAAGAAAAAACACAATTGCTATTATCTGCACAGGTGCATCGAATGTTTTTGGAATAATTACGCCATACAATGAATTAGCTAAATTAGCCCATAAGAATAATGTTTTGTTTATTCTTGATGCGGCCCAAATAGCAGGAGTGTTACCAGTAAGCATTGAAAATAATGGCATTGATATTCTCTGCTGTGCTGGCCATAAAGGTTTATATGGTCCTACAGGCACAGGCATAATGATTATCAACAACGACGCTTTAATGAACACAATTATCGAAGGCGGCACAGGAAGTAACTCAATGTCTGCGCAACAACCTGATATTATACCTGACCGATTTGAAAGTGGAACTCCAAATGTTCAGGGGATAATTGCATTAGGCAATGGTATAGACTTTGTAAACAGTATCGGTATTGGAAAGATTTATAATCACGAGAAGAGCTTAACTGAGTATTTATGTAAAGAATTGGATAAAATCAGCAAAACAGAACTGTATGTTGATAATAAAAAATGTGCTCCAATATTATCTTTTAATTTAAAAAATATGCATAGTGAAGAAGTTGCTGAGAGACTTTCTGAATATAATATTGCTGTGCGTGCGGGATTGCATTGTGCTCCGTTAGCTCATCAAAAAATGAAAACTGAAGAAAGCGGAACAGTCAGAATTTCACCGTCAATTTTTACGCAAAAAAAAGATATAGATTTTCTAATAAAATGTGTCAGAAAAATTGCAAAATGAAATAACTTGTGATACAATATATTGTGAATATGTATATCTGTATGCTTTTTTACAGATATTTGCAATATATTGTATTTTTTTATGAGAGTGAGCGTGTGTTTTTATGTTTATCGAAGCATTTGAACAGTTCAAAAAAGCGATTTTTTCTTTTGATAGCATAAGTGATTTTCTTGATATAATTTTAGTTGCTTTTGTTATTTTTAGCATTATAAGTTTGATTAAAGAAACACGAGCAATTCAATTGGCAAAGGGCTTAATAATTTTGGTGTGCATATATGCTCTTGTTAGCCTTGCTGATATGGAAGTGAGTAAATTCATTCTCAATTTTATTTTTAATAATTTGTTTATAATTATTGTTATTATTTTTGCCCCTGAATTAAGACACATTCTTGAAAGAGTTGGTAAGAGTTCAGTTTCAAAATTTAATATATTCAACCTAAAGAATAAAATTGATTTTGAAAAGCAAGAAGATACAATTAATTCAATCAACGGTGTATGCAAAGCTTGTGTTGATATGAGTGATAAGAAGATTGGTGCTTTGATTGTTTTTGAAAAAGACTCTTTGTTAGGTGAAATTACAAAAACTGGCACAACTCTTGACGCAAAAGTTACGACTGAATTGATTGAGAATATTTTCTTCCCAAAAGCTCCAATGCATGATGGTGCAATTGTCATTAAAGATGGACGAGTTACAGCGGCTGGCTGCATTCTTCCTCTAACTTCAAAAGATGATTTGAGCAGTGAACTTGGAACTCGTCACAGAGCTGCAATTGGTATGTCAGAAACAAGTGATGCAATTGTTGCTATTGTTTCTGAAGAAACTGGTGCTATTTCAATTGCAGAAAACGGAAGATTGATGCGAGATGTTTCTGACGGTGTACTTCGTGAAGTTTTAATGACTAATTTCGTTAAAACTAATAACAAAGAAGACAGCAAATTTAAAAAGATTTTGAGAGGTGGAAAAGATGAAGAATAAAAAGTTTTCTCTAGAAAATATTCTTAATAACAACCGCTTCTTAATGGTTGTGTCGTTTTTAATTGCGTTTGGTTTGTGGATTTGGGTTGCAATTGATAAAAGCCCTGAAATTCAAACGGTAATTACTAATGTTCCAGTAAAAATCAATTTAGAAAACAGTATTCCACAACAACTTGGTTTGCAAATATTTGGTAAATCTGAATTTACTGTTGATGTTACAGTTACGGGTAAAAAATATATTTTATCAAATCTTAAAGCAGAAGATATTCAGGTTGAAGCAAACACTAATTATGTTAATAGCGCAGGCACTAAAACACTTCAACTTAAAGTTACTCCAACTGATACTTCTGAAGAATTTGATATTGCTTCTGTGTCTTCTACTTATATTGAGGTGTTTTTTGATACATACAAAGAAGTTGAACTTTCAATTAATGGTGATATTGCAACCGAACTTAAAAGCATAATACCAGATGGTTGCATAATGGGAGACGTTGTTTTTTCAAAGAATACAGTTACTGTTAGCGGACCAACAACTGAAATAAACAGAATTACAGGCGTTTTTGCTACAGCTAAAATAGATGAAATTTTAGAAAAAACGACAACATTTGACCCTGAAGTTAAATTGATTACAAGTGATGGTTCAAAACTTGAATATTCAAAAATGTCAATTGATGAAGCTGAAATTACTATGACTATTCCTGTTTTAAAAGTAGTTTCATTACCAACAGTAGTTGAATTTAAAAATGCACCATCGTATTTTATTGAAAACCCATTATCGTATACGGTGTATCCGTCAACAGTGGAAGTTGCAGTTCCTGTTGATGTGATAGAAACAACAAAGCATTTTGTTGTAGATACAATTGATTTTGCTGACATCAGCAATAGTTATAACACTTTTAATATTGATGTTGAATCAATAAACTCATTTAAAATTGTTGACGAATCAATTAAAAGATTCAGAGTGCGTGTTAATGCATCTGAGTTTGAATCTAAGACTATAACAGTACCAATGTCAAAGATTACATTAAAAGACAATAGAAATGATTTTAGGGTTGTTTTAAATGAGAATAAAGATATTGCAGTTATTGTAATTGGAACACCAACTTCTCTTGAAAAAATTACTTCTGATAACATTTCAATTCAGGTTGATACAGCTGATAAATCTTTGACAAAAGATACCACTGCAATTTCTGCAAAGGTTATTGTGAATGGTGAAAGTGGTTGCTGGGCATTTGGTAAATATGATATTAAAGTAAAAGTTACACCTAATGAATAAAATTAAAGGAGGCAGAATATGAAAAAAATAATATCCATTTGTTTAATAGTCGTAATCTGCCTTTCTTTTTGCTCATGTGATTTTTCGTTAGATGCAGTTGATACTTTAATGAGACCACCAAAATTAAGTGGTGAAAGCAGTCTTCTGCAAGTCGCTTTTGAAAACTCGTTAGAAGATTCAAGTTCTGTAATTATGAAAAATCCTATAAGTGGAGATAATCGTTCATCGTTTCTTTTCTATGATTTAGATAATGATAATTCACCAGAAGCATTTGCATTTTATTCTGACCCTGAATCAAGCGAAACAGCATTTTTTAGTATTTTTAAAAAGGATGTTGATAATTGGGTTAGAGTTGCAAATATAAAGGGTCGTGGCGAAGAAATTTATGAAATTGAATTTGCTGATTTAAATGGTGATGGTATTTTTGAAATCGTCATTTCCTGGACGTTTTTAACTGCTTCAGAAAAAAGCAGAAGCAATTCATTTTCTAATGTCAGCGATAGAGTATTAACAGTCTATAGTTACTCGGAAAAAGAAACCTCTCTTTTAAAAACTGAATATTTTACAAAAATATTTGTAGATGATTTCAATAACGATAAATCCGATGAAATACTTTTATTTAACATTAATCTTGCTAATGTTGAGAATCGTACAACAGCAAGACTATTAAGCTTTAATAATGACTATTTAGTTGACAAAGATATTTCTCTCACATTGAGTAATATGCTTGATATATACAATATTTCGACGGATAGTTTAAATGATAATACGCGAATATATATTGACGGATTAATTAATGAAAACACATTAATAACTGAAGTAATTGATATTAATCATAACGACTTCACAACAACACTTCCGTTATATGAAGCTAACACAACTGAGTTCCCATTGACTGCAAGAGGCTCTCAGATTTATAGTTTTGATATTGATAATGATGGTGTTATTGAAATTCCAACTTATGAAACAATGCCTGACGCAGTTAATAAATCGAACTCCACAACAGAGACAACGCCACTATCTTTGACAGTTTGGTCAGAAATAAATGAAAATGAATTAATTGTTGATTTCAAATGCTTATATAATGTTTCATATAACTATTATTATGTAATTCCCGAAAACTGGATAAATAAAGTATCGGTTGTTTATAATGTCGATAGTTCTGTTTTGAGTTTTTATGAGAAAACTGACGACAATACTCAAAAGACTGAAATCATTTCTTTCAAAGTGTTCAACACAAACGAATGGGATGATTATGATGGCAAGTATGTGAAATTCTTAGAAGATGAAATTTTAGTTTATACATATCTTTTTAATAGCAATTCAGTATACAGCGAAGCAACACTGTTGAAAAATTTTGTAATAGTTGATTAGGAGAATTATTATGAAGTATGTTTTAGTTGCAGAAGATGAAGCTTCAATTCGCGATTTTGTAGTAATTAATTTACACAGAAGCGGTTATGAAGTAATTGAAGCATCTAATGGTGAAGAAGCAATTAAACTTTTTGATGAGTTTCAATCTAAAATTGATGTGGTTGTTTTAGATATAATGATGCCAATTGTTGACGGATTAGAAGTGTGTAAGTATATCCGTAGCAAAAATAAGCGTGTTGGCATAATAATGCTTACTGCAAGAACACAAGAGATGGATAAGGTTACAGGGTTGATGGTTGGTGCTGACGATTATGTCACAAAGCCTTTTTCACCATCAGAACTTATGGCAAGAATTGACGCAATTCATCGAAGAGTTTCTCTCACTTTTATTGATGAAGAAGAGCAAAAAGTTGACAATTCAATTGAACTCAATGAGTTTGTGCTTGATTTAAGAAGTCACACATTGACTAAAAACGGCGAGCCTTTAGAATTGACTCAAGTTGAGTTTCAAATTATTGAATATTTCTTTTCAAACCCTAATGTTGCCCTTGATAGAAAAGATATCTTGAATTTTGTTTGGGGTGATACATACTTTGGTGATGAAAAAGTTGTTGATGTGAATATTCACAGACTTAGAAATAAAATTGAAGATGAACCCTCACAGCCTAAGCATTTAACAACAGTTTGGGGTATGGGTTATAAATGGATAATTTAAAATAAGGTGGTGTCAAAATGATTAAAAACAGTATTGTTAAGAGATGGGCTATGTCTGTTTTGCTTGGCATTATTGTATTGATTATCATTATTGGCATTGCAGTTGGCGTTGTTTTAAAAAGACAATATTATAATTCTGTTGAAATGACTTTGAATTCACGAGCAACATCAATGGTTGTTTCATCTTTTACTACTTCAGGACCTGTTACTGACGAAACATTTAATCAGGTAGCCCGAAAATTTGTGAATAATTTTTCTGATAAAAATCTTATGGAAGTTTGGGTCATTGACAGATATGGTGAGGTTGTTGTATCGTCAACAGGTTTCTCTGTCACGGGTGAGCAATATCCTGATTATAACTTTGCTTTAATCAGTGACGATGGCAAAGGTAAATGGATAGGTAATATGCAAAACGGAGAAAAAGTCATGGCGCTATCATATCTTTTACCAAAAACAGATGGTGTGCCAATTGGTGCAGTAAGATACATAATTTCTCTTAACGATGTTGATAGTCAATTAATTTCAATTTTTATATTGATTGCATTTTTGGTTTTAGTGTTTATTTTCTTTGTTTATACATCGGGTGCTTATTTTGTAAAATCAATTATTAATCCAGTGAAAAAGATTAATGAAACTGCTTCAAGGATTGCAAAAGGTGATTTTAGTGCATCAATTGAACATCATAAGTACAATGACGAAATCGGACAGTTGTGTGACACAATTAACAATATGGCTCATGAAATTGGCGAAACAGAAAGAATGAAAAATGAGTTTATATCAACTGTTTCTCATGAATTGAGAACTCCGTTAACAGCTATTAAAGGTTGGGGAGAGACTATTCGCTTGGCAAAAGATAGTGACGACGAATTGATTGACAAAGGTATTAATGTTATTGTAAATGAGTCGGAACGTTTAACAGAACTTGTTGAAGAGTTGCTTGATTTCTCTCGAATGGAAAGTGGAAAACTCTCATTAAAAAACGGAATACTTGACATAAATAAAGAATTAGCAGATGTGCTTGAAGTTTTTCGTGAAAGGTCTGAACGAGACAGTATTGAACTTATAACAAAAATACCATCAAACCCTATAAAAATGTCTGGGGATGCTAACCGTTTAAAGCAAGCATTTGTTAATGTTATTGATAATAGTTTTAAATACAACAAAAAAGGCGGCTTTGTTAAGGTCAGTCTTCAAAATATAAATAACTCTGTAAAAATCACAATAAGTGATAATGGGTGTGGTATTTCCAAAAATGATTTACCACGAATCAGAGAAAAGTTTTTTAAGGCAAATAATAGTGTCCGTGGTAGTGGAATTGGACTTGCAGTTACTGACGAAATAATTAAACTTCATAATGGTGAAATGATTATCGAAAGTAAAATCGGCAAAGGCACAACAACAACTATTATTCTACCTAAAAATAGTAGAACAAGGTGAAATTATGAGTGAAAATAAAAAGCATAAAACATCAATAGGCGGTCAGGCATTAATAGAGGGTATTATGATGCGGGGTCCAAAGGGTACTGCAATGTCCCTTCGTTTACCTGATGGTACTATTGAGACAGAAGTTGAAGAATATATTCCCTGGAAGAATAAGTGTAAACTTTTTGGCTGGCCTTTGGTTCGCGGTGTAGTAGGCTTTGCTGAATCAATGGTAACAGGATATAAATATTTAATGAAATCCGCCGATAAAACTTTGACAGAAGAAGAAAAAGAAGCAGATATGTCGAAACTTGATAAGTGGCTTAACGACCACATGGGCGAGAAAATGATGGCGGTAATCAGCGTTATTTCTGCCGTGTTAGGTGTTGGTCTTTCTTTCTTGATTTTTATGTATCTTCCAACACTTTTGGTTGACTTGTTTGACGATTATATTCTTCGTAGCGTTGATGTTGCAAAATATCACCCTTTATTTGAAGGCATTTTAAGAATAATTATCTTTATTTCATATATGATAGTCGTTTCAAAAATGTCTATGATTAAAAGAGTTTTCATGTATCATGGCGCTGAACATAAAACGATTTTTTGTTATGAGAATGGTCTTGATTTGACTGTTGAAAATGTTAGAAAGATGTCAAGGTTTCATCCAAGATGTGGCACTGCTTTTATGTTCGTAATGCTCATTATCAGTATGTTCTTGTCATTTTCACTTGTAGTAATTTTCCCAGAATTGCAAACAATCAATAAAATGCTTTGGATAATGATTAAAATTGCAATTTTACCTTTAGTTATGGGCATTGGATATGAGTTCATTAAATTTGCAGGTAAACACGATAATGTAATTGTGTCAATTCTTTCTTATCCTGGTCTTTTAATGCAAAGAATTACAACGGTTGAACCAACTGACGATATTATTGAAGTTGCTATTGAATCAATGAAAGCAGTTTTAACTGATAATCCTGAGGATGACAAAATCTAATGACTGCAAGAGAATTATATAATTTATGTGTTAAAAGATTAGAGTTCACAGGTGATTCAAAATTTGAAACACTTTGTCTTTTTGAGTCTATACTTAATATTGATAAAACTAGCTTAACAATTAAAGATATAGTTTTATCTAATGATGCCGAGAAAAAGATTTTAGATGCAATTTTACGACGCGAAAATCATGAGCCATTACAATATATAATTGGTAATTGGGATTTTTATGATATGACATTTTTTGTGGGTGAGGGTGTGTTGATACCTCGTCCTGAAACTGAATTGCTTGTAGATTTTGCTCTTGAAAAGATTAAAGATATTAAATCACCTGTAGTTTATGATTTGTGCGCTGGAACAGGTTGCATTGGTTTAACAATCGCAAATCATAGAAAAGATGCTAAAGTTTATCTTTTTGAAAAAGAAGAGAATGCATTTAGTTATCTTAAAATGAATAAAGAGAAGTATTCTCTTGACAATGCAATCATAATCAAAGCTGATATTTTCGATTATGATTTAAGTCTCACACCACTGTGCGATGTTTTGCTTTCTAATCCACCTTATATTGAAACCGATGAAATTCAATCTTTGCAAAAAGAAGTGCATTTTGAACCTTTGTCCGCTCTTGATGGTGGCGAAGATGGTTTGATTTTTTATAGAGTTATTTGTGACAAGTGGCTAAAACAAGTCAAAAACAACGGCTTTATCGCGTTTGAATGCGGTGAAGAACAAAGCACAGAAATTTGTGATATTTTTAAAGATAAAATATCTTCAACAAGTGTTCTTTTTGATTTCAATGATATTGACAGAATTGTAACATTTGGAATATAATAATATTTTAAGAAAACAGAAAGGAGAGTAGTTATGCTTTTTGATATTTTTCGTGGCGATTATGATTTTCTTGAATTGATGATTGGCTTATTTTCGCGTTTGTTCGTTGTGTTTTGCACAATGCCAATCCATGAATATGCACATGCCTTAATTGCGACAAAATTAGGTGATGAAACACCAAGATTATCAGGCAGACTTACTCTTAATCCTTTTGCTCATATTGACCTTTTGGGCGCATTGATGATTTTCCTTTGTGGTTTTGGTTATGCAAAACCCGTTAGTGTTAACCCAAGAAACTTTAAAGACCCTAAAAAAGGAATGGCAATCACAGCCATTGCAGGCCCAACTTCAAATTTGATTATGGGATTTTTCTTTGTTTTCTTGACTGTTTTGGTTCAAAATGTGTTTTACAAAGCTGATTTAATGATAGTCTATCCTGTAATTTCATTCTTGTATTTTGCTGCTGCAATCAATGTGAATCTCGCAGTTTTCAATTTGTTGCCAATTCCACCTTTAGATGGTTCGAGAATTTTACAGTTGTTAATTCCAGCTAAACATTATTATAAATTCTTACAATATGAAAGATATGTTGTAATTGTTGTGTTTGTTTTAATTTTATCCGGTGTACTTTCAACACCATTAGCGATTATTTCAAGCTTATTTTTGGAATTGTTTACAAGTATAGCAGAATTCCCGTTTACTCTTTTTTAAGTAGGTTTATTATGGAAAAAATATCGTATAAATTAGATGTTTTTGAAGGTCCGATGGACTTGCTTTTACATTTAATTTCAAAACATAAATTGAATATTTACGATATACCGATTGTTACTCTTGTTGAGCAGTATGTTGACTATGTCAGAATGATGCAAGAAGAGGATATGTATGTTGCGGCTGAATTTCTTGAAATGGCAGCAAGACTTGTCTATCTAAAATCTGTGTCACTTTTGCCGGTTTATACTGAAGCTGAAGAATTAAAACAAGAGTTGCAAGGTGAACTCATTGAGTACCGTGATATGAAACTTCTTGCAGAGAAATTATCAGAAAATACCGATGGTTTTGGTAAATTTATCAGAACACCTGAAAAGATTGACCCTGACCAGACATATAAAAGAATTCATGAGCCAAGTGAATTGTTTTCTGCCTATGTTTCTGCCGCAGGTAAAAAACTTCGTTCGTTACCGCCACCAATAGAAGCGTTTAAAGAAATTGTTGTTAGAAAAGTTGTTTCAGTAGGTTCAAGAATTTCAAAGATTTTTTCTAAACTTACTAAAAAAGGACAAAAAGCAAAGCTCAATTCATTGTTTTCTGATGCTGAATCGAGGTCAGATATTGTTGCAACTTTTTTAGCTGTATTAGAACTTACAAAATCCAAGAAAGTCAAGGTTCTTGGTGATGGTGAAGAAACTCAGGTTGAATTATTAGACTCTGATTTTTCAGAGGTTAGTGAGGAATGGAATTAAATGAAAGCAAGTAAATTACAGGCTGCGGCTGAGGCGATACTTTTTGCGTCAGGTGAACCTGTTGAATTAGATAGAATAGCACAGGCACTTGAAATCGAAAATGAGCTTTGTGAACAGGTTTTATACAATCTTTCAGCAAAACTTGACGAGATGAACAGTGGTATTTGTGTGTTGAAACTTGGTGACAAATATCAGCTTTCTTCAAGAAGTGAATTTGCAGAAGTAATACGTGATGTGTTAGAATTAAGAAAAAATACGCCTTTATCTCAGGCTGCATTTGAAGTTTTGGCAGTTGTTGCATATAATCAACCTGTTACAAAATCTTTTGTTGAGCAAGTGAGAGGTGTTGACTGCTCTGGTGTTATCGCAACACTTTGTCAAAAGAAACTCATCGAAGAGAAAGGTAGACTTGATTTGCCAGGTCGTCCATTAGTCTATGGTACAACACCTGACTTTTTACGTTGTTTCTCAATTTCATCACTTGATGAGTTACCTGAAATTCCACAAAAAGAAGAGACATCAGAAGAAATCGAAGAAACTACTGAAGAATAATTATATTAAAATCTATTAAGGAGGTGGCTCTATGGTTTTGTTGTACATATTGCTTGGTATAATTGCATTCATTGCTTTGATATTAAGTATCAGAATAACAATTAACGCTGAATTTTTTGATGAATTTAAATTGAATATAAAGTGGCTTTTTATAAATATACAAATTCTCCCAGCAAAACCTAAAAAAGATAAGCCACCAAAGAAAGAAAAGCCTAAAAAAGAGAAAGCAAAAGAAGAAACACCCGCTGAAGAGTCCACAGAAAATG
>JAZOPS010000050.1:0-20206 GCA_045655645.1 Candidatus Fimenecus sp.
CTATTAATAATCAGTAACTCTGATAAGAGATTTTATGCTGATTGAAGAAATGCTGTTAAGCTTTTCTGTCAATTCTTTTTCTGTCATAGCACTTGTTACAAATGCTAATTCGTTTGATTTGCAACCTGAGAATTCAAGAACCTGAACTTTGCCGATTGTTGCAACAACATCTTGCAAAGCGTTTGCTTTATCTGTAACTTCAGCACGGATGTAAAGCGGATTTGTTGCAGATTTATAATCAACAACATAATTTTCTTCTGCTTCGCCCCAGCCAAGTGGTTTCTTTCTGCCCATATTTCTTGCACAGTCGATAACGTCTGCCACAACTGCTGATGCTGTTGGAAGTTTGCCTGCACCTTTACCATAGAACACAACATCACCTGTTGCGTCGCCACGAACAAGAATTGCATTGAAAACATCGTTAACTGATGCTAACTGACTGCCGTCCATAACAATTGCAGGAGAAACAATTGCGAAGATTTTTCCGTCATCCATTTTCTTAGCTCTACCAAGAAGTTTGATTACGCCACCAAATGCACCGATATAAGCAACATCATCAAGAGTGATTTTTGTAATGCCTTCTGTATAAACTGCGTCAGGGTAAACATGTTTGCCAAAGCAGAGAGATGCAAGAATGCAGATTTTTCTGCAAGCATCGTGACCTTCAACGTCAGCTGTTGGGTCTTTTTCTGCATAACCATTATCCTGAGCAAGTTTGAGTGCATCTTCAAAACTCATATTCTTCTCAATCATCATTGTGAGAATAAAGTTTGTTGTACCATTTAAGATACCTGCGATTTCATCAATCTCATTTGCTGCGAGACATTGTGAAATAGGACGAATAATTGGAATACCACCACCAACTGATGCTTCAAACAAGAAGTTCACATTGTTTTCAGCGGCAAACTGTAAAAGTTCATAGCCCTTTGCTGCAACAAGTTCTTTGTTTGATGTAACAACGCTCTTGCCTGCTTTAAGACAAGATGAAACAAACTCGTAAGCCGGGTGAAGTCCACCCATTGTTTCAACAACAATCTTAACATCATCGTCGTTAAGAATAATATTAAAATCCTTAATCATTTTACTTTCGTGAGGGTCCCCTGGGAAATCTCTCAAATCAAGGATATATTTAACTTCCATTTCATTTTGTGTGCTTCTTTTAACGATACTATCGTGATTTTTGGTGAGAACTTCAACCACACCAGAACCAACTGTACCGTATCCCATTACTGCAACATACATTCTAAAATTCACGTCCTTACTGTGAAAACTTTCAGTAAAAAAGGTTATAGTCAAGCATTATAAAAATACTTTTAAATATTCTATCACAAATCCCTTAGAGAATAAAGGGGTAATATACAATATATTTAAAAAATTTTTTCGATAATTTTTAGAAAAATTTACATATTTTTCACAGTTTTTAATTGTATATTGCTTTAAAATGGTTTATTATATTGTTAACAACTATTTTTGGAGAGTTCTTTATGACAGGAATTGAAAAGAAAAAGAATTTTATAATCAGCGTTTTGTATGGTGCAATTGTTCTCACATTGTTCTATGCATTTTTTAAATATGCATTTGGTTTGTTCTTGCCTTTCATTGTTGCAGTGCTTGTTGCAATGATTTTGCAAAAACCCATCAATTTCATTTGCAACAAAACACCATTAAAGCGTGGAATTGTTTCCGTTTTTATGGTTCTTATCTGTTCACTTGCAATTCTTTTTGGAATCGGTATGATTTTCGTTTGGATTGGCACAGAACTTAAAGGCTTTTTCCAATATATTATGATTCAGTTAGAAGATATTCCTACTCTTCTTATAAAAATCGAACTTGCTCTTCGAGACGGACTTTCATTTTTACCTGACAAGGTTGAAAGTACAATCACTTCATTCATAAGCGAAAAACTCAACGAGGTTTTAAGTTCTTCAAATAGCCAAAGTGCTCCAACAACAAGTTTTGATATTTCAAGTCTTGCAACACCACTTTTGGGAATTCTTGACACTGCAAAACAAATTCCAACAACTATTGTTTCAATTGTTATTGCTATTATTGCTTGTTGCTTTATGGCATCTGACTTCAAAACTGTTAAAAAAGTTATTCTTAGCTTCTTTAAACCTGATACAAGAGAAAAAGTTGTGAGAGCAAAACATCTTTTATTCCCTGCTCTCGGCAAAATGGCAAAAGCTTATGCACTTATTATCACAATCACATTCACAGAACTTTCTCTCGGACTTTTTGTGCTTCAACTTTTAGGCGTTTATAACAGTGGCTATATTTTCATAATCGCAGGAATTGTGGCTCTCATTGACATTGTTCCCGTTCTTGGAACAGGAACTGTGCTTATCCCTTGGGCTCTTTATTCACTTTTCACAGGGAATATTCCAATGGCGATTGGCATAATCGTTATGTATGTCTGCATAACAGTTATCAGACAGATTATTGAGCCAAAACTTGTTGCTGCACAACTTGGTATTCCACCGTTCACAACAATTATGGCAATGTATATCGGTTCAAGAATTTTTGGATTTATCGGACTTTTCCTTCTTCCTATTACAATTGTTATGGTTAAGATGCTTAATGACGAAGGAATTATCCATGTTTTCCACAAGGTAGAAGACGATGAACTTTTGGGTGTAAAACCCGAAGCAAAGGAAGAATAACATGATAGACATTCATAATCATATACTTTTTGACATTGATGACGGCGCAGAAGACATTGATACTTGTGTGCAGATGTGCATTGATGCTTATAAAAACGGGTGCACAGCCATAGCCGTCACACCACATTTTTTCAAATATAATAAACTTAACGAATTCGTCCATGAACGAACTGAAAAAATCAGAATTCTTCGTCATATTCTTGAAAAAGAAAACATTGACCTTTTAGTTTTTTCAGGTGCTGAGCTTTTTCTTTCTGACGAAATTTTTGATGCAGAAAACTTAGATGCACTCACAATCAACCATTCACGATATATGCTTTGCGAGTTCCCTTTAGGCCCTTTTAATGTTGAGCGTGTTCCTTTGTGGATTGATGAACTTATTTCTCGTGGCTATACACCAATTGTTGCTCATCCCGAAAGATATGTTGAACTTCATCGCAATTTTCATATTATTGATGAGCTTATTGACCGTGATGTTGTTTTTCAGGTGAATATTGATAGCCTGACAGGTAGCAACGGACCAGAACCACAGGAAATGGCAATTGATATGGTGAGAAGAAAAATTGCAAAACTTATTGCAACGGACGCTCACGACCTTGAATATCGTCACACAAGAATTAATGAAAAGTTCAAGAAATTACCCGATGTGATTACAGAAGAAATGCTTGAATTTTGTATGAACGAAATTCCTGATAGAATTTTGAAAAATAAAGAAATATAAAGGAAAAAGGACGGGTAAACCGTCCTTTTTATTTATGCTTTTGTTTTAATTCTTGCTTTAAAGAATTCTGCGATTTCTGTGTTTGCTTGGTCTCCGTATTTTGAGAATGGGTCAACTACATTGAAAACATGGGATAATGGTTTATCAAAGTCGTGGAATTTATGTTCAATATTATTTCTTTCAAGAATGTCTTTTAATTTATAGCATTGCTTTTTAAGAAAATCGTTTCTTGCTGTATTCACATAAAATGGAGGGAAATCTTTTGAAATGATTTGGTTTACATCAAGATATTTCTTGAATTTGCTCTTTCTCCATTTATCTCCCAAAAGAATTGGCACATTAACATTCATAAGCAAATTAGGGCTTAACAAATCAACTGCAGGGCAAATTGCTGCAACTGCGTTGAAGTCAAAACCGCAATATTGGACGCCAAAATCTTCTTGCATATCTTCATTGAGATTAACCGCAGTAGTAACACAAGAGAAATGCCCACCCGCAGAGTCACCTGCAAGGAAGATATTGCCTGTATCAGCTGGATAGTCTTTAAGATTTTCATTGAGCCATTTAAGTGAAGCAAAAATATCTCTGATTTGGTCATCAAAAAGCACATCACCTGCAAGACGATAGTTAATTGATGCTACTAAAAAACCTTTTTCTGCTAATTTAAGGCAGAAATTCTTGTTGATTTCTTTATAACCATACATCCATCCACCACCGTGGATATCGATGATTACAGGAAGTTTTTCTGTTGTGCCTTCTGGATAATAAATATCAAGAAGATGTGCTTTTTCACCATCGTCAATATATGGAATATCGAGAATTTTAACAAGACCTTCAGGCTCTGTTTGTGACGCGATTCTCTTTGCGTCCATTTTCCCTGTGTTTTCCCAGTTTTTTTCAAGAATTGGTTTTAAGATATACATCATTCAATCCCCCTAAATTGTGTTTGCTGTGTTTGCAACCTGCAAACTGTAAATCTTCTTTGCAACCTGTTTGCCAATCTGCTTATGCTCTTGCTTTTCGAAATTATGGTCAGTTGACATAATCTCTTTTGCAAACTCCTGAGTCTGCATAAGAATTTTTGTGTCGGTCATAATATCCGCTATGCGAAGTTTAGGCAAACCATGCTGACGAGTACCAAAGAAATCACCCGGTCCACGAAGTTTCAAGTCTTCGTCGGCGATTTTAAATCCATCTGTAGTCTCGCACATAATATTCATTCGGGCTGTTGCTTCGTCACCTGTTGCATCTGTAACAAGCACACAAGTGGATTTTGCTTTGCCACGACCAACTCGGCCACGCAACTGGTGAAGTTGAGAAAGACCAAAACGCTCGGCATTTTCAATAACCATAATCACGGCATTTGGCACATCAACACCAACTTCAATAACCACAGTTGAAATGAGAAGCTGAATTTCGCCGCTTTTGAACTTGAGCATTATTTCGTCTTTTTTCTTTGGACTCATTTGTCCGTGCAAAAGGTCCATTCTATAATTCTTAAACGGTACTTGTGCTTTTTTGAAATATTCTTCAACAGATAAAACCCCTTGCACAAGTTCACTTTCTTCAACTAACGGACAAACAATATAACCTTGATAACCTGCGTCGAGATGTTTACGGATAAAGTCAAACATACCCCCACGCTTTGAAGAATTGACAGCATAAGTATCAATTTTTTGTCTACCCGGTGGCAACTCGTCAAGAATAGATACATTCAAATCCCCGAAAAGAATAAGAGCTAATGTTCTTGGAATTGGTGTTGCCGACATAACATAAACATGTGGATTGTCGCCCTTTGAGCAAAGTCCTGTTCGTTGTTTTACGCCAAAACGGTGTTGCTCATCGGTAATGACTAAGCCGAGATTTTTAAATTCTACATCGTCTTGAATAAGTGCATGAGTACCAATAATTAAATCTATTTCACTATTTTTAAGTCGTTCTTTTATTTCTTTTTTCTCTTTTGATTTGGTGCTACCTGTCAACAACTCACAATGAATACCTGTATTGTCGAAAAGCATTTTAAAGGTTTCAAAATGTTGAGTTGCAAGGACTTCTGTGGGTGCCATTAACGCAGATTGCAATCCATTTTTTGCAACTGAATAGACAATCGCCGCTGCAACTGCTGTTTTACCGCTACCAACATCACCTTGCAAAAGTCGGTTCATTTGTTTTCCGCTTTGCATATCAGAAACTGCTTCTTTGACGGCTTTTTTCTGTGCATTTGTGGGTGTAAATGGTAAAAGCGAAAAAAACTCATCACTATAATCTTCATTGATGATATTCCCTGTTTTTACAACAGAATTATCGTTTTTCAAAGTTAACAAACTGAGTTGTAAAATGAACAATTCATCAAAAATTAAACGATTTCTCGCGTTTTGCAGGTCTTCGTCATTCTTTGGAAAATGAATGTTTCTGATTGCAGTATCCAAAGAAACCAAGTTGAATTTTTCTAAAATATATTGGGGTAAATAGTCAGGTATTGCATCAATATTTTCGAGTGCAAATTTAACCGCTGACTGAATTTGTCTTGATGTTATGTTTTTATTCTGTGGATAAATTGGGCGCACTTCAACACTTTCGGTTGATTTTATAAACATTGGTGCAACCATTTCACGAGCAGCGAATTTGCCTAATGTAATTTTGCCATAAAAGAGATATTCTTCGCCCGTTTTGAGCATTTTATCAATATATTTATTATTGAAAAATGTGATAGAAACTGCATCATCGCCATCAGTTACAGTACCTTTTGCAATGAGCATTCCCCCGCGGACTCTCTCGTTTTTCATAGGGAAAATTAATGTTCCTTTTATGCACACATTTTCACCGATTACGCATTGAGAAATAGGTAAAATTTTGCTCCAATCTTCATAAGCACGGGGATAAAAACGCAAAAGTTCCCCGACCGTTGACACACCAAGAGAGCGAAATCCATTTGCTCGGGTTTCGCCAACGCCCTTGATATATTTGATATCGTCGGAGAACTTCATTTTTTCTTACCTCATTATATTCCCGAATAAATATTATTTGGGAATTGGTTTGTTTGTGGATTTATATCCCCCGAAAAAACTGCATAGCCTTTTCTGAAACATACAGGCACAAAGGGAAAATATTCGCTGAAAATTTCAAAATATTGTTGAGCAGTTGTTTCGCCTGCCCTGAATTTATAATATTCAGTTACAACTCTTTCGGTTTTGTCAATACCCATACCCTGAGCACCATCGCCAAAGAATTGAGAAATATCCATTGAACTATCAAGTTTGATTTCGCCAAGATACATATCAAAATTACCACTTGTAATTCTCTGGTTATAATCAGCAAAACTCAATGGTAAAACTGTGATTAAAAATCCACACTCTCTTAAACTGTCAGCAATATTATATGCCGCAGCCACTCTGTATCGGTTATCATTATTCACAATCAAGGTAAACGAGAGCAAATAAGCACCGTTTGTTTTTGCCTTGCCCGAATAATTGATAAATCCACACCTGTCAAGAATGTTTTCTGCAAGAGTTTTATTGCTCTTAACATCAATTTGTGTAATCTCTTTGCTCATTGCACTTTCAGGGTTAACAGGCATTTTGATTGGTGTTGCGTGTCCCTGATAAGAAGAAATTGCAATTTCTTCTGCATTGATTTGTGCCGCAATTGCACTTCTCACTTGTTTTGTCAACGCACCACGGCTTGAATTGAGCCCAAGATAAACCATATTATTAAGTTGAACACTATAATTAGCACCGTTCACGCTTGTATAATTGCAATTTGACAAGTCATTGAAATAAACATCTGTTTTGCCGATTTTAAAAGCATTTTCAGAACTTTTGTTAGTGTCAATTTCAAATAAACTTATATTTTTCTCTGCATTGCCAACATTTTTCAAATTATTTTGAATGTAATAATAATCACCACTACCTGTTGGTACTGCTAACTGCCCATCTGCTGTACCACTTTTTACAACGGGGAATATAAGCTTATTGGCAACATATTGGTCATTGAATGATAAATTCAACTGAATTGTATTATTGCTCATTGCTGTTGCAGAGTTTACCCCCGACAACATTCCCGACCATGCAAAAGAAGCCTTTGCCATATTGAAAGAATATTCAACGTCATAAGCATTGATTGGGCTTGAGCCACGACAAGCAGCATCCATTCTGATTGTGACGGTTGCAGTTGTACCATTGACAACTACAGTCTGCGCCAAAACAGGATTTGCATTATAGGTGCTATCCACCGAGAATAAAGGCTCATATAAAAGATTGCAAAGATATAAATTCTCATAACTCTTTGCAAAATAAGGATTAAGACCATCTGTCTTGTTAAAAGGCAAAGATATTTTACCGTCTTTTATAACTGTGCCCGTATTCTGCACTAATTCAGTTGTAGTTTCTGTGGTCTGTTCAGTTTCTTCTGGCTCTTTTTCACCCTTGCACCCCGAAAAAAGCAAGGCAAAACAAAGCAAAAGCGAAATGACAGGTAAACACCTTTTCATATTGTCACCTTATTGTTATTGGTTCGATTTCAACTGTTTTTCCGCTATCACGGTCAACTGTAAATACACAACCTTGCATAAAAGCAGGTGTATCAGCAGTTTCAAACATTGTTGTAAATCCTTTTCTGAATTTTTCTATTATAATTTCTTTTTTTACACCAAGCACGGATTCTTCAGGACCCGTCATACCCAAATCAGTAATATAGCCTGTTCCTTTTGTCATAATCTGAGCATCAGATGTCTGAATGTGAGTATGTGTTCCGAAAACTGCGCTGACTTTTCCGTCAAGAAAATATCCTAATGCTTTTTTCTCAGCAGTTGCTTCGGCATGAAAATCAACAAATATAATATTTGTTTCTTCTTTTAATTCTTTAATTATATTTTTGGCGGTTTCAAAAGGGTCGGCATGACCTTCAAGGTAAACTCTGCCAAGAAGATTGATAACACCCACTCGGTAAGCACCTTTATCAATGATTCCGTAACCCTTACCCCAAACGCCATCGCCATAATTGGCAGGACGAATTACATTATCAGTCCTATCGAGATATTCAAATATTTCTCGGCGTTTAAGAGAATGATTTCCACCTGTTATAAAATCGCCACCACTTGTAAAAATATGACCACAGGAATTAGGTAACATTCCGTTACCAACTGCTGAGTTTTCACCGTTTACAATGCAGATGTCGATATTGTTTTCTGTTTTAAATTGTGCAAGTTTTTTGCGTAAGAATTCGCAACCGCTATTTCCTACTACATCACCAACACAAAGTACTTTAATTTTGCGTGACATTATGCACACCGTTTCTATATATGGATTATTTTGCCCCGAAGCCTTGTTGACATCGGGGCATTGTTAATTTTTTATTACTAACTCAAAGTGTTATTTAGCGAAATCAATAGCTCTGTTTTCGCGAACTATATTAACTTTGATTTGACCTGGATATTCAAGCTCGTCTTCAATCTTCTTTGCGATTTCGCGAGCAACAATAACCATCTTTTCGTCTGAAACTGTTTCTGGGTTAACCATAATACGAATTTCACGACCTGCCTGAATAGCGAATGATTTTTCAACACCTTCAAATGATGTTGCGATTTCTTCAAGTTTTTCAAGACGCTTGATGTAATTCTGAACATTTTCGCGTCTTGCGCCAGGTCTTGCCGCAGAAATAGCATCGGCTGCCTGAACAAGCACTGCAACAATTGTTTTAGCTTCGATTTCACCATGGTGAGCAGCGATAGCGTGAACAATTTTGTCATTTTCTTTATATTTCTTTGCAGCTTCAACGCCGAGTTCGATATGTGTTCCTTCGAATTCACGGTCAAGAGCCTTACCGATATCGTGAAGAAGACCTGCACGCTTTGCAGCCTTAACATCTACGCCCAATTCCTGAGCCATAAGACCTGCGATATAAGAAACTTCAAGAGAATGGTTGAGTACATTCTGACCAAAACTTGTTCTGTATTTAAGTTTACCGAGAAGTTTAACAAGCTCAGGGTGAACACCGTTAACGCCTGCATCAACAACTGCTCTTTCACCTGTTTGCTTAATTGTCTGTTCAACATCGCGTTTTGATTTTTCAAACATTTCTTCAACGCGAGCAGGGTGAATTCTGCCGTCTTGGATAAGTCTTTCAAGTGTAAGTCTAGCCACTTCACGACGAACAGGGTCAAAGCTTGAAACTGTGATAGCTTCAGGTGTATCGTCAATAATCAAATCAACACCTGTGATTGTTTCAAGAGTTCTAATATTTCGACCTTCACGACCGATAATTCTACCTTTCATTTCGTCATTTGGAAGTGCAACAACTGAAACTGTTGCTTCTGCAGCATGGTCTGCTGCGCAACGCTGAATTGCACCTGAAATGATTTCACGAGCAAGGTTATCACTTTCGTCACGAGTTTTCTGCTCAAATTCCATAATTTTGAGAGCTTTTTCGTGAGTGAGTTGCTCTTCAAGTTCTTGCAAGAGAAGCACTTTTGCCTGTTCTTTTGAGTAACCACTAATTTTTTCAAGCATTTCAAGTTGACTGCGTTTAAGAGTTTCAACTTCTTCCATCTTTGCATCAGCAGCTTTAACTTTTTCAGCTAAAAGTTCTTCTTTCTTTTCAAGATTTTCAGTTTTCTTGTCAAGATTTTCTTCTTTTTGATTAATTCTGTTTTCTTGTCGCTGTACCTCTGCGCGTCTTTCACGAAGTTCTTTATCAACTTCATTTCTTAACTTGTGTATTTCGTCTTTTGCTTCAAGAATAGCTTCTTTTTTCTTGCTTTCAGCAGTCTGCACTGCCTGATTAACAATTCTTAATGCTTCTTCATTAGCTGAACCAATTTCAGCTTCGGCAACTTTTTTGCGGTGCAAACCACCAACAACAAAGCCACCAATTCCAAATACAACAGCAGAGACAACGGCAAGAATAATGGTGATTGGTTCCATTATGTCGTTCCCTCCTATTAAATATTTAATTTCACAAAATATATCAAAAATATGTAATGAAATTAAGATGAATGACAGACGGGATACTATTACCCCATACTATCTTTTATATTTTACACAAAAATAAACATTGTGTCAAGATGATATATGGATATAAACGCAAAAAAGCAGACCCGAAAGTCTGCTTTTAAATATTATTTTATTGTTAGATTAATAAATCCATTCGTATGAATTATTTACAGCGTTCTGACCAATGTTATACTGGTAGTCAACACCTTCGTATGTACCTTCATAATATTCCATAACGAATGCGTCATTTGCTGATGGCATTCCGTCACCGTCAATATCGCAAGCTACATACTGTGCATATGTGTTGATACCTTCATATGTACCTTCATAATACTCTGCAATGAAAGCATCGTTAGCTGAAATCATAGCGTCACCATCAACATCACCGAAGTATATGAATACGTATGTTTCGAGAACTGTACCTTCTGAATCAACGATTTCAATTAATGCATCTGTTGATTCTTGACCTGCTTCGTTTGCAATGATTTCGATTTGTGTTTCATCACCTGTTGATGCCATAAGTGCATCTCCAAGTGAACCAAGAATTTCCATTGCTTCGTTCTGGTCGAGAGTATCGATACCATAGATGATACCTGTGTATTCACCATTATTTGTATTTGTTTTGTCAAGAATTACATAATCTGAATATTCAAACTCTTCTGACGTTTTTACTTCAAGTGTTGGTAAATTATTAAGCTTACCAATTTTTACACTTACTATTCCCGTTGTTAAATCAATCTTTTCAATATTTTCTGGAATTGAATTGATTGTTGGACCATTTGTTGTTGCGCCAAAATAAAGCATACCTTTAATATTTTCGCTGGTTTTTGCCGATTCTTGTATTACTTTTACGGCAGCATTTCCTGAAACATCTGTCTTTGCTGTAATTTTAAAAGTAAGAACAACTTCGTTTTCTATTGACTCTGCTACTTCTTTATTTGCACCACCAATGTATGTTACAAGAACAAAGCCGAACTTATCAGAATCAATTTCAGTATTTTCATAAACCTTTTCTGTATCAACGCTCTGACTTTCAGTTGTTGTGTTTGCAACAGCATATCCTGTGAGTGTTGCTGTTGCTTCACTCACATCAACCAATGTTTTGTCATAAAAAACAGGGATTGACATTGTAGCAACAGAGAAATTTGTTGTCACCTTAACTGAAATTGTTGCAGATTCACCTGCAAGAAGTTCAGTTTTGTCAGATTCTAAATAAATATCAACTGCTTTTGCATTTGCAACTGATGTCACAATTATCGTTGTTATCAAAAGCGCAAACACCAAAACAAAAGATATTATTTTTGATTTTTGGTTTTTCATACATTATCACCTTTTCAAAGGTCTTTTTTTTATTCTATCATTTATTTTTTTTAAAGTCAATCTTTATTGCTTTATTCAGCAATCTTTTTGATTACATCAATAAATTGTTTTTCTTCGCTAAGCTCAATTGCGCCCTTATCAACAAGTGCAGCATTTTTAGGATTAATTGGAAGTTTTGCGAGAACAGGAATATTGAGTTCTTTTGCAACTTCGTCAATTTTGCTTTCACCATAAATACTGTGCTTTTTGCCACAATCAGGACATTCAAAATAGCTCATATTCTCAACAAGACCGAGAATTGGAATATTCATCATCTTTGCCATATTAACTGCTTTTTTAACAATAAGAGTAACCAAATCCTGTGGTGTTGTAACGATTACAATTCCATCAACAGGGAGTGATTGGAAAACTGTAAGTGGCACATCACCTGTTCCAGGAGGCATATCGACAAACATAAAGTCAACATCGCCCCAGATAACTTCTTGCCAGAATTGTTGAATTACCCCTGAAATAACTGGACCACGCCACACAACTGGTTGATCTTCTTTTTCAAGAAGCAAGTTGACACTCATCACTCTTGTGCCCATTTTTGAAATCATTGGGAACATTCCATCTTCTGTACCTTCAGCATTGCCGTGAAGACCAAAAGCCTGTGGAATTGATGGGCCTGTAATATCCGCATCAAGAATTGCTGTTTGATAACCCATTGTCTGTGCTGTAACTGCAAGCATTGATGTTACAAGACTCTTACCAACGCCACCTTTACCACTTACAACACCGATTACTTTTTTTACACTGCTCATTGAGTTAAGTGGAGTGTGTAAATCTTTCTTTTTGCTATCGCAGTTTGATGAACAACTACTGCAATTTCCACTACAACCGCTCATTTTATATAACCTCTTTTCAAGATAGATAATAATTAACTAATCGTTTATTTGCCTACACAAAATTGTGCAAATATTTCATTAACAACCAATTCAGTTGCTTTTTCACCTGTTAAAACCATTAGATTTTCGATGGCTGAATCAAGGCAAACAGTAACCGCATCCATTGTTAGACCAAGATTCAATGCATTTTCTGCATCATAAAGTGCTTCAAGTGCTTTTTTACAACATTCGCATTGGCGCTCGTTAACAACTGCAACTGCAGATGTATCGAAATCTGCTGTTCCCAAAAGCTCTTCAACCGCTTTTGCAAGGTCAACTTTACCTGTACCTTTTTTAGCTGAGATAAAAACTGTCTGTAAGAAATTCTTTTCAATTTCACCGTTTAGATGATTTTCGTCTAAGTCAGTTTTATTGATAATTCCAATTGCTTTTTTACCTTTACAAAGGTCTATTAATCGTCTGTCAGAATCGTTCAATGGACGACTTGCATCAAAAACCGCGAGAACTAACTCAGCGTTTTCAAGTCTTTTAACTGCTCTGTCAACGCCGATACTCTCAACAAGGTCATCCGTTTCACGAACACCTGCTGTATCTGCAAGTCGAAGAGTAATTCCACCCACATTTACAGTATCTTCAACAATGTCTCTTGTTGTACCTGCAATTTCGGTAACAATTGATTTTTCTGTGCCTGAAAGTAAATTCATAAGTGTTGATTTGCCAACATTCGGGCAACCCACAATGGCAGTATCAACACCCTCCATTATAATTTGCCCTGTCGAAAAGTCTTTTATAAGTTTTTCAAGACTTGTTATACTTATTTCAATATGCTCTTTAAGGTTATTATCTGACAAATCTTCAATTTCTTCATAAGGATAATCAACCCAAGCCGAAAGAAGAGCCAAATCATAAACCAATTTATCAGTAATGCCTTTGATTTCTTTGAAAAGTTTTCCTTCCAACACGCCAAGAGCAATTTTTTCTGCTTGCTCACCCTGTGCTGAAATCACATTCATAACGGATTCGGCACTTGTTAAGTCCATTTTACCATTTAAAAATGCTCTTTTTGTGAATTCCCCTGCTTCTGCAGGCACTGCACCTGCTTGAAAAGCAGATTTAAGCACTTTGTCTGTTACAAAAAGTCCGCCATGGCAAGAAATTTCAACAACATCTTCGCCTGTATAACTTTTTGGTGCTCTGAAAAGA
Organism: Candidatus Fimenecus sp.; assembly: GCA_045655645.1. Lineage (GTDB taxonomy): Bacteria > Bacillota > Clostridia > Oscillospirales > Acutalibacteraceae > Fimenecus. The sequence continues at coordinate 13,781 of JAZOPS010000050.1, forward strand.
AGAGCAACAACTGTATCAATGTCACTTTTTTCGTTGTGGGCTTTACCATAAAGAGCGGAATAACCATCTATCTCACAAAGTTTTTTGCCACCAAATGAAGAAAAAATTTTATCACCAATTTTAATAGCATCTTCGCCAGAGATTCTAACAACACCGATACCGCCCGGTGCTCTGCCAGTTGAGATTGCTGCTATTGTGCTCATTTTTCTTCACCTGCTTTGCTCTTACGTAAATCTTTAAAAAACTTTGTAAGTATTTCGGAACATTCTGTTTCTAAAATTCCACCCTCATACTGTGGTTTGTGAGTAAAATTCATATCAAAAAGCTGTGCTGCCGAAACAACAGCACCATTTTTCATATCTTTTGCACCGAAATACACATTTTTTATTCTTGAATTTATTATTGCGCCTGCACACATTGGGCATGGCTCCAATGTAACATACATATCACAATGCCACAAACGCCAACCACCAAGTTTTGCACAAGCCTCATTTATTGCTTCTATTTCGGCGTGATGCAAAGCGTTTTTAACAGTTTCACGCTTATTTCTGCCTTCGCCGACTATTTCGCCATTACAAACAACGATTGCACCAACGGGCACTTCACCTTCATCCGCTGAAAGTTTTGCCAAATTCAGCGCATAGTTCATATAATATTCTTTATTCATACTTAGGATTTTGAAATACTTGTGAGTGTTGTAACAACCATAAGAATAACTGCAATAATCATTGGTATATTAACAAACACGGAATTCACTTTTTGTACTGTATTCAATGAATCCACACCTTTTGCAAGTTTAACTTTATAATTCATTGAACGATATTTATTAAATGCAAAAAGTCCTGCAACTGTCATAAAACCAAGGGTTGCAAGTGTTAAAACATTTGCTGTTGCCACGCTGAAATTACTGTCAAATGCCGTAATCATTACAGAATAGAAATTATTTAAGAAATGTAAAATAATTGACGGCCAAAGACTACCTGTTGCAACCATAACATAACCAAAATAAATTCCAGCAACAACTGTATAAGGAATTTGCACCATATTGCCGTGAAGAAGTGAAAAAATTACAGCTGATACAACAATTGCAAAGCCATCACCAAATCTGCGTAATGGTTGAAGAAGAACACCACGAATTGCAACTTCTTCTAAAATGGCAGGGATTATTGCCACAAACAATGTCATAAACAAGAAGTCTTTGACATTTGTAACAGCCATATCTTCCATTCCACTTGTAAAGTCAACACCCATTAAACTCTGAACCATTAAAGAAATAAAGTTTATGAGAAAAGTTGAAAGTAAAGTGAGTGGTAAAAATGCAACAACTAAATATGTTGAAGCTTTTGTGTTATAGGTTGTACCCATTGGAAGAATTCCTGTAATTTTCTTTTTTCTCAACACAATATATGTTGCCAAAAATGGTAACCCAATAAACAAAAGAGTTGCAATTGCAGAGAATGCCCAAGCTCCTAAGCCATTTTCATAAACAAATTCCAAGTCCAAGGAAGTTTTTGAATTTAAAAACGCTACAAAAAAGCCAATCAAAGTTGACATAACAAAATATACAACTATTGAAAATCCGCAAAGTGCTCCTATTGTTTTGAGAATTTTTTTATCGTTATTCTTCTCTTGTTGCTTTAGGAAATATTCATTTGTATTTTGTTCTGTTCTATAACCATAGGGTTGATAGCTATCAACCCTATTATTAAAATTATTATTTTCCATTGAAAATCCTTAATAAATAAAAATTTATGTTTAGTTTTTATTTAATAACATCAAGTGCTGTTGTTCTTTCTTCAGGAAGTTTAATGTTTGTTTCGCCATAAAGTTCCATTTGAAGTTTTTGTGCAACCAATGGATAATCGATTATCCAAATCCATGCAGTTGATGAAGATGTATAACTGCGACGAGCATCATCTGTTGGCATTGTTACTTCGCTTATTTCATATTTTGCCCATCCTTCTGTTACTGCTTTTGTTGCATAAGAAAGAATATCTTTCTTTGGAATATTTGTTCTAACATTTGCAAGAACAACATCAAAGACTCCGTTTATATCAGAAAGTGATGCGTTTACACATTTATCAATAAGAGCATTTACAACCTGACGCTGACGAGCAACACGGCTAACATCACCGTCTTTGTCGCTATATCTTACTCTACAGAATCCAAGAGCCTGTGCACCAGTTAAATTTATAACACCACCAGATGTTTGTGTGATAGGCTGCTCTTTTTTATAATTCAAATCTTTATTTATATATGGAATAACATGTTTTGGCACATCAACTTTAACGCCACCCAAAACATCAATTACTTCTTGGAATGAATCAAAGTCAACAAGTGCATATCCATCGATTTCAATTTTATAATCATTTTCGATTGTTTCAACAAGATATGGTGCGCCACCATTTGCACAAGCAGCATTGAGTTTGCCATAACTATCAAACTGGTCCATATAAGTATAACTATCGCGCATAAATGAAACCAATTTAATCTTTTTATTTGCTTTGTCAATTGACACCAACATCATAACATCTGTGTTACCTTTATCTGTCACTGATGCTCTTCCTGATTCAGTTGCAGATGCATCACTACCAATAAGCAAAACATTGAGAATGTTTTTGTTGCTCATTTTTTCGCCACCATTAGTAGCCCAGTTTTTAAGAATTTCTCTGAAACTGTTGCCTGTTACATCGTCCATTTCAGCAAACTCTATTTTTTCGTCATCAACAAATTCTTGATTTGGCGCGATTGTTGTCTGCTCGGTATCATAATCAATTCTATTAAGTTTATCGTTTACATACCAGATTGCAAAACCACCAACAAATAAGAAAAATGCCAAAAGAATGCAAAGTATAATTACAAGAGTTTTCTTCTTCTTGCTCATTGGTTTCTTTTCTTTTTTCACAGTATTTTCAGTCACTTCGGCTGATACTTTTTTCTCGTTGTTTTCCATAAAAAACTTCCTTTCACACCGAAAAAATTATTCTTCGCCTTTAACTTCTGTTTCAATATTCTCGGTTTCTTCAACTTCTTCGTCTTCTTCATGTGCTGCGAGAGAAATTGTTACAACCTTTTCACCGTCTTTTGTCTTCATAAGGATAACACCCTTTGAAGGACGATTACATTCTCTAACCTGTTCTGCAGGAAGACGGATAATAACACCATCAGAAGAAATCATGATGATATCTTGATTTTCTTCTACCATTTCTACTGCACAAACTTCACCATACTGTTCTGTATGATAGTTAGTAAGACCTTTACCGCCACGGTTCTGAACACGATAGTTTGAAACATCACTTCTTCTGCCGTAACCTTTTTCACTGATTGTAAGAACTTTACCTTCGTCACCGAAAATAACCATACCTACAACTTCGTCACCCTCTGAGAGAGTAATTGCGCGAACACCACGAGCAGTTCTACCGATTGCACGAGCATCATTTTCATCAAAGCAGATACTCATACCCTTACGAGTTGCAACCATAAGTTTCTGTTCACCATCAGTAAGCTTAACCCAACGAAGTTCGTCACCCTCGTCAAGATTAATTGCAATAATACCACTCTTACGGATATTTTTATATGCATCAAGTTCTGTTCTCTTGATAACACCATTCTTTGTAGCCATACAGAGATAGTATTTATCTTCACCAAAGTCTGGAACACGAAGCATTGCTGTAACTTTTTCGTCAGCAGTAATAGGAAGAATATTCACAATATTCATACCCTTACCTGTTCTGCTTCCTTCAGGGATTTCGTAACCTTTAAGACGATACATCTTACCTTCTGATGTGAAGAAAAGAATGTAATCGTGGGATGAACAGATAAACATACTTTCAGCATAGTCTTCTTCACGACGGCTCATACCCTTGATACCTTTACCGCCACGACGCTGAACCTGATAAGTTTCAACAGGCTGACGCTTGATGTAACCCATCTTTGTAAGAGTGAATACGCAATCTTCTTCTGCAATAAGGTCTTCAATATCAACTTCACCGAGAACATTTGAAATTTCTGTTCTTCTGTCGTCACTATATTTTTTACCAATAGCAGAGAGTTCATCCTTTAAGATTTCTTTAACCTTTGTTTCTGAACCGAGAATTTCAAGATATTCTGCAATTTTAATTCTTAATTCATCGCGTTCAGCAATAATCTTTTGAATTTCAAGACCTGCAAGTTGTCCAAGACGGAAAGCAACGATTGCAGATGCTTGTGGGTCGTCAAAGTCGAATTTTTCCATAATTGCAACTTTTGCTTCTGCCTGACCACCCTTACAGCCACGGATTGTTGCGATAATCTCATCAACAATATCAATAGCACGAGCAAGACCTTCAAGAATGTGCTCTCTTGCCTGAGCTTTGTTAAGGTCAAACTGTGTTCTTCTTGTAATAATTTCACACTGGAACTTGATATATTCTTCAATAATCTGTTTAAGTGTAAGAATTTTTGGCTCACCGTTAACAAGTGCCAACTGAATGATACCATAAGAAATCTGAAGTTGTGTCATCTGATACAACTGATTAAGTACAACTTGTGGGTTAGCGTCACGCTTCAAGTCAATAACAATTCGCATACCGCCGCCGCGTTTTGATGAATAGTCGTTAATATCAGAAAGTCCTTCAATTCTCTTATCTTTGTGTAAATCAGCAATAGATTCAATAAGTCTTGCTTTGTTTACTTGATAAGGAAGTTCAGTAATAATAATTTGGAATCTACCATTTTTCTCATTTTCAACAATTTCTGCACGGCCACGAAGTGTAATCTTGCCACGACCTGTAGCATAAGCAGCACGGATACCGCTTCGACCCATAATAATACCACTTGTTGGGAAGTCAGGTCCTTTGATATGCTCCATAATATCGTCAAGCTCTGCTTCAGGATTATCAATTACACAACAGATACCATCAACAAGTTCACCAAGGTTATGTGGTGGAATATTTGTTGCCATACCAACAGCGATACCTGTTGAACCGTTAGCAAGAAGATTTGGATATCTTGATGGAAGAACTGTTGGCTCTTTAAGACGGTCATCGTAGTTAGTTGTGAAATCGACTGTATCTTTATCGATATTTGTGAGCATTTCAAGAGCAATTTTGCTCATTCTTGATTCTGTATAACGGTATGCAGCAGGTGGGTCACCATCGACTGAACCGAAGTTACCGTGACCGTCAACAAGAACATATCTCATTGAGAAATCCTGAGCAAGACGAACCATTGCATCATAAACAGATGCGTCACCGTGTGGATGATATCTACCAAGCACTGAACCAACTGTGTCAGCACACTTACGGTGTGGCTTATCAGGATAAAGTGAATTTTCATACATTGTATAAAGAATTCTTCTGTGAACAGGTTTTAAACCGTCGCGCACATCAGGAAGAGCACGAGCAGTAATAACAGACATTGAGTAGTCAAGGAATGATTTTCTCATTTCCTTGTTAATCTCAACATTTATAATATTCTGTTCTTCAAGTGGTGTATAACCACCTAAATTAGGATTGTTAGCTTTACTCATTTTATTACCTCTATTTTTCTAACTCTATAACTTAAATGTCAAGATTTTGAACATACTTTGCATTTTTCTCAATAAATTCTCTACGAGGCTCAACCTTGTCACCCATAAGAATTGAGAATGTTTCGTCTGCTTCCATAGCATCTTCAAGTGTTACTCGAAGCATTGTGCGAGTTGCGGGGTCCATTGTTGTTTCCCACAACTGCTCTGGGTCCATTTCACCAAGACCCTTATATCTTTGAATGTCACAATTTTGTCCCATCTCTTCTATTAACGCATCTCTTTGTTCATCTGAGAAAGCATATTCGTGACGCTTGCCTTTACTTACTTTGAAAAGTGGTGGTTGAGCGATATAAATAAATCCACCATCAATCAAATCTCTCATATATCTGAAGAAGAATGTGAGAAGAAGTGTTCTAATGTGCTGACCGTCAACGTCGGCATCGGCCATGATAACAATTTTGTGATAACGGAGTTTTTCAATATTGAATTCTTCACCGATACCAGTACCAAGTGCAGTAACAACAGGTGTTAATTTGTCATTACCGATAACCTTATCAATTCTTGCCTTTTCAACGTTGAGCATTTTACCCCAAAGTGGAAGAATTGCTTGAATTCTGTTATCTCTGCCTTCTTTAGCAGAACCACCCGCAGAGTCACCTTCGACGATGAAAATTTCAGTATTTTCAGGGTTTTTATCAATACAGTCTGCAAGCTTACCAGGAAGTGAGTTTCCTTCAAGTGCTGATTTTCTTCTTGCACTGTCTCTTGCTTTTCTTGCAGCTTCTCTTGCTCTTGATGCATCAAGTGACTTATTGAAAATCAGCTTTGCAACAGAGGGATTTTCCTCAAAATAGGTCATAACCTTATCGTAAATAAGCTGTGAAACAATCTGTGTCATTTCTGTATTACCCAGTTTA
>JAZOPS010000051.1:0-130552 GCA_045655645.1 Candidatus Fimenecus sp.
CAAGAGATGCACCGCCACCTGTTGAGATGTGTGACATCTTATCAGCAAAACCGAGCTTCTGAATAGCAGCAGCTGAGTCGCCACCACCGATGATTGAAATTGCATCACTTTCAGCAATTGCTGTTGCAACTGCAATTGTACCTGATGCAAAGTTTTCCCATTCAGAAACGCCCATAGGACCATTCCAGATAACTGTGCCAGCGTCTTTAACTGCGTCAGCAAAAATAGCCTGTGTCTTAGGACCGATGTCAAGACCCATCCAACCTTCTGGAATCTTATTTGAATCAACTACCATTGCTTCTGTATCAGGAGCATATTCCTTACCAACTTTGTTGTCAACAGGAATAAGGAATTTAACGCCTTTTTCTTCAGCTTTCTTCATCATTTCAGCTGCAAGTTCAACTTTATCAGCTTCAAGAAGTGATGTGCCGATTTCGTAGCCGAGTGATTTCATAAATGTGTATGCCATACCACCACCGATGATAAGTGTGTCACACTTGTCAATAAGGTTTGTGATAACGCCGATTTTATCAGAAACTTTTGCGCCACCAAGGATAGCAACAAGAGGTCTCTTTGGATTTTCAAGAGCACCACCGATGAACTCGATTTCTTTCTGGATAAGGTAACCACAAGCTGCAGGAAGATGGTCTGCTACACCTGTTGTTGAAGAGTGAGCTCTGTGAGCTGAACCGAAAGCGTCGTTAACATAAAGTTCAGCAAGGTCAGCAAACTTCTTGCTGAGTTCTGGGTCGTTCTTTGTTTCGCCTTTTTCATAACGAACATTTTCAAGGAGAAGAACTTCGCCATCTTTAAGGTCAGCTGCGAGTGCCTGTGCACTTTCGCCTACAACATCTTTTGCCATTTTAACCTCTTGACCAAGAAGTTCAGAAAGTCTTGCAGCAACAGGAGCAAGTGAGAATTCTGGAACTACTTCGCCCTTTGGACGACCAAGGTGTGAGCAAAGAATAACTTTTGCACCATTTGCGATAAGATATTTGATTGTTGGTAATGAAGCAACAATTCTCTTGTCACTTGTAATTACACCGTTTTCCATTTTTACGTTGAAGTCGCAACGAACAAGAACTTTCTTGCCAGCTACCTGTAAATCTTCAACAGTCTTTTTGTTTAATGCACTGCTCATTTAAAATACATCCTTTCAAAAGAAATAATTTATAAATTTAACCTTTAATATTTTATACTAAATCTGCTTGTATTTCAAGAGAAATAATTATATTTGTTAAAGTTTTATCATTTTACCCATTATATTGAGCTAAAATTGAATTTGTTTTGTCTATAATCATATTTTTCAACTCTTTTGGTGACCTGACTTTAATCTTATCACCATATTGCATAATCCATGAAACCAAGCCATCTGTAACAGCAACATCAATTTTTGCTATAAAATGCTCATCGTCAAAGGGTTTCATTGAACATTTCTCGCCAAATCTATCAATAAACTCTTCAATCATTGAGTTATTACAGATAAATTCAACGGGTTTAATATCACCAGAAAACATAGAAAGATGTTTATTACTATAATCTGCTGTATCAAATGAAGTTGTATATGAAGAAACATCAGAAAAGCGACGAGCCATAACATCAGTAACAACAACGCTTTTTAACCTGTCAACTCGCAAATGAATTAAGTTGTCATATTTGTTGTGATTGCCAACAAGATAGTAATGGTCGTTTGACCAAATCAAAGCATACGGATTGATGGTCATTTTCTTTTCTTCATAAACAGCTTTTTTACCATCAACAACTTTTCTTCTGCGATAAACAACTTCGACTTGCTTTCTTTTAAGAATTGCCGAGTCAAGAATATCGATATTATAGAAAATGCTTTCGTTATCACATTTGTTCCGATTATCAATATAAACTTGTTTTTCAATTCTGTGATATTGGTATCCACTAGCAAATTTTGAAAACTTTTTAAGCAAAGCCTTTGTTTTCTTTGCAGAGATAAAGTTAGCAGATTGAACAGCGTCTATAAGCAATCTTAATTCCGGCAACTCAAAGTGATATGGCACCATAAAATATCCGCGTGGAGATTGTGATTTAATTATTTCATAACCATACTCATTAAGACAGTCAATACAGTCATAAACTGTTTTTCTCTCGCATTCGATGCCATAATCTTCTTTGAGATAATGAATTATATCATTTGCAGACAGCAAATGTTCTTCATCCGATTTACTTGCAAGAATATCGATAATATAAAGCAAACGCAATTTTTGTTTTGATGCTGTTTTCATATTATTTCATAATTGTGAGTTTATTATTGATATCGATAATTACATCTTCATCAATCTTAATATGCTCACGGTCATAAGTCATAATACCATTAACTTCGTTTTCAACGTCACTTACCTGTGTATAAACAGTAGCACTCAAGCCTTTATCGATAAGTGGAATAACCTGATTTTCATGGAGTTTTTTATATGCTTTTGTAAGTGAATCCTTAGTCTTATACATCATATAGCCAAAGCTCTTTGATTCATCCCATGTGTGGTCGCTTACAACTCTGCTATATCCGCCGTATTCTGTGAGAGCGAAAATTCTGCCGTCATTCTTACGACCTGTAACAGGAACAGTATATCTGTGCATACTATTGAAGTCACCAGCACCTTGGTCATGCCAACCACTTGCATGGTCAACAAGTCTTGATGGGTCAAAGTTTTTAACGCTTGTTGCAATTTGAACTGAGTCAAATTGACCCCAACCTTCATTAAATGGCACCCATACAGAAATACAAGTATGATTAAACAACTGATTGAGCATTTCATTGAGTTCGCGTTTGAATTCATCACGCCATTTCTTTTCGCCACGCTTGAATGCCTTGTATTTATCGTCTTTAACATTTATGCCAAAGAATGGTGCTACACCAGCAAGCATTGTACCTATGTATTCGCCGCCACTTACCATATCCTGCCATACAAGCATACCGAGACGGTCGCAGTGATAATACCAACGGTCAAGTTCAACCTTAATATGTTTACGCATCATATTGAAGCCTAATCTCTTCATTGTTTCAATATCGTAAATCATTGCTTCGTCAGTTGGTGGTGTCATACCACCGTCTGACCAATAGCCTTGGTCAAGAAGACCTTTCTGGAAATATGGCTCATTGTTAAGGAAGAATCTTGGAATACCATAATTGTCATTCTGCATTGAGAATTTACGCATACCAACATAACTCTTAACATTATCTACAGTTTTACCATCTTTTAAGAGTTCAATTTTAAGGTCATAAAGGAAAGGTGTTTCAGGTGACCAGAGTTTAATATCTTGGAACTTAATTTCATCGTCCATTGAAATTGTGTTTTGTGATACAACAGTTTCACCATCAAAAACAGTAACCTTTACGTCAAGATTTTCTTCTGTTGCAAAAGTCTTGATTTTGAGAGTTTTCTCGTCAATGTCAGGAATCATACGAAGTTTTGTGATATGACAAGCATCTGCTGCTTCAAGCCAAACACTCTGCCAGATACCTGATGTTGCAACATACCAGAAACCATGGGTATCAATAACCTGTTTACCACGCTGCTGCCAACCTTTTTCAGTTGGGTCATAAACGCAAACTACAAGTTCATTTTCACCATCAACTAATAAATTTGTAATATCAAGTGTGAATGTTGCATAACCACCTGTGTGTGTACCAGCAAGAGATTTATTCACATAAACTTTGCACTGCCAGTCAACAGCAGCAAAGTTAAGAAGAATATTCTTACCTTTCATATTTTCAGGAACTGTAAATAATTTCTTATACCAAAGACGCTGACTTGGGAGTAATGGTTTTTGAACACCAGAAAGCATACTTTCAACTGCAAAAGGAACTACGATTTCACCGTCAAAATCTTCTGCCCATTCACAATTTGCGCCTTTAATTGCATAGTCATAAACGCCATTAAGTGACATCCAGTCACTACGCTCCATTTGTGGACGAGGATATTCAGGCAACGGATTATTTCTGTCAACCTTATCAGTCCAACGAGTTTTCATAAATCCCATAATTTTTACCTCCAAATTGAACAAAGCCTATTAAGGCATAATATCACATATATTTTATAACATAATAACGAATTTGTCTATTGAATTTTGAAAAAAACTTTGATATAATATGCAAGTATTCGCGGGTATGGTGGAATTGGCAGTTTTGTGCCAAGCGCATCCTGCGGATGATGAAGTGATGGCACAAAAGACGCAGCGGTCGAAAATCGAGTGCAGTAGCACGAGTCTTCGGGCTCCGCAAGTGTCACACGGAATCTATATGTTTTAACTCAATATGCGGGTATGGTGGAATTGGCAGACACGCAAGATTTAGGATCTTGTGCCGAGAGGTGTACAGGTTCGACCCCTGCTACCCGCACCAAATAAAGGACTTCAACATTTGTTGGGGTCCTTTATTTAATTCCACTTGAATATGTAACTAAAAAGTGATAAAATATTTTTATATCAACTGAAAGGTTTTATTCCTATGAAAAACACTACTTCATTAGTCTTCACCGGCGATATTGGTTTTGACCGATATATGTACGGTAAATGGGATGATGAAAATTTAATATCGCAAGAAATTCTTGACTTTCTCCATAGCGCTGACCATGTTATAACTAATGTTGAAGGTCCTGTTGCTGTTGCCGAGCAAAACACAACTCAAAGCGGTGTTCAGCAGTTGTTACATACCATTGACCCAAAGGCTGTAAAAGTGCTTAATAATATGAAATCTGATATCTGGAACATCTGTAATAATCACATTATGGATGCTGGTTCTTATGGTATTGAAAGCACACTTAAAATTGCAAATGAAAATGGTGTGCAGACAATCGGCGCAGGTATGAATATAGACGAGGCAAGAAAACCTATTATTCTTAACGAGGCAGGCGGAATTGGTATGTTTGGTGTTGGTTATCAGCGAGCTTGCAGAAAAGCAGATATTGATAAACCTGGTTGTTACAGTTGGAGTGACCTTGACGAGATTCAGAAATCAATTGGTGAAATTAAAAAGACTTGCCGTTGGTGTATCGTTATTGCCCACGCAGGTGAAGAATTCACTCCACTCCCTTCCCCTTACACTCGTGAAAGATACCACAAATATTTAGAAATGGGTGCTGATATTGTTGTTGCACACCATCCACATGTACCAATGAATTACGAAACTGTTGGGGATAAAGTAATTTTCTATTCACTCGGTAATTTCATTTTTGATACTGATTATCAGCGCTCGCAGTTCAATACGGATATTGGTTTAATTGTTAAAATTAACTTTACTGAAAATGAGTTTAGTTTTGAGCCAATGGGACTTAAAATTGTTCGTGGCGAAGAAAAAATTGTTAAAGACGAGTTACCACGCATATTTGTTGATGTTCAAGAAGACGAATATGAGCTTTTAGCACCATTATCAGCAAAGATGCTTATTGCAGCCACAAAGCGCCAGATGACCTATTTAAAACCAGAAGAATTCAAGGGCGCAAGTGAAGAAAAATGGAAAGAACATTTTGCCGAACCGTTGAGAACAGGTCGTGTACCGGGCGAAACTCTTGATTTCTATATTATCTGTCCTTTAGCCGAAAAAGCTGAAGAAGGCAAATGGAAAGAAAGCAAATTAGAAGATATTAAAAACTATATTTTAGAGCAGATGTAATACAAAAGGATTGGTTTTCACCAATCCTTTTTCTTTTACCAAGTATTAACTTTTTCAATATGCACAGGGTTTAAAGAATAATATCTATGACTATCAAGACGTCGCATATATGCATCATTAGTATGAGCACAAATAAGTATTTCACCATCAATATCAAAGCCCGTAACAACAAGTGTGTGATAAAGTCTTTGACCGTTATTTAAAAAAATTACATCACCGAACTGAATTTCACTTAAAGTTGCATCTTGTCCAACTGGTCCTACACTTTCATTAGTTGTTAAAAATCTATATAAATACTCTACACCTGACCAAGCAGGCGCACGGTTATCCGGTGAGATATAATACCAACCATAATCCCTTGTATAATTCATTACTCCTGCACCTGCATAAATACATTGTGATGCAAAATTAGTGCAATCCCCACCTATTCCGTGAAAATCGAAGTACTGTGGATTTCTTGACAAAGCCCACCTTTTAGCATATACAACTGCATTACTTCGACTATATTCAAAACTTCGCATAAAAAACCACCCTATACAGTTTATGCATAGGGTGGTTTATGTGTTTATCAGTTCCAATAATCAGTTTTGTGTGGCAAATCAATATTTTTCGCTTTGAAAATTGGCTCGATACCTTCTTTACGCTGTTTTTCATAGTCTTTCAATGCTCGGTAAGCATATTTGCCAAGATACAAAATAACAGGCATATTGATAACCGTCATTGCACCCATTGTTACATCAGCAATGCCCCAGAGCAAGTCTGCGCTAAGCCCAGCACCAAGGAAGATAATAGCAGATGCAACAATATAATAGATGCTCATAAATGCTTTGCTTGGCATTTTGCCAAAAATGTGGAAAATGCATTTATCAACATAGAAAAGGTTACCGATAAGAGTTGTAAAAGCAAATAAAATCATAGCAACAGTAATGAAAATCGGTCCGAATGAGCCAAGAGTTTGTGTAAGTGCTGCTTGAACATAAGGAGCACCTGAAAGTTCTGCACTTGGCTCAACACCTGAACTCATACACATAAATGCAGTTGCAGAACAAATGAGAATTGTATCAATAAATACTGAAAGCACCTGAACAAGACCTTGCTTTACAGGGTGATTAACTTCTGCAGATGCTGATGCATTTGGTGCAGAGCCTACACCTGCTTCATTACTGAAAAGGCCACGCTTGATACCATAAATTACACAAGAACCTGAAAATCCACCAAAAATCGCCTCAAAATTGAACGCTTCTGCAAAAATTGTTTTGAAAATATCAGGCAAAAGTCTAATGTTCATAAAAACAATTACAAGTGCAACAAGAATATATGCAACGCCCATAAGTGGCACAAGTATACTGGTTACCTTAATTACGCGCTTACCACCGCCGAAAAGGCAATAACCAACTACAACTGCTACGACAAGTCCGATTATCCAAGGAGTAATTTCTGCATTATAGAAACTATATCCAGAGAATGTTGATTGCAAGTTATAAGATGCAAGCATATTAAAACCGAAACCATAAGTAAGTATAAGCAAAATTGAAAAAATAATTGCTAATGGTTTGCAATGGAGTGCAGATTCAATATAGTATGCAGGTCCACCATAGCTACCATCAGGACCCTTGCGCTTGTAAATCTGCGCAAGTGTGCTTTCAACAAATGCAGATGCGCTACCTACAATAGCGATAACCCACATCCAGAAAACAGAGCCGAAACCACCAAGACAAAGTGCAGTTGAAACGCCGATAATATTGCCTGTACCAACACGTGATGCAGTTGAAACCATAAGTGCTTGGAATGATGAAACACCATTTTCTGGTTTTTCAAGAACAGCTCTAAATTGTTCTTTCAAAAGTCTAAACTGAACGCATTTTGTACGCAAAGTGAAATATAAGCCACCAAGCACAAGGATGATAATGAGGATATAGCTGTATAACGCATCATTTACGGTATTGATTATTTGCTCTAACATAAAATACCCCTTAAAAATATAATGTTGAAATTATATATTATACAGAAGAAAAAGTCAAATAACATTATTAAAAGTCTTGATTTTAAATTTACTTTAATATATAATACTAAACTGTTGACACGGAGAGTTGTCCGAGCTGGTCGAAGGAGCACGACTGGAAATCGTGTAAACTGCTAAAACGGTTTCGAGGGTTCGAATCCCTTGCTCTCCGCCAAATTTAAGAACACTACCTATAAGGTGAGTGTTCTTTTTTTATTTATGATTTTATTTTGATTCGAATCCGCAGGGTCTGAGCGTAAAAAAACAGTCCGGTGGACTGTTTTTAGTGAAGAGCATAATGCAAATTCCCCATTTGCATTATGAATCTATAATTCGAATCCCTTGCTCTCCGCCAAAAAATTAGAGCCTATCGATTGATAGGCTCTTTTCTTTTAGTTAATTATTCAATAGTTACTGTTCCGTCTTCGTAAACTGTGATTTTGTCGCCAGTTTTAACTGTGTTAAGGAACTCTTCACCAAGGCAGTCAACTGTTGGCATTGGAGTATCTGTCCAAACTGAACCGATAATTGCGCCTGCTGCTGCGAGTGAGTCAATATGCTCTGAGAAAAGCATACAAGCTGGACATCTTTCCATAACCTTTGCACAATAAAGAACAAGACCACCTGTTGTTGAACCGATTGTCTGTGGAAGGCAAAGTGCTGTTCCTACCATTGGTTTTTCATAAATATCTGTGTTGTTCTGGTCACCACATTTAGCCTGTTTGTCACCAAATTGAAGTGCACCTTGGAAGGAAGCAAGTGTATTGAAACCGCCGTGTGAAACAAGAGCTGTAGCTGTTGCCTTGCCCGGAACTACTGGACGACCTTTAAAAGTTTTCATTTTATTTTGCCTCCTTTGTAATAATGTCAAGAATTTCTTCGCTTGTATAGTAACGAGATGTTGTATATGTACGAAGTTTATTTGAGTTTGTGATTACAGGCATTTTCTTTGCAAGTGGATTGTTCATATACATAAGTGGGCAAATGTAGCTGAGAACAACGCCTGTTGACTGAAGTTTTGCATACAAATCAGTCTTTTTGAATTCGTCACAAACTGCTGGAGGAGCTGTAAATACAGTTGGGATTGAAACCTTTTTAAGTCCATTCTTTTGAAGAGCTTCGTAAACATCATTTGTCCATTCTTTAAGCTGTGCCATTGTCATGTGTGGGCAACCAACAAAGCAGAGTTTTGGAGTTGCATCAGGATTTTTCCACATAACAGGATATGAAGCCTTAACTCTTTCAAGTTCAGCATCATCAATAACATAAACCTGTGCATTTTCTGCAACGAGTGAGTCACCCATTTCAACCGCTTCAGGTGTAAGACCATCAATATGGAAAAGACCAACAGCACCGTTTGATGCACAAGCAGCACCAAAGTCTTTAAGATAAGCTTTAGCATCGTCGTTAAGGTCGTTGCCAAGCCATTCTGTCATGCCTTTAACGAATGGAACATCTTCCATAACTTTCATACCGATTGCAGAACCAAGAATCTGTGCTTCAGGTTTCTTTGAGCATTTAACTTCGATAATCCATGTTGCTTTTCTTCCCTCATCAGTAAGAAGACCAAAATAAGGAACAAAGCCTGCGATTGAGCCCATCATTTCGATGATACCTGAGTTACGGTTACAACGAGCACCAATAACAGAGTTTGCGTATGCAACTGCACTTGATTCAGCCCATGAAAGGATATCGCCTTTCTTAGGTGTGTTGCCAACTTCGTCAAGATAGCAAGCACAAGTGTAAGCATCATCATTTAAAAGACCCATTTTACGAAGCTGTTCGTTATATGAATCCTGTTTTGAATACATAAACTTTTTGAAAACAAAGTTTTTAAGGAAATCTGAAGGAACATTTGGGTCAAATGGTTTTGGGTCAACAGAGAATTTCTGTTTTGAAACAACACCTGCGTTAAGAAGCTGGTCCATCAAATCAAAAACAGGAGTCATCATCTTAAGACCGAAACTTGTAACAAGATGTCCTTTTTCACTTGTAACGGGAACCATTTTTTCTGCGCCGAATGTTTCACCGTACATAACAAGTGTTTTCATAACTTTAGCCATAACTTCGCCTTGTTCGCCATTGAGCAAAGCTTGTTGTTCAGCTGTAAGCTGCATTGCCATGTTAAGCACCTCTTTAATAATTTATTAACATTTATAGTTTACTATCATTAAACACCAGTGTCAATGCTAAATTGTTAATTTTTTGACTAATTGTTTTATGCTACATTCAATAAACAAAAACAGTTTGAAAAATTGGGCATTGTCGAATAAATAATAAAGAATAATGAATATTGAATAAAGAATAAATTTGGGTCGGCGACGCGAATATAATCGCCTCCCTCGTCAGAGGTAGGCGTAAAAAAGCGGGATTTTACTCCCGCTGATTTATCTGTATTCTTTTTATACAATATGTAAAGTTAAAGACAAACAAAAACTATTCTCCATATTTATATTTGTTATATATTTCCATATATTCTTTTTTAGAGACACCCAAATCCTTCCAAGGCTCACCTTTAACCGAATCATATAAATCATCTTTATTAGAGCCACCACCAGAAGAAGTTGCACAAATTAAATAAATAATTACCGCAATTACAATAACTAAAATGCTTTTCTTTTTATAATCTCTTTTAATCGAATTGTACTCTTCCTTATATTTTTCATTTGATTCAATCAATTCTTTAATTTGTTTTTTCAATATTTTAACATTTTTATTGACACGTATAGTCCCAATGATAAAAGGAATTGATAAAGGGAAAAATACAAAATATAAAATAAAGGAACTATCTATACTATCAGTCCAACTAAGAGTAGTAATTATCATTAATATTGGTAAAAATATAAAAATACTAGCGATTGAACTTAAACAGCTTACTTTTCTTCTTTTCTTATTTAACTGTTCATAAAGTTCTTTTATTGTAACATTAGTTGAATCTTTATTTATACTATTCATATACTACCGAACCTCCTTATTTCGTGTATTATACTATAATGATAATAATTTGTAAAGAATTCTTTTATAAATAAAAAACAGACGAGTTTCCTCGTCTGCTCATTAATTATCTTCTATTATTTTTCATATTCTTCATACAATGCTTATCGAAGCTTGGGTTGAATGCATAGAAGTTTTTGCTGTCGAGTTTATCTGTCATCAACTGCAAGCCTTCGCCAAATCTCTGATAATGCACAATTTCTCTTTCGCGTAAAAATTTAATTGGGTCGCGTACATCAGGGTCATCAACAAGACGAAGAATATTATCATAAGTTGTTCTTGCTTTTTGTTCTGCTGCAAGGTCTTCGTGAAGGTCTGTTATAACATCACCTTTTGATTGGAAATACATTGCTGAAAATGGTGTACCACTTGCCGCAACTGTGTAAAGTCCTGTTGTATGGTCAACAAAATACTTGTCAAATCCGCTTTTCTTAATCTCATCAATTGAAAGATTTCGTGTAAGTTGATATACAATAGCGCCTACCATTTCCAAGTGAGAAAGTTCTTCAGTTGCTATATCTGTCAAAAGTCCTTTAAGCTCGGGCAATGGCATTCCGTATCTTTGAGAGAAATATCTCATAGATGCTGCGAGTTCGCCATCAGGACCGCCAAACTGCGAAATAATGACTTGCGCAAGTTTAGGATTTGGATTTTTAATCTTTACTGGATATTGTAATTTTTTCTCATATTGAAACACTAACAATCACACTCCATATATTCCCAAGGCCAAGGATTTTTAATCCACGCAAGTCCGCTACCCGACTCGTGTGTCAATGGACCAAAACATTCTTCATATTCAGCTGTCAATTCTTTTGCGCGTTCAGTATATTTTTTATGCATTTCTAATGCTTTTTCATCACAAGGATGTGTATCAAGATATAAATGAAGCTCCCAAGCTGCAAATTTTACAGCAGAAAGTTCTCTCATAAGTTTACATTTATCCACAACATTTACCCCCATAGAATTTTTTGTCGAGTTCAGGGAAAAGTGTTCCGTTATTGAGCGCTTCAACACAAGTATAAGTTACAAGTTCTGTCTGAAATGGAACATAAGCCATGGCAATTACCGGATATTGTGGTAATTTAGGCATTTCTTCACAAATGCAATTCATTGTTTTTGCTTCCATATATACTCTCCTTCATTTTATTTTGTGCAACGCACTATTACATCATATTCTTTTAAATCTGTTATGTTACTCATATTGAAAAACAATCAATTAAGTGTTAAAATATTCTTTGAGGTGTTGGATTTGGATAACGAAAACAAAAATTCAAGAATAAAAGAATTTGTTGACTACCTTCGTAGTGACGAATTCAGAATAAAAACCATAACATTTTGTTGTATCATAATGGCAGCAACGCTTGTATTAATAGCCGGTGAACTTTATAATATATATAAAGGGATTAATGCTGTAACCGATTTACTTGAAGATGGAGAATACAACAGAGTTGTGGAAGTATTCCACGATGAAAAGGCGCCAGAAGATGTTTTGCCTATTCTTGGCGTAATTTCAACTACTGAAAGTTCAGACGATGATAAAGAAAACAATAATGACAGTCATAAAAATGATAACAAGACTGAACAAACCACAGATAAAAATACACAAACGAATTCCGATTCAACGACTACAACCACGACAAATCCACAATCAAAAACTAAAACTTATGTCATAAATAAAAATAGTAAGAAAATTCACACTAATGACTGCTCTTTTGTTGACAGAATGAAAGAAGAAAACAAACAAATAGTTCAGCTTACAAATGATGAACTTCATAATTATTTAAATGACGGCTACACTACTTGTAGTTCATGCGGAGGATAAAAAATGGATATTAAAGAAATACTTTCAAAGGTTGACCACACATTATTGGCACAAAATGCCACATGGGATGAAATCGAAGCAATTTGTGACGACGGAATTAAATATGAAACAGCATCTGTTTGTATTCCTGCTTCATATGTTAAACAGGCAAAGGAATATGTAGGTGAAAAACTTGCAATATGTACAGTTATTGGTTTTCCAAACGGATACAGTACTACTGCAACAAAGGTTTTCGAAACTGCAGATGCTGTAAAAAACGGTGCAGACGAAATTGATATGGTTATTAATGTCGGTTGGTTAAAAGATAAAAAATATGATGAAATTTTAAATGAAATCAACGAAATAAAAGATGCTTGCAACGGCAAAATTTTAAAAGTAATTATTGAAACTTGTCTTCTTACAGATGAAGAAAAAATCAAGATGTGTGAAATTGTTTCAAATTCAAATGCTGATTACATCAAAACATCAACAGGATTTTCAACTGCAGGTGCTACAAAAGCTGATATTGAACTTTTCGCAAAACATACTACTAATGGCAAAAAAATTAAGGCTGCTGGTGGTATTGCATCAATTGAAGATGCTGAAGATTTTATAAATCTTGGTGCATCAAGACTTGGCACAAGCAGAATTGTAAAAATCGTTAAAAATGAACAAGGCAGTGGGTATTAATGAAATATAATCGAGTATTTCTCATCGTTCTCGATAGTTTTGGAATCGGCAATGCACCTGATGCAGATAGATTTGGAGACAAAGGTGCAAACACACTCAAAAGCATTTCAAAATCAGCAAAATTCAATATTCCAAACTTAAAAAGACTTGGACTTTCAAATATTGTTTGTGTTGATTTGAAAAACTATGATTCCCCTATCGGCAAATTCGGTGCATTACAGGAACTATCAAATGGTAAAGACACTACAATCGGTCATTTTGAAATTGCAGGTATTATTTCAGATAAACCAATGCCAACATACCCTGACGGTTTTCCTGAAGAAATAATCAAAGAGTTTGAAAAACAGACAGGTTGCGGAACTCTTTGTAACAAGACATATTCGGGGACTGAAGTTATTGCCGATTATGGTGAAGAACATGTCAAATCAGGTAATTTAATTGTTTATACATCTGCTGATAGTGTTTTTCAGATTGCGGCACATACTGATATTGTTCCACTTGAAAAACTTTATGATTATTGCAGAATTGCAAGAAAAATACTTGTGGGTGAACACGCTGTCGGTCGAGTTATTGCAAGACCTTTTAATGGTGAATATCCGTTTACAAGAACAGCAGACAGACGCGATTTTTCTGTCGAACCACCCAAAGAAACAATACTTGATAAGTTAAAAACAAACAATTTTGATGTTATTT
Organism: Candidatus Fimenecus sp.; assembly: GCA_045655645.1. Classification (GTDB taxonomy): domain Bacteria; phylum Bacillota; class Clostridia; order Oscillospirales; family Acutalibacteraceae; genus Fimenecus. The sequence goes on from JAZOPS010000051.1 coordinate 13,822, forward strand.
CAGTTGGAAAAATTGCTGATATATTTGCAAATCGTGGAATCACTGAAAGTTACTATACTCACTCAAATAATGAAGGTATGGTAAAAACTCTTGAATTAACAAACAAAGACTTTACAGGTCTTGTATTTACAAATCTTGTTGATTTTGATATGAAATATGGACACAGACGAGATGTTGACGGTTACGCAAATGCAATAAGCGAATTTGATAATTGGTTAAATGATTTTATACCAAAAATGAAAAATGATGACTTATTAATTATTACTGCTGACCACGGTTGTGACCCTGCATTTAAAGGCACAGACCATACCAGAGAACAAGTATCGATTTTAATGTACTCGCCTGATATTGAACCTGAAAATCTTGGTACAATAAAGGGTTACAATTATATAAGTAAAGTTATATCAGACAATTTTGATTTAAGGTGATTTTATGAATAAAAAAGACCTTTTTTATATGGCAAAAGATGCAATGAAAAACTCATATGCGCCATATTCGAATTACAACGTAGGAGCGTCATTACTGTGCAAAAATGGAAATGTATATAAAGGCTGCAATATTGAAAATGCATCATATTCTTTGACAAACTGTGCTGAAAGAACTGCACTTTTTTCTGCAATTGCCAATGGTGAAAAAGGATTTGAGGCAATCTGTATTGTTGGTGGAAAAAATGGTGAAATAACTGATTATGCAATGCCTTGCGGTGCTTGCAGACAGGCATTAGCAGAATTTTGCAATGAAGATTTTAGGGTGTATGTCGGCATAAATGAAAATGATATTAAAGAGTACAAATTAAGCGAACTTATCCCCTATTCATTCAACAAATCAAAATTAGGTGAATAATATGAGAATTTACGATATTATTGAAAAAAAGCGTGACGGACAAAAGCTTACAAAAGAAGAGATAGATTTTTTTGTTCAGGAATATACAAAAGAGAATATTGAGGATTATCAGGCATCTGCACTTCTTATGGCTATTTTCATAAATGGAATGGATGAAGAAGAAACTGTAAATCTTACTGAAAGCATGGCTCGTTCCGGTGATATGCTTGATTTATCTGCTATCGACGGAATTACTGCCGACAAACATTCCACAGGCGGTGTTGGTGATAAAACATCACTTATAGTTGCACCGATTTGTGCTTCACTCGGCGTTAAAATGGCTAAAATGAGTGGTCGCGGGCTTGGACATACAGGCGGAACAATCGACAAGCTTGAAAGTATTGAAGGATTTAATGTTTCTTTAGAAACTGAAGATTTCTTTAAGCAAGTAAATGAAATTGGTATATCAATTATCGGTCAGACAGGAAATTTGGCTCCAGCCGATAAAAAGATTTATGCTTTAAGAGATGTTACTGCTACTGTTGACAATGTTTCACTTATTGCATCAAGCATTATGAGTAAAAAAATTGCTTCAGGAGCACAGAACATTGTTCTTGATGTTAAATGCGGTAGTGGTGCATTTATGAAAGACGAAGAAAGTGCAACAGAACTTGCCGAAATGATGGTTAAAATCGGTAAAAAGTGCGGTCGCAACATGGCTGCAGTTATAACAAATATGGATATTCCACTTGGTTCAAATGTTGGTAATGCCCTTGAAATTAACGAAGTTATTGATATTCTTAACAACAAGGGTGACGAGCAATTACGCGAGCTCTGTCTTGTGCTCTCTGCAACGATTTTAAGCATTTCTTATGGTTGGAATTATGATGAAGCATATAAAAAAGCTGAACATACAATAATTGATGGTTCAGCTTATAAAAAGTTTATTGAATTTGCAACTGCACAAAGCGGTAACAATGAAATAATTGTGGAACCAATTTCAGAAAAAGCACTTGAAATCAAGGCAGATAAAGACGGATATATTGAAAGTATTAACTCACGAATTGTGGGTGAAAGCGCTGTTTTACTTGGTGCAGGTCGCGAAAAGAAAACAGACACTATCGACTACGGTGCAGGAATTGTGCTTTATAAAAAGACTTGTGACAAAGTTTCTGTTGGTGATACAATCGCAATTCTTTATGCAGAAAATGACGAAAGACTTAAAAATGCAGAAAAGCTTTTCAACACATCATATGTAATTGGTGACAAAAAGCCTGAAACAATGCCTTTGGTTTATAAAACAATTAGATAAAAGAAAATCCCACATTACTGTGGGATTTTTGTTATATATGGTCTTATTTTGTATGCTGATAATGATGCTAAAATAATGCAGATTATTTCTTTGGGTAAAAACGGAAGGAAAACTGTCTGAATGAACCATATTGCAGAGTAATCGTTGTTATTATGGACATTTGTAATAAATGCAAAATATATAATGCCGATTATGTAGATGACTGTAATACCGAGTAAGGAATTGACGATATATTGCCATAATTTGCGATTTTTAAGTTTTACTGCAATGGCATTAATTATTACTGTCGAAATCAAAAAACCGATTATAAAGCCGAAATTAGGCATTAAAACATATCCTAATCCCCCACCACCTGAAAAGATTGGTAAACCAATTAATCCAAGTGCAATATATGTTGTAATTGCAAGGGTTGATGCTTTTAATGGCAGTACAAGTCCCGTCATCAAAACAAAAAATGTCTGCAAAGTAACAGGCATCATATTGGGCATTGGAATTCGTATAAATGAGCCTATGCAAATCAAGGTGCAGAATAATGCTGATAATGTTAATGTTACAATTAAATTTCTTCTTTTCATACGAGCCTCACACTAACATCACCCGACGAAATCTCTTCAATTTCGCCATTTTCGTTTCTCGCAAGCAAATGGCAATCATCAGTAATATCAATAACAGTTGCCGGTCTTGTTTTATCACCTGAAATTATATTAATTTCTTTACCTGTTAAATATGAATATTCTTTATATCTTTTGATATAGTCTTTATCTTCACAATTATACATACTGAAAAAATTGTTTACTACATCTGCAACAATTTTTTCTTTGATATATTCTTCTGTATTTCCCGGGAAAATTGCTGTTGCAATATCTTTTATATCATCAGGAAAACCATTTTTAGGTGCAACTATATTTATACCGATACCAACAACAGCGTAATCGAGTTTTTTATTACTATTTACTGCACCTTCGGTGAGTATTCCACAGACCTTTTTACCATCAATATAAATATCATTTACCCATTTGATTTTAACATCATTTTTGTTATATTTCATAACTGTTTCAGCAACTGAAACTGCAGACATTACAGTCAAAAAAAGTGATTTTTCAGCAGAAAATTCAGGGTGCAAAAGCAATGAAAAATAAAGTCCTGTGCCATTTGGAGAATAAAAAGAGCGACCCATTCTTCCCCTGCCACCTGTCTGGCTTAGAGCTATAGCAAGTTGATTTTCTTTTTCACCTTTTGAACCCAATTTTTTCAAATAATTATTTGTAGAATCAAGTTCATCGAAAATTTCAATATTCAGTTTTTGGTTTAAATATTGTTCTAAAACTTTCTTATCCAAAATTATTCTCTCTCATTCGTCACAATATGCACTATTTCTTTCGGCATAGTTTTTAAATATTCTTTCATAAAAGTAGGATATGCTACATATTTATCCAAATCATCAATTGGAATCCAATGTACTGTTTCTTTATAGCCACCACTTGTATAACTGTCACTATTTAATTCTTTTGAACCTTTTGGTTTCATTAAGTAGTAAAACGCTACTTCATGACAAAGTGTATCAGGTTGTGTTCCGCCGTCACCATAAAAGAAGTTCTCGTGTATTACTGCTAATCGGTCAATTTCATAATTAACGCCTGTTTCTTCAAACACTTCCCTTTTAACAGCATCTTCAGATGATTCGTTCATGTGAATTGCACCACCGATTGAATATAAATAATCGGCTGATTCATTACCTGCAAATAAAACACAATTTTCTTCAACTATAATTGCTGCTGCGCGATAACGAAACCAGTTGTTTTCTCTTGTAAAACCACAATCAAACGACATACAAACACCACCAATAATTAAAAATCAACTTATTATATATTGAAATAATAAAATATGCAAGAAAAAAGGACTCAGTCGAGTCCTTTTATTCTTTATAAGTGCCAAATTTTTTCTGCATATTGTTTAATTGTTCTGTCTGACGAGAATTTACCTGCATTGCACATATTAAGCCAACATTTCTTATAAAATTCTTTTTTGTTTTTATAATCAGCATTGACTTTTTTCTTTGTTTCAACATAATCGTTGAAATCAAGCAGTAAATAATAATGGTCAGGCTCATGCCAAGATGCACCTTTGAGAATTGAATCATAAAGCTCTTTGAAAATCTTTGTTCTTCCGTCTTTTAAAGTGCCATCAACAAGAGCATCAAGTACACGCTTGATTTTCTCGTCATTATCATAAAGATTTTTTGAAGAATAATAATCTTTTACTCTTTCAATATCCTCAACACGAGCACCGAAAATATAGTTATTCTCTTCACCGGCTTCTTCAACGATTTCAATATTTGCACCATCATAAGTTCCAAGGGTTACTGCACCGTTAAGCATAAGTTTCATATTACCAGTACCACTTGCCTCTGTACCTGCTGTTGAAATCTGTTCACTAACATCAGCTGCTGCAACAAGTTTTTCAGCATAAGAAACATTATAATTCTTAACGAAAATAACTTTGATATATTTTGAAACTTTTTTATCTTTTTCGATAAGTTTTGCAATTTCGTTAATAAGCTTAATTATACCCTTTGCTCTTGCATAACCTGGTGCAGATTTCGCACCAAAAATGAATGTTGTTGGTACAAAATCTTTAAGTGTGCCTTCTTTAATTTCAAAATAAAGTTCAAGAATTGCAAGTGCATTGAGAAATTGACGTTTATACTCGTGAAGACGCTTAATTTGAATATCGAAAATAGTGTTAGCATCGACTGTTACACCATCGTGAACTTTTATAAAATCAGCAAGTTGTTGCTTTTTAGTTTCTTTTATGGCAATAAAACGGTTGAGCACATTTTCGTCATCTGCATATTTTTCAAGTTCTTTAAGTTTGTCAAGGTCAGTTACCCATTCGTCACTACCCAAAAGTTCTGTTACAAGTGATGATAATTCACGATTGCAAAGCAATAACCATCTTCTTTGAGTTATTCCGTTAGTCTTATTTTGGAATTTTTCAGGATACAAATCATACCAATCTTTTAAAACATCAGTTTTGAGAATATCTGTATGAATACGAGCAACACCATTTACATACTTTGAACAGAAAATCGCAAGATAAGCCATGTGAACTCGCTTGTCTTGAATAATCTGCATTTTTTCAGCTTTTTCTTTGTCAATTTCAGCCTTTTTAAGCTCTTTCTTTAACATTTTATCAAGCTTTTTAATAATGTTTAAAACTTGTGGAATAGTGTCTTTAATAATCTTTACATCCCATTTTTCAAGTGCTTCTTGCATGATTGTGTGGTTTGTATAATTAAACACATTTTTTGTAATTTCAATTGCATTCTCAAACTCAACATTTTCATTTTCAGTTAAAAGTCTGATAAGTTCAGGAATTGATATTACAGGATGTGTGTCGTTAAGTTGTACTGTTACAAAATCTGCAAATTTACTGAAATCTGCACCGTGAATATTTTTGTATTTTCTTATGATATCTTGTAAAGACGCACTTGAGAAGAAATATTGTTGTTTAAGACGTAATTTTTTGCCTTCATAAGTGTCATCGTTTGGATAGAGTACACGAGAAATATCTTCAGCTCTATTCTTTAAGGCAACTGATTTGTCATACTTTTGTTGATTAAACAAGTCAAAATCAAAAGGAACAAGTGACTCTGCTTGCCATAATCTTAAAGTACCGACATTATCAGTACCGTAACCGATAATTGGCATATCATAAGGTACTGCTTTAACGGTCATATCTTTAAATGATACTTCAACTGAATCATTATCATTACGGATTGACCAAGGGTCACCAAAACGAGTCCAGTCGTCAGCATATTCAACCTGAAAACCATCTTGAATATCTTGTTTGAAAAGACCATATTTATAACGGATACCATAGCCATCAAGTGCAATATTATGAGTTGCTGCACTCTCTAAAAAACACGCAGCAAGGCGTCCTAAGCCGCCGTTACCGAGAGCCGCATCTTCAACATCTTCAAGAATATTTAAAGATGTATTATATTTATTTAGTTCTGTTTCAATTTCATCATATAATTTTAATGAAACAAGATTATTGTAAATTGCACGGCCAACAAGGAATTCAGCAGAAAAGTAAAATGCTGTTCTTTCTCGAATTCTCTTGTTTCTGCTATTCATCCAATTATCTGCAACTTCACTCATAACAGCAGTTGAAACGACATCATGAAGTTCATTTGCGGTTAATTCGTTCAATGATTTAAGATATTTATTTTTAGCAAGTGATATTGCATCATTTACTATTTTTGACATTAGTTTTTCCTCTTTTCACCTTTGGCATACGCTGATAAAGTGCTGTATAATACTTAATCTTCTCTGCCAGTTCATCACTTAAATAATCAGGTTTTGCTCGCCATTGCCAATTGTTATTAACAGTTGACGGATAATTCATTCTTGCTTCGTTCCCGAGCCCTAAAAGGTCTTGCATTGTAACAATTGCTGTATCAGAATTACTTGACCAAACAGCTTTCATCATACCCCAATTATATCCTTCTTTACGAGTAAGACGCAAATACTCTTTAGCACGTTTTCGAGTTTTTCGAGGTGCAGTTTTGGTCATATACCCCATAATTGTATCGTTATCGTGAGTTCCGACATAGGCAACTGAATTTTTTGTAAAATTATGAAGTAAATAATCATTTTCTTCATCTGTATCAAATGCAAATTGAAGCACTTTCATACCCGGATATTTGCTTTGTTTAAGCATTCTTTTAACTGCAGGAGTCAAAAAGCCTAAATCTTCAGCAATAATATTCATTTTGCCAAGGTCGTTTTCAATTTCACGGAAGAAATCAATACCAGGACCCTTTCGCCACTCACCTATTTTTGCTGTTTTTGCACCTGCAGGGATACAATAATAAGACTCAAAGCCCCTAAAATGGTCGATACGAATGACATCACATAATGAATATTGATGTTTGATTCGTTTCTTCCACCAAGAGTAATTATCTTTTTTCATATAAGACCAATCATAGAGTGGATTACCCCACAACTGACCATCTGCTGTAAAAGCATCTGGTGGACAACCCGCAACTTCAATTGGATTGCAATCTTCATCAAGCAAGAAATTCTTTGGATTTGCCCAAACATCTGCACTATCGCCAGCAACATAAATTGGAATATCGCCGATAATCAAAATGCCATTTTCATTAGCATATTTTTTGAGATTTGACCATTGTTTAAAGAATAAATACTGAATAAATTTTTGAAAATTTATTTCATTTTTATTTTTAACAATAGCTTTTTCGATAGAATTTGGCTTTCTAACCTTTATATCAATATCCCACTCATTCCATGACTTGCCGTTAAAAGAATTTTTAAGTGCCATATACAAAGCAAAATCATCAAGCCAATAATTATTGTTATTGCAGAATTCAATAAAATCATTATTTGATAAATCAAAATTATCATAGGCTTTTTTAAGCACCTTAAATCTGTTTTTATAGATTTTGGTGAAGTCAACTTTTTCTTCATTGTCACCCCAATTGATTTTTGAATAATCACTTCTTTTAAGAAGTCCATCTTCACAAAGTAAATCAAAATCAATAAAATATGGGTTGCCCGCAAAAGTTGAAAAAGACTGATATGGTGAATCACCATAACTAGTGGGGCACAAAGGTAAAACCTGCCAATAGACTTGCCCACTCTGTTTCAAGAAATCTACAAATTTATATGCTTCAACACCTAATGTGCCTATACCTGTGTTGCTGGGTAAAGACGAAATGTGCATTAAAACTCCACTTATTCTCATAAAATCACTTACCTAAAAAATAAACTATATAAAAATATATTATTTTTCTTCAAAAATGTCAATCACATATAAGCTTTTCGCTGATTTTATCGAATATGTGAATTTTTTCAGTATCGATGGCAAGTTGACAATTAGTATCACTTTTTATTTGAGAATTAGCAGAAACATTTGCGATTATTTTTTCATCGCCTATTGAGCCATACAAATAATAATCCGAACCGGTCATTTCTGCAATATCCACATATAACTCAATAACATTGTTTTCGTCTTTGCTAAAATAAAATTTTTCTGTATGAATGTCTTCAGGTCTTATTCCTAAAACAACTTCTTTGTCATTATATAGTGATAAATTCTCACCCATTCGATTTGGAAGTTTTAATTCATAACTATTAAAGCAAGCATAGAATTCATTATTTTTTCTTAAAATTTTACAGTTTATGAAATTCATTTGCGGTGAACCGATAAACCCTGCAACAAACATATTCTGTGGATGATTATAAAGCATCTGCGGTGTATCATTCTGCATTATAACGCCATCTTTCATAACAACGATTCTGTCACCCATTGTCATAGCTTCTGTCTGGTCATGAGTAACATAAACAAATGTTGTTTGAAGTTCTTTGTGAAGCATAGTTATTCTGCTACGCATTTCTGTTCGCAGTTTTGCATCAAGATTTGATAAAGGTTCATCTAACAAAAATACAGATGGTTCTCTAACCATAGCTCGTCCGAGAGCCACTCTCTGCCGTTGTCCACCTGACAATGCTCTTGGTTTTCTGTTAAGATACTGTTCAATTTCAAGAGCTTTTGCTGCTGCACGAACTTTTTTATCAATTTCATTTTTTGGAACTCTTCTGTTTTTTAGACCAAATGCCATATTTTTATATACGCTCATGTGCGGATACAGGGCATAACTTTGAAATACCATTGCAATATCACGGTCTTTTGGTGAAACATTATTGACAAGTTTATTGCCTATATAAAGCTCACCATCAGATATTTCTTCAAGCCCTGCAATCATTCTAAGTGTTGTTGATTTACCACAGCCAGATGGTCCAACCAAAATAACAAATTCTTTATCTTGAATTTCAAGATTTAAATCTTCAATTACCGTCACACCATCTTCATAAGTCTTTTTAATGTTTTTAAGTGATATAGAAGCCATATTTCTACCTAACCTTTTACTGCTCCATCTATAACACCCTTAATGATGTATTTTTGACAGAACAGATAGAATATAATAATTGGAATTATTGCAAGTACAAGCATCGCCATAAATCCACCCCAATTTATTGAGCCATAAGCCCCTTGCATTGTAATTTGAATTGCAACGGACAAGGTTTTATTTTTTGTTCCTAAAAGTAAATATGGAAGCAAAAAATCGTTCCAAATCCACATAGCATTTAAGATTGCAACAGTTATTGCAGTTGGCTTTAATATAGGAAATACTACCATAAAAAATGTCTTTAAAGGACTGCAACCATCAATCATTGCTGCTTCTTCAATCTCACGAGGTAACCCTTTAATAAAACCACTAAACATAAACACTGATAAACCCGAGCCAAAACCAAGATATACAGGTATTATTCCAAATATGTTATTAAGACCTAGTTTTATACAGACTGACGTCATTGTGAACATTACCATTTGAAAAGGAACAATCATGCTGAATAAAAACAAATAATATATTCCTTTTGTATATTTATTTTTTACTCTTGTTATATACCATGCTGTCATTGATGTGAAAATTACAATTGCTATAACTGAACCCACAGTAATAAAAAGTGTTCTTAAAAGCGCTTCAAATATACCCGAAGTCTGAATTCCTGAAATATAGTTTTCTAAACCTACAAAAGTTTCACTATTGGGGAATACAAAAGGCTCACTTATAATATTAAATCTCGATTTAAAAGAGTTCATCACAACAAGATAAATCGGAAAAAGAAATACAACTGATAATAACAATAAAACAGCAAACGCAAACGCATTTGATTTTTTATTTCTTATCATTGCTCAACCTCTTTTCTTGCTGTTATTTTTAACTGAACAAACGCAATTATTGCAACTATCAAAAAGAAAACTACTGCTTTGGCTTGACCAACACCTTGCCAACCGATTCTACCGTAGAATGTATTAAAAATATCAAGTGCTAGCATTGATGTTTCTCTGGCAGGTGCTCCACCTGTCAATGCTAAATTCTGGTCAAAAAGTTTAAACGAATTTGTAAGCGTTAGAAAAAGACATATTGTTACAGACGGCATAACCATTGGAATTGTAACATTTTTTAATATATTAAACGACGATGCACCATCAATTTTCGCCGCTTCGTTAAGTTCTTTGGGTATATTTTGAATACCTGCAATATAAATAACCATCATATATCCAATCAATTGCCAGTTCATAAGAAACACTAAGCCCCAAAAACCAAATTTAGCATCATAAGTGATATCATATCCAAATATTCCCAACACCGAGTTAATTAACAAATTCCAAATATAACCTAGAACAATGCCACCGATTAAGTTCGGCATAAAAAATACAGTCCTGAAAAAAGATGTTCCTTTAATTGCTTTGGTCAAAATTAATGCTAAACAAAATGCTAAAACATTTATTGTTATGACCGATACAACCGTGAATTTTATTGTAAACCACAGTGCATTTAAGAAGTTAGCATCTTGGGTAAATGCTTTGACATAATTATCAATTCCAACCCATGTAGCATTCTCAACCGTTGAAAATTGAGTAAATGACAAATAAATTCCCATAACAAAAGGAATCAAGAACACTAATACAAATGAAATTAAAGTTGGAAATAAAAAAATCGGAAAATATTTTTTTATATTTTTCTCCATTATAATCAATCCTTGCGAAAGAATCGCCCTGCTTTTTTCAGCGGGGCGATTTTTAATTTTTATTACTGGCTCTCACTTTTCCATCGGTCAACAAAGAGTTTTTTCACGTCGTCCCATTCTTTTGTCCCTTGAGCGTACTGAAGGAGCGCTGCACCAAAATCACTTTTAAATGTTTGGCTTGGAAAAACTGTAAAATTCCATGGGATTGTTGTCACATCTGCCTTGTTCATCCAATTTATAACTTCTTGTGCCAGTGGGTCATTTGGTTTTTCATCTTCATTAAAAGTATCGAAAGGTGCTATTAATTTCAACTCATTAATAACAAAATTTTTACCTGTTTTACTTGAGAATAGCCAATAAATGAAATCTTCTGTTGCTTTTTGCTCTTCTTTTGTTGCTTTAGAATTTATTGCAAAGAAATTTTCTGTGCCAATACACAAACCCTGATTTTCTTCACCTTGGGCTCCCATGTAAATTGGTAAATATTTAATGTTTTCTGCTTTTACTTTATTACCGCTCACCTGACTGATTTGTGACCATGCCCAGTTACCATTTTGCACCATTGCGCATTGTCCAAGTGCAAATTCAGCCATAGATTCATCTACAATTTTTGAGCCTAAAACTTTTTTGTCACTAACAGAATTATTTATATATAAATCGAAAATATTCTTAAAATTATCAGAAAACTCAAATTTTACTGTTTTTGTTGCATCACTTGATAAATCAACTTCGTTTTTTACAAATTCATAATATAAAGGAACATTTGCAAGATGTGTTTGCCAACGCCAATCTTCGCCAGTTTTTAACGAGGTTGACGCAAATACCCCTTTGATACCCAACTTTGATGCGTTTTTTTGCATGTCTTCAACTACTGCTTTCAACGCATCAAAACTTTTTATTTCATCCATTGATTTATATTGGGTTGCTTTGTCACTCATTGCAAAGTATTTGTCTGTAATCTCTTCGTTATAGATAATTCCATAGCCTTCAACGACATAAGGGATTCCATACACACCACCGCCAACTGTCACAGCAAGTGACTTATCAGTCAAATGTTTATAAAGTTCAGTTTCTGACAAGTCAGCACAATAATCTTTCCAGTTAATATAGCCTTTTGGTCCATTTATTTGGAAGAGTGTTGGTGCTTCGCTAGTACCCATTTTTGCAGCAAGCGTTTGTTCATAGTTGCCACTAGCAGCAGTTTCAACAACAAGAGTTTTTCCTGTTTCATTCTTGTATGCTTTTGCAATTTCATCATAAACTGAAGCAACTTCAGGTTTAAAATTCAAAAACCTTACGACCGCCACATTTGTTCCTGTTTGTCCTTGTGGATTATCATCCACATTACTTTTACAAGCAGTAAAAAATGTTGAAAAAATGCAAATCGCGATTAAAATAGCTAATATCTTTTTCATATTTTACCTCCTGTTTAATGCCTGTCCATAAAAAACAAACATTAACTTTTTATATATTTTTACCAAATTATCCATAAAAAATTCCACGAAAAGACAGATAAAAAATATTGTTTTTTTTTTCGTTTTGAAGTATAATTACTTATATATTGACGATGAGGGTAAATCTATGAAAATCTTGGAAGAAAGAATTATTAAAGACGGCAAAGTTTTTGCAGGAAATGTTTTAAAAGTTGACAGTTTTCTTAATCATCAAATTGATGTTGAATTACTGTCACAAATGGGTGTTGAACTAAAGAAACTTTTTGCAGACGAAAACATTACAAAAGTGCTTACAATCGAAGCTTCTGGAATTGGCGTTGGTTGTATGGTTGCTCAACAATTTGGTTGTCCCCTTCTTTTTGCGAAGAAAACAAAGACAATCAATATCAAAGGTGATGTTTATACAAGCCAAGTTGAATCTTTTACACATCAATGCACATATGACATAATTGTTTCAAAATCTTTTTTAAACGAAAACGACAATGTTTTAATTGTTGATGACTTTCTTGCAAAAGGTAATGCATTACTCGGTCTTATCGATATTGTTAATCAATCAGGTGCTCGTCTTGCTGGCTGTGGCATTGCTATTGAAAAAGGATATCAAGGTGGCGGCGACAAATTAAGAGCACAAGGTATCAAGGTTGAATCTATGGCTATAATCGACGCTATGGATGACATAACTGGCGAAATTACATTTGGAACAAGGTAATTACAGCAATAAGCTGTTAAATATTACGAAAAGAAAAAAGGAGAGAAAAAGAATTATGAAAAATCTCAAAAAAGTTCTTGCTGTTGTAATGGCAGTTCTTATGATTACTTTTGCTTTCGCAGCATGCGGTGGCAATGGTGACAATGACGACAAATTACTCGGCATGAGCGACTCACCACTTCCTTCTGCAACAATTACAAAAGATTATGAAATCAAAGACGATTTCAAAATCGGTTTCATCTGCCTCCATGATGAAAAGTCAACTTATGACCTTAACTTCATCAGTGCAGCTGAAGAAACAATTAAAGCATTAGGCCTTAAAGAAACACAGTATGTTATTAAGACAAATGTTCCAGAAGGCGACGAATGCTATGTTGCAGCAAAAGACCTTGTTGAACAGGGTTGCGATATTATCTTCGCAAACTCATTCGGTCATGAAGACTTCATGATAAAGGCTGCAAAAGCTTATCCTGATGTTCAGTTCTGCCATGCAACAGGTACAAAAGCTCATACAGAAGGTCTTGCAAACTATCACAATGCTTTTGCATCAATCTATCAAGGCCGTTACCTTGCTGGTGTAGCAGCAGGTCTCAAGCTCAATGAAATGATTGCTGATGGTAAGATTACAGCTGAGCAGGCTAAGATGGGTTTTGTTGGTGCTTACACATATGCTGAAGTTATTTCAGGTTATACATCATTCTATCTTGGTGCAAAATCAGTTTGTCCAACAGTTACAATGGAAGTTCAGTTTACAGGTTCATGGTATAATGCAACTGCTGAAAAGAATGCAGCAGAAGCTCTTATCGCAAATAAGTGCGTTCTTATTAGCCAGCATGCTGACTCAATGGGTGCTCCTGGTGCTTGTGAAGCAGCTGGTATTCCTAACGTTTCATACAACGGTAGCACATATGAATCATGTCCTGAAACATTTATGGTTTCTTCAAGAATCGATTGGGCTCCTTACTTCAACTATATCATCAAGTGTGTAAACAAGGGCGAAGCAATTGCAGCTGACTGGTGTGGTGGTATTGCTGAAGGTTCAGTAGTTCTCACTGGTATCAACCAGGATGTTTGTGCTGAAGGTACTCTTAAAAAGCTTCAGGATACAGTTGTAGCATTGAAAGATGGTTCACTTAAAGTATTCGACACAGCTAAAGAAGGCTTCATCACAAAAGATGGCAAAGCTCTTGATAGCTACAAAGCTGACGTTGATACAGACGCAGCATTCACACCTGATACAGAAGCAGTTAAAGATGGCTACTTCAACGAATCAGTTTACCGTTCAGCTCCTTACTTTGATGTAAGAATTGACGGCATTACACTTCTCAATGAAAAGTTCTAATCAATTATAAACCCGAGGTAGGCGGAGTTCTCGCTCCGCCTATTTCTTGGTTTAAGCAGGTATATAAATCCTTTGTATTCCTTCTTAAACCAAGAAGTCTAAAACTTTTGGAGGTGCAATAATTTGAATAAAAATATTGCTTTAGAATGTAAAAACATTACCAAAACCTTTGGCACTGTTGTTGCAAATAAAAATTGTGACCTTGCTGTATTTGAAGGCGAAATTCTTGCAATTCTCGGTGAAAACGGTAGCGGTAAAACCACACTTATGAATATGCTAGCCGGTATATATTTCCCTGATGAAGGTCAGATATATGTTAATGGCAAAGAAGCTGTTATCCGTTCACCAAAAGATGCTTTTACTCACAAAATTGGTATGATTCATCAGCACTTTAAGTTAGTTGATGTATTCTCTGCTGGTGAAAACATAGCATTGGGCATTAAAGATGGCAACAAATTTAACATGAAGAAAATCAATGAAAAGGTTGCTGAAATTACAAATCGTTATGGTTTCATTATGAATCCAGAAAAGAAAGTTCACGATATGTCAGTTTCAGAAAAGCAGACTGTTGAAATTCTCAAAGTTCTTTATCGTGGTGCAGATATTCTTATTCTTGACGAACCAACTGCAGTTCTTACACCACAAGAGACTGAAAAACTATTCGATGTTCTTCGCCGCATGCGTGATGACGGCAAATCAATCATTATTATCACACATAAGATGCATGAAGTTCTTTCAATTTCTGACAGAGTTGCTGTTCTTCGTAAGGGTGAACATATCGGTACAGTAAATACTGCTGAAACAAGTGAAAGTGAGCTCACTGAAATGATGATTGGCAAGAAAGTTGACCTTAATATTCATAGAAGTGAACCTGAAAATTCTGTTCCACGCCTCATTGTTTCAAGACTCAATAGCGTTAACGACGACGGAATTAAAATTCTTGATAATGTTTCATTTACTGCAAAGTCAGGTGAAATTCTCGGCATTGCAGGTATTGCAGGTTCAGGCCAGCGTGAACTTTTAGAGTCAATCGCAGGTCTTCATCATCTTGAAAGTGGCGAAATCACTTATATAAACCCTGAAAATGACAAGCAAGAAAATCTTCGTGATAAGTCCCCTGTTGAAATCAGAAATCTTGGTGTTCGTCTTTCATTTGTTCCTGAAGACAGACTTGGTATGGGCCTTGTTGGTAATATGGACATCATTGACAACATGATGCTGCGTAGTTATCGTAAAGGCAAAACTGCCTTTCTTGAAAGAAGCGAGCCAAAATCTCTTGCAAACAGAATCATTGAAGAACTTGAAGTTGTTACACCAAGTGCTACAACACCTGTCAGACAACTTTCAGGTGGTAATGTTCAAAAAGTTCTTGTTGGTCGTGAAATAGCATCAACACCATCCGTTTTGATGGCAGCATACCCTGTTCGTGGCCTTGACATTAACTCTTCATATATGATTTATAATCTTCTTAACAAACAAAAAGAAAGTGGCGTTGCCGTAATCTTTGTTGGTGAAGACCTTGACGTGCTTGTTGAACTTTGTGACAGAATTCTTGTTATTAACTCTGGTAAAATAACTGGTGTTGTTGATGGCAGAAGCGCAAAAAAAGAAGAAATTGGTCTTTTAATGACAAAATCTACTTCTGTTGAAGAAGATGAACAAAAGGAGGTAAAATGATGAGCAAAACTGAAAAAACTGCAAAAACTCCCCTTTTTCATATAGCTAAAAGAGCTCCATTACCTTGGTATTGCGGACTTGGAGTTCGTGCAATAGCTATTATTCTTGCACTTCTTTTGTCAGCCGTTGTTATTACACTTCTTACGCAAAAAAATCCTTTAGAAGTTTATGGTTCAATGATTTCAGGTGCTTTTGGTTCAGTCACAAGAATTTGGAATTTAGCACAGGAAATCGCAATTCTCCTTTGCATATCTTTGGCTGTTACACCTGCTTTCAAAATGAAATTCTGGAACTGCGGTGCTGAAGGTCAAGTACTTGTTGGTGGTCTTGCAACCGTTATGGTAATGATGTTCCTTGGTGGTAAAATGTCAACCCCATTGCTCTTACTTGTTATGATTGGTGCAAGTATTCTTGCTGGCATTGTTTGGGCTTTGCTTCCAGCAATTGCAAAAGCTATCTGGAATACAAATGAAACTCTTTTTACTCTTATGATGAACTATGTTGCAATTCAGCTTGTTGCATATTTTCTTAAGAGATTTGTCAAGAGTGGCTCAGGTGTTCTCTCACCAATGCCCGAATATGGATTACCAGTTATTGGTAATATGCCATATCTTTTGAATATTATTATTGTTGTCATTCTTACAGTAGTTGTTTATGTTTATCTTAAATATAGCAAACAGGGTTATGAAATCTCTGTTGTTGGCGAAAGTGAAAACACTGCAAAATACATTGGTATCAATGTAAAGAAAGTTATTATGAGAACACTTGTTGTATCAGGCGCTATCTGTGGTATTGCAGGCTTATTGCTTGTTGGTGGAACAAACCACACAATCAGCACAACAACTGCCGGCGGTCGTGGATTTACTGCAATTATGGTATCATGGCTCGCTAAATTCAATCCTTTTATTATGATTGTTACAACATTCCTTATTGTTTTTCTTGACAAGGGAGCACAACAGGTTTCAACAGATTTTAGAATTCCAAGCGCAATTTCAGACATTATCACAGGAATCATTCTTTTCTTCATCATTGGTTGTGAATTTTTTCTTCAATACAAAATCATCTTTACAAAACACAGAAAGGAGAATGAATAATGTTAGCCTTTCTCGTTAGTGCCATTCGTCTTGGTATGACTTTCCTTTTAGGTTCAACAGGCGAAACAATTACTGAAAAATCAGGTCACTTAAACCTTGGTACTCCTGGTGTTATGTGCGTGGGTGCATCATGTGGTTGCTTTGCTGAATATTTATATTTCACAGCTGTTGGTCGTAATATCAATCCTGTTCTTGCAGTTGTTATTCCAATTATCGCAACACTTATCGGTGGTGCTTTAATGGGCTTAATCTTCTGCTTCTTAACCGTTACACTTCGTGTTAATCAAAATGTTACTGGTCTTGCTCTCACCACATTCGGTGTTGGTGTTTCAGACTATATGATTGCCCAAACAGGCATCATTTATAGTAAAGGTAGCAAATATTTTACTGCATGTCTCCCTTTTGCTGATGACCTTGGTTGGTTTGGTGAATTATTCCTGTCACATGGTATATTCATCTATCTTGCAATCTTTATTGCATTGGGCACATCTTTTGTACTCAACAAAACTCGTGTAGGACTTCACTTGCGTGCTGTCGGTGAAAACCCTGCCACTGCTGACGCTGCTGGTATCAATGTTTCTGCTTATCGTTATGTTGCAACATGTATCGGTTGTGGTATTTCTGGTCTTGGTGGTCTTTCGTTTATTATGGACTACCTTAATGGTAACTGGGAATATTGTATTGATGCTATTGGTTGGCTTGCTATAGCTCTTGTTATTTTCACAGTTTGGAAACCAAATCTTGCAATTATTGGTTCACTCATTTTCGGTGGACTTTATATTGCAGGTAGTTACATTAAAAACGTATCTTTTGAAGACACTGAACTTATTAAGACACTTCCTTATGTGGTTACAATTATCGTTCTTCTCTTCACAAGCATGCGTAACAAGAAAAAGAATCAACCACCAGCAAACCTTGGACTTAACTATTTCCGCGAGGAAAGATAATTTGGTGATTTAAATGGATTTTAATTATGATGTGATTATTATAGGTGCAGGCCCTTCAGGCATTTTCTGTGCTTATGAACTTTTAAAAGAAAAACCCGATATTAATGTTCTTATGATTGAAAAAGGACGCTCTATTGAAAAGAGAATGTGTCCAAAAAGAACAACTAAAAAGTGTGTTGGTTGCAAGCCTTGTTCAATCACAACAGGTTTTGCAGGCGCAGGTGCTTTTTCTGACGGTAAGCTCTCACTTTCACCTGATGTTGGTGGTCATCTGCCAGAAATTCTTGGTTATGAAGAAACAATGGGACTTCTTAAAGAAGCTGATGATGTCTATTTGAATTTCGGTGCTGATACTAATGTTTATGGTGTTGATAAGAGAGCTGAAATTGAAGAAATCAGAAGAAAAGCAATTAATGCTAACCTTAAACTTATTGAATGCCCTATTCGTCATCTAGGTACAGAAGAGGGTTACAAGATTTATGGCAGACTTCAAAAGCATCTTGAAGATAATGGTTGCAATATAATCTTTAATACAATGGTTGATGACATTATTATTGAAGATAATCAAGTTAAAGGTGTCGTTGCAGGTGGCAACACATATTATTCAGACAAAATTGTGGCTGCTGTTGGTCGCGAAGGCGCTGAATGGCTTAGCCATATATGTAAAGACCATGATATTGAAACACAGGTAGGTACTGTAGATGTAGGCGTTCGCGTTGAAGTTCGTGACGAGGTTATGAAATTCTTGAACGAAAACCTTTACGAAGCAAAACTTGTTTACTACTCACCTACTTTTGACGATAAAGTTCGAACTTTCTGTTCTAACCCTTCTGGCGAAGTAGCAACAGAATATTATGATAACGGTCTTGCTGTTGTTAATGGTCACGCATATAAATCTGCTGAGTATAAAACAAATAATACAAACTTTGCACTTTTAGTTTCAAAGAATTTTACAAAGCCATTCAAGTCACCTATTGAATATGGTAAACATATTGCACAGCTTAGCAATATGCTTTGTGATGGTAAAATTCTTGTGCAGACTTATGGCGACTTCAAGCGTGGAAGAAGAACAACTGCAGAAAGACTTTGCCGAAATAATCTTATTCCAACTCTTAAAGACGCTGTACCTGGTGATTTATCACTTGTATTCCCACACCGTATTATGGTGGATATTGCTGAAATGCTTGAAGCACTTGATAAAGTTACACCTGGTATTGCAAGTGACGAAACACTTCTTTATGGTGTTGAAGTTAAATTCTATTCTAACAAAGTTGTTGTTGATACAAACTTTGAAACAAGTGTAAAAGGTCTTCATGCTATTGGTGACGGTGCATCAGTTACTCGTGGACTTATGCAAGCATCATCAAATGGTATCAGCGTAGCAAGAAGTATTCTCAAAACAATATAAATTTTTAAGGGACTGAATGTCAGTCCCTTATTTTTAGGTGGTATTATGGTCAGAGATTTGACTCAAGGTAATCCTGCAAAAATACTAATTAAATTCACTATTCCAATGCTTATAAGCGTATGTTTTCAGCAGTTGTATAATATTGCTGACAGCATTATCGCAGGTAAGTTTCTCGGTGGTGACGCACTTGCATCAATTGGTATTTCATATACAATTACAATGATATATATGGCTATTGCCAATGGCTCTAACATTGGTTGTTGTGTTGTTATATCACAGTTTTTTGGTAGTAAAAACTATGAAAAAACAAAAACTTGTATCAGCACATCACTTTTATCTGCTGTTGGTTTAAGTGTTATTCTTACAATAGGTGGTCTTATTTTAGCAAAGCCTATACTTTTATCGCTTAACACCCCTGACAATCTCTTTATCGACTCTGCTTCATACCTCAATATTTATACTGCTGGATTAGTTTTTCTTTTTTTATACAACATTTGCACAGGAATCTTTACAGCTTTAGGCGACTCTAAAACCCCATTATATTTCTTGATTTTCTCTTCTGTATTCAATGTTGTTCTTGATTACGTTTTAGTAAAATATACATCTTTGGGTGTTTTAGGTGTTGCTTGGGCAACATTTATTGCACAAGGTATTTCATCAATTCTATC
Organism: Candidatus Fimenecus sp.; assembly: GCA_045655645.1. GTDB lineage: Bacteria > Bacillota > Clostridia > Oscillospirales > Acutalibacteraceae > Fimenecus. Next base: position 33,876 of record JAZOPS010000051.1, read on the forward strand.
TATTTACGTTTTGTTAACACGCCTTAAAAAAATTGAAACTTACAAATTCAAACTATACTCTTTTGAAATGTTAAAAAAGATATTGTTTGTTGCAATTCCAAGTATTTTACAACAGAGTTTTGTATCTGTTGGTAATATTTTTATTCAAGGTCTTGTTAACAAATTTGGTTCAGTTGTTGTTGCAGGTTTTTCGGCAGCAGGAAAGTTGAATACTTTCACAATAACAACTCTTTGTGCACTTGGCAACAGTATGTCAAGTTTTACAGCACAAAATGTTGGTGCAAACAAAATTGATAGAATAAAAAAAGGCGTAAAACATCTTTATATTATGTCTTACGCTATAACCTTACCTTTATTTATTTTATTCTTTTTCTTCCCACAAAATATGATACAGATTTTTGTAACATCAAATGATATTGAAATAATCAATGTGGGAACCAATTTCTTGAAAATTGTATCACCTTTTTATCTGTTCATTGCAATCAAATTGATTATTGATGGCGTACTTCGTGGATGTGGTAAAATGAAAATGTTTATGGTTTCAACATTCTCTGATTTATTATTGAGAGTGGCACTTTCATTTGCACTTTCGCCCATATTCAATGAACTTGGCATTTGGTACTCGTGGCCTGTTGGTTGGCTTTTAGCAACGATAATTTCTTCGGTTTTCTTCTTCACAGGAATGTGGAAGAAAAATATACATAATCTTACTCAAAACTAATTTTAAAGGAATATATTATGCTTGTTTCACTTAATAACATTTCAAAAAGTTTTCTTGACAAAAGCATATTAAATAACATTACTCTCTCTGTTAATGATAAAGACCGTATTGGTCTTTTGGGTATTAACGGTGTGGGCAAAAGTACTCTTTTAAATATTATTTCAGGTGCTATTGACTATGATGAAGGCACTTTATCACTAAAAAATGATTTAAGAATTGGATATTTAAAGCAAAACGAAGCTTTGAACACATCTAATACATTAAAAGAAGAAATTGAAGATTCACTAAAACTCGTATTTGAAACAAGAAAGAAAATCGAAGAAATCGCTTCAAAAATGGCAACTGTTAGTGGAGAAGAATACGAAGTTTTATCTGCCGAGTATGAAAAACACACAAATATTTATAACGCTGCAGATGGTCACAATGCAGAAGTCAGAATAAATACTATTCTAAATGGTATGGGTTTTGGGAACTTTGATATGAACACACCGGCATCTGTTCTTTCGGGTGGCGAAAAAACACGATTTGCTCTTGCAAAAATTCTTGTTGAAAACCCAAATTTGCTTATTCTCGACGAGCCTACTAATCACCTTGATTTTTCTATGCTTAACTGGTTAGAAGAATATCTTAAAAACTATAAAGGTGCTGTTATTATTGTATCCCACGACAGATATTTTTTAAATGCAGTTGCATCTGATATTTGTGAAATTGAAAATGGTGAATTAGTGCGATATAAAGGTGGCTATTCTTCTTTTTTAACACAAAAAGAAGATCGTATTAAAACGCTCACAAAAGAATATGAAAAACAACAAAGGGAAATTGAAGATTTAAGAGATTATGTTCGTCGTAATCTTGCAAAATCAAGCAGTATCAATAGTGTTGGTTCTCGTGTAAAAGCACTTGAAAAGATGGAACTTCAGGCTAAGCCTAATCCACAGGTTAAAGATTTGCATATTTTGTTCCCTTTTGACATTGAGCCACATAAAACTATTCTTGAATGTAAGGGACTTAAAGTTTCTGTTGGTAAAGGTGAAAGCAAACGAACCTTATTTGAAAATTTTGATTTATTGGTTTCTCGTGATGAAAAAATTGCTTTTGTTGGCAAGAATGGTGTCGGTAAATCTTCATTTCTAAAAGCAATTCTTAAAAAGTTACCTTGTGAAGGTGTTGCTCGTTGGGGTGGCAATGTTAAAGTTTCTTATTTTGACCAAGAGTTATCATCTTTGGACCTTAATATGACAGTTTTAGAAACTGTGTATCGAAAATTCCCAACAAAAACTGAATATGAAATTCGCAGTATGCTTGCTCGATTTCTTATTGAGGATGAAGATGTGTTCAAGCGTATTTGTGAAATGAGCGGTGCTAACAGAGCGAAAGTGGCATTGTGCATTATTGTCTTTGAACGCTCAAATGTGCTTGTTTTGGACGAGCCTACTAATCACCTTGACTACAAAGCAAAAGAGGCTTTAGACAAGGCTTTAAAAGAATATGCAGGCACAATAATTATGGTTTCTCACGACAGATATTTATTGAACTCTGTACCAACAAAAATTATTGAAATGTCAAGTAATGGCATTACCGTGTATAATGGTAATTATGATTATTACAAAGAGCACTCAAGCGATATTGTAACTAACGAAACTCATAAAGAGAAATCATCGAACAATTCTTCATATAATGAGTCTCGTAAAAACAAAGCAGAAGACCGTAAAAGACGCGCAAAACTTATGAATATTGAAAAAGAACTCGAAACTCTGCAAAATGAGATAGCGTCTTTAAAATCACGATGCGAAGACCCTGATGTTTCAAGTGATTATCAAAAACTCTCTGAAATTCTTAATAACATCAAGGAAAAAGAAGAAAAATTAGAAGAACTTGAAACACTCTGGTTAGAATTAGCGTAAATTTGCCGGCGGCAAGGTTGAATATTCACTTTTGCCAGCCGGTATTTTTGTACCCAAAAGACGACATCCGTTGAATATTGTGTTTTTGCCATATTCTCCTTTTATTTGCATCATTGTGCTATCTTCGGTTTCTATCCTTTCATGTTCTTCAAAGTCATAATCTAGGGTTAATTGTTGAATTGAATTTTCTGAGATTAGATTATATGTTCTAACTGACAACGACCTGATTTTTCTGTTCCATTTATGGTTTTTGATTAGCTCGCAAGATGCGTTGAAAATCTCTTTTGCATTGTGAGTCGGAAATTGTAGCAAAGACGAATACTGATGGGTATTGAGATTATCATCTTTGATAGCCAACTGCACACCAGTAGCAAGTAATTGTTCACATCTTAATCCCTTTGAAATATTGACACATAATTCTGCAATAACCCTTTGAGTTTCTTCAACACTTACAAGACTATCAACACAAGTTATTCCCCTACTTACGCTTTTCATTATTATCTTTGACTCTATATGAGCCACAGACGAGATGTCTTTTCCGTTAGCATAAAGCCACAAATCAATGCCGTTTTTGCCTAAAATCTTTTTGAGAAAAGACGGGTACATCCTCGCTATATCGCCTATTGTATATATTCCGTATTTTTCTAGTGTTTTTGTTGTGCGACGGCCAACAAATAACAATTCCGATGCTGAAAGTCCCCATATTTTTTCTTTGAAATTCTCACGAGAAATGATTGTTGTAGCATCCGGCTTTTTCATATCACTGCCAAGTTTAGCAAAGATTTTATTAAATGAAACACCAACAGATATGGTAAGTCCCGTCTCTTTTTTTATCTGTTCTCTTATTGTGTTTGCAATTTGCTCACCATCACCAAACAAAGTTGTGCTACCTGTCACATCAAGCCAACATTCATCCATTCCAAAGGGTTCAATCAAATCGGTATAACGAGCATAAATTTTCTTGACTATCTGCGAATAATGATAATAAGCATCAAAATCTGTATTAACCACAATTAAACCAGAACATTTCTTTCGAGCTTCTAAAATTGTGTCTCCGGTTTTTACACCATATATTTTTGCTATCTGTGATTTTGCCAACACAATACCATGACGGTCATCTTGATTACCACAAACAGCTACAGGTTTGCCCTGCAAAGTTGGATTTTTTACACATTCAACAGATGCATAGAAATTATTTAAATCACAATGAAGAATTATTCTGTCCAAAAATATCACTCCGTTTATTGATGATATTATATCGAACATTTGTTCTGTTGTCAACGCTATGTTAGAAATATATGCACCTTTTATTATTCAAAAAATATAATGAATACAGGAGGTGCTATATGAATAGCTTTGTCATTATGGCACTAATAGCAACGCTTGGAACTTGGTTTGTAACAGCATTGGGTGCTGCTACAGTAGTTCTGTTTAAATCACCCAACAAAAAGTTACTTAATATTATGCTTGGGTTTGCATCAGGTGTTATGATTGCCGCAAGTTTCTGGTCATTATTGCAACCAGCTATTGAACGAGCAGAGTCTATATTGAACACACCTGCATATATTGTCGTGTCATTTGGCTTTCTCTTTGGTGCAACATTTATGTGGATTTCTGATAAATTTGTTAGCATTGCAAGAACCAAAGCTAAAAGCCAAAAATCTCAACCTAATGAAAAAATTCAAAGAATAATTATGTTGGTTCTTTCAATAACTTTGCACAATATACCTGAAGGATTAGCTGTTGGTGTTGCTTTTGGTGCTCTTCAAAACAACTTTTCAAATGAAAATCTATTATGCGCAATATCAGTAGCAGTTGGTATTGGATTGCAGAATTTCCCTGAGGGCGCAGCGGTTTCAGTACCATTAAGGCGAGAAGGTTATTCAAGAAAAAAGAGTTTCTTGCTTGGTCAGGCATCAGGTATGGTCGAGCCAATTGCTGGTGTAATTGGAGCTTTATTGACTGTATATATTGAAACTATTCTCCCCTATGCCCTTTCATTTGCTGCTGGCGCTATGATTTTAGTAGCTGTACATGAATTAATTCCTGAGTGTCAAAAAAATCAAAAAACACAGCCGTATTTTGCAACGATGGGTATTGTTTTAGGGTTTACCACTATGATGCTATTAGATGTTATGTTAGGATAAAAAAATTAAGGGATACCATTCAGGTATCCCTTATGTTCTTATTCAAATGAGAGACTTGTGACAAGTGGGAAATGGTCGCTTGAATAAACGCCGTCATAAGTATCTGTTACGACTTTATATGAATTAGTCTTAAAGCCTGTTTTTGAAACCAAAATATAGTCAATGCAGTTCTTATCAAGTTGTTCACCCCAAGCTTGATATGTACAACTTGTCATTGTGTTTTCTGTCTGATATTTAGTGTCAAGGAAGTTTACTGTTGAACTCTTGTATGTTTCTGAATCTTCTTCAGCATTAAGGTCACCCATAAGCACTGCTGGCAATGAGCCAAACTCTTTAATCTTGTCGAGAACCACTTGTATTCCGTTTATACGAGCTTCATCACTGACATGGCTTAAATGTGTGTTGAACACAACAAACTCTGTCCCTGTGGCATTATCTTTGAGAATAACATAACTACAAACTCTGTTGAACTGTGCACCCCATGACTTACTCATTACATCGGGTGTTTCTGATAACCAGAATGAACCTTTATCGATAAGAGTGTAAATATCTGAACGATAGAAAATTGGACATCCCTCTGAATTGAATGCATCATCACGATAAGTAATTACTGAATCATACATTCCCAATGTATCGCAAAGATATGAATAGTGCCATTTAGTGACTTCTTGAAAACCGATAACACTTGGTTGTTCTTTTTGAATACCTTGCATTATAAGGTCTGCGCGATAAAACCAACTCTTCTTACCTAAATCGGTTGGAGAAATACAGCGAACATTACAACTCATTACTCTGAGTTCGTTTTCACGGTAAATATCTTGTATTGCAACTTCTTTTTTCATTTCTTTATAGTGCGGATAATACCAATAAAAAGAAACTGAAAATGCAATGCCCAATACTAAAATCACAGCAATAACTGATAACAAAATCTTTGATGATTTTTTCATAAAACCACTCCTTTTTCTTCATTTTAACACACATATCTTAAAAAGGCAAAGGTAAAGATAATTATATTAAAAATACTTGCAAATTATTTTTGATTATGTTATCATATCTTGCGTTGATAATAACGGGGTGTGGCGCAGCTGGGAGCGCGCTTGACTGGGGGTCAAGAGGCCGCAGGTTCAAGTCCTGTCACTCCGACCAAAAATTGAGAATTCGCTTTTGCGGGTTCTCAATTTTTTTGTGTGAAATAAGCACTTGAACCTGTGAAGGTTTGTGCGTTAAGAAAACAATTCGGCGAATTGTTTTTAGCACAAAGCGGTTGGCGGGTACCGAAATTCATAAGAATTTGGGTCGCCAAGCGGTCAGTATGCAAGGCGTAGCCGCAGCAGACGGTCAAGTCCTGTCAGTCAAAACAAAAGAAGCACCTGTAAAGGTGCTTTTTCTCTGTATATTAATCTGTAATTCGTATAGACCCAACTCCAATCAAGTTGTTACTATCATCATAAAATTTACATTGAAGTGTTCCAGTTGTTCCATATTGTGGATATTGATAAACACTTTCATACCAACCGTACCAGCCCGTATCATTATCAACCCACTCTTCATCAAAAGTGTATTCTTCAAAGTTTCCATTGGGTAATATTGACTTTACAGTTACGCGAACCGAACTATCTGGTGTTCCACCAGTTAATTTTAAATGGAAATAAACAGATTCATACTTACTTATAGATTCTTTAGTTGTTGTTTCGTCATCTTCACTTGAATTTACCGCAACAACCTTTATTTTCCAATCATAAATTTCCTCATAAATATTCGAACTATCTTTATAGTCTTGCTCTTTTAAGTCTTTTAAATAAATAAAAGTAGTTGCGTCTTTGTTATTCCTGTTTGTTAATACGTACCTATACTTTGCCTCATTTATTTTATTTTCACTATCTTTATAGCCATCTAATTCTTCAAACTGCTCTATTGCTATGTTATGTAGTCCATTATCCAAATTCTCACAAGCCTTATTATATTTGTATTCTGGTTTCACATTTAGAACAGCTAAAATGAGTGTAACTACAACGATTATGAATAATATACAGTATCTATGTAATTTGTGGGTTTTAGATGCTTTTTTAGTGGGCATAGTTTTTGCATTAGAATCTTTTTTTTCATTTTGGTTTTGAGAATTACGCTGCTGTTTTAAAAGCAAATCGTATTCCTGTCGTTTAACTGGGTCAGACAAAACTTCATAAGCTTCATTTATTTTTTTTGTTTTTTCTTCAGCAAAAGCTTTATCACCATCAAATACGTCGGGATGATATTTTTTTAAAAGAGCCTTATATGCCATTTTTATTACTTCATCCGAAGCATCTTCACGAATTTCTAACAGTTCATAATAATTCATCAGTAGCACCCTCATATATAAATATTTTACTTTCAATGCATTCTACCATTAAACCTTTTGTTTTTCAACCCAACGAACTATTTTTTCATTAATCTTGAATTTTAATCTTTTGGTTATAGCTGTATTTTTCTTTCACACACTGTTGAAAACAGTAAATATTTGTGATATAATTTTTACATAATTTTTATTTTTGAGGTGTGGTAAATGTCAAAGTGGATTGATAACAAAACTGTAATCATCACAGGTGCATCAAGTGGTATTGGCAAAATGCTTGCTGAGAGACTTATGAAAGAGCATAACTGTAAAGTAATTGGTGTTGCTAGAAGTGAAAAGAAAATGCTTAACTTCGTTGAAGAACTTGGCGATTATGCAAAGTTATTTTCTTATAAGCTTTTTGATGTTTCAAGTTATGATAATTGGCAAAGTTTTCATGATTGGCTTGTTGAAAACAATATTGCCCCTGATGTTCTTATCAACAATGCTGGTGTTCTTCCTCGTTTTGACAGACTTATGAACTATTCAAAAGAAGAAATTGATGAATCAATTAATATTGACTTCTATTCAGCTGCATATTCTTCAAAAATTATGCTCCCTCTTCTTCTCAAGAGCAAAACTCCTGCAATTATAAATGTTGCATCATCTGCAGCGCTTATGGCACTCGGCGGAACATCAATGTATTCTGCAAGTAAGGCAGCAGTTAAAGGTTTAACTGAAGCTATGAGAGAAGAACTCAGAGGCGAAGCTTACATAGGTCTTGTTTGCCCTGGATTTACTAAAACAGATATTTTCAGAAATCAAGGTGAAACTAACGGTATGGACCTTATTAATATGGTTTCAACACCTTGCCATGTAGCAGTAAACAAAATACTTAAGGGTATTCTCAAGAAAAAGTCATATATCGTTGTTGGATTTGACGGCAATGCAATGGGAAGATTCAATCGTCTTATGCCTGTGCAAGGTTCTAGACTTTTCAGTTCAGTAATCAAAGCATTCAAAATTGACCTTTTTGCTTCAACCTTTGGATATGAAAAGAAAGGCAATAAATAAAAGCAATTTTAGGAGTTGACATCTTGTCGACTCCTTTTTTATATAAAAAGCTAATAAATCTTAATATTTTAAAATTATATTGTTTTTCCCTTGATTTTTAAGTAAAAATGCAATATCATAATATAGTATTTATTTCTAATATGGAGGTTTTACAATGAAAGAGGAATCAAGAAAGTATGTCCAAGAAGCTTGGGATATAGTTAAAGACGCTGAAAACATGGGTTCACGTCTTCCAGGTTCTGAAGGCGAAAGAAAATATGCTGATTATATGGGCAAAAAGCTTGAAGATATTGGCATTAAGGCAAAGAAAGAAGAGTTTGGTGTAGCACCACGCTCAGGTATTGGTGGACTCCCCTATGCTGGTTGGGTTGGTATCATCTTAAGTGCACTTACATATTTTGCGCTTGATAATTACCATGTTTGGTTTGCAATGGCATTTATCGGAATTGCGATGGTTATTTGGCTTGTTGCAAGTTGCTTCCTTTACAAACCTTGGTTTGATATGTTCTTCAAACAGAAGATTTCACAGAATGTTTATGGTGAATTAGTTCCTGAAGATGGAAAATATGATTACACAATCATTCTCTCAGGCCACACAGACACAAGTTGGAACTGGAAACATTCAGAAAATGCATCTAAATATCCTGAAAACCCAATTTATGGTCTTATCACAACTTATGGTAAAGTAGGTTTCGGTGCAGTTTGCGTATTCCTTAATGTTGGAATTTCTATTGCTATGGCTGTAATCTATGCAGGTCTTATATTTGGCGCTGAATGGGCTAATAAAACTGCAATGTCAGAATCAATGAAAATTTTCGTTGCTTTATTGAACTTTATCCCTGTAATTACTGCACTTGGTAGTGCTTTCGTAGCTATGTGGAATGACTCTGACGAAGAAACTGCTTCAAAAGGTGCTATGGACAACGCAACAGGTTGTGCATTGAGCTATGCAGTTATTAAATACTTCAAAGAAAATCCTGATAAGATGCCTAAAAACTGCCGTATTGTTGATTGCAACTGTGGTGCAGAAGAAGCTGGTCTTCGTGGTTCAATGGCATTTGTACATAAACACAGAAATGATGACTTAACAAAGAATGCTTGGAACATCAACATTGACTCTGTTGCTGACAAAGAATATTTTGAAGTTGTTATTAAAGATGATTGGCAGGGTTGCCGTTTTGACACAGACCTTGAAAAAATGTTCAAAGATACATTCGCAGAAATGGGTATCGAAAGCAAGACAAATGGTTGCATTCACAACCCTGTTGGTGGTTGCGACAGCACACCAATGACTCGTGGTGGCATTAAATCAGTTACTTTCGCAGCACAAAACCCAATGCTTACTTGGTATTATCACACATTCCACGATAAAGCAGAACGCTTTGAAATGGAAACTGTTGGCCAAGGATTTGATGTTGTTCTCAGCGTTATTGATAAAATTGCTAATTTCCAAGAGACAAACGGATTTAACGGTCCACAGAAGAAATAAAAATTAACGGTATGATTTCGGTCATACCGTTTTTATTTGACACTTTCAGTTGTTTATGGTAAATTTAATATAATACTTTTTTGTCTTATTGGTGATAAAATGAAAAGATTTAATAAAATATTGTCTTTAATTCTTGGTCTTACTTTTCTATTCACTTCTTGTGTGAAATCAAATGAAAAAAATTTAGATGAAGTTAAAAAATTTCTAGCACAGAAGCAGTATAATGAATGTTATCAATATCTTTCAAATCTTGATAATAAAAACTTCTCGGAAATCAAAAGTAATATTGAACAACTTTTAATTACTGAGTTTAATTCGTTAACAGAAAAAGAAAAAGTCGATTTAACAAAACCTTATACTCTTACAAAATACAACAGTAGTTTCACAGAAACTTGCAGAAAACTATGGAACATTGCATCTTTACTCGATATTTCTTCACAAAGTGAAAACTACACTAGTTTTGCTTATATAAGGTACTTTGCTGAATCAAATAATTTTATGAGATTTAGTGAACTTTATTCTTTAATGAGCAATGTGAATGATAACGGATATATAAGCAGATTACATACCCATCTCAATGAGTATAACACTAATGGCGATTATTCCAAATTCGAAAGTATTTATAGTAAAGCAAAAGAATTTGATTATAGTCAGTTTGACCCACAAGAATATCAGATTGATGATTTTAGAACTGCTCACGATAAATTATTAAAAGCTTTACATTCACTTTGCAATGGGTTTGCAACTAACAATTCAAGCGTTGTTGCTTCGTCAATAAATAGTGTTTATGACGCATTATCAGTAATATTAAGCCTTACTGATACCTTAAAATCAGTTCGTGCAAATCAAATAGCGATTTACAGTACCTTATTTACTGAAAAGAATATAAACAAGAATTTTAATACTGAAATTACGAAATTTGAAAGCAAATACACAATCAACTCTGACTTTGAGTTTGATTATCTCTTTAAAGACGACAAAACAGGATTTATAGACAATTCTGACATTCCAGAGACAACGGATACTGCTGAATCTATGATGCCTTTAAAAGACGCTATAAACGCCGTTGTTAACGCACTGAATAAAACAAAGAATTATAAAGCGGATACAACAGTTACAGTTATCCAAGATATCAATATTGATATGACAGATTTTGAATCTGATACAAAGATTAACAGCGCCAATGAAATTACAAAATCAAAAGTTAATCAGATTCTCGACCAAGCAAATGGTACCCGACAATTGATTAAATCTTTTTCGAATGGTGTTGCAGAAGATGGAACTAAATTAGATGCGTTTATTCCACCGCAAAGCAATTCTCCAAGTCTTGAAGAAAATGATGTGGACACCTACTCTGTTACTAAAGGTAGTGGTGGACATGTAATCGTCTTCAATCTCAAAGCTACAGAAACCAGCAAGGCAAAACCAACTGCTTCGATTAATACAATAGCAAATGGTTTCAAGTTTGATAATGTTGCTACAGTTGGTGATTTTAAGACTTACTACTCCCCTTGTTCTGTAATGTTTATTATTGATAATAATGGCTACATAGCAAAAATGCAATACACTATTGATGGTTTAAGCGATTGCACATTCTACGAAAAAGACGAAAGTGTTAGAGCTGAATTTGATTTCACAGAAAAATATTCTTATACATTTTCATATTAACGCATAAAAAAATCACCTTATCAAATTGATAAGGTGATTTTAATTTTAAGTTTAAATTATGCCTTTTTCTTTGTAACTGCTTTGATAACAAGAAGCGCTGCTACAAGAAGAGCAATTGAAACAGGAAGAACAATTACAGCGTTTGGAACAAAGCCTGCAAGTAAGTAACCTACAAATGAAACTGCCGCAACTGTCATTGCATAAGGTAACTGTGTTGAAACGTGGTTAACGTGGTCACACTGTCCACCTGTTGAAGCCATAATTGTTGTATCTGAAATTGGTGAGCAATGGTCACCACAAACAGCACCTGCAAGGCAAGCTGCGATACAAACAACAAGCATTGTATCTGTTGCTGCGAAAAGAGGAACGATAATTGGAATAAGAATACCAAATGTACCCCATGATGTACCTGTTGCGAATGCAAGTCCAACTGCAACAAGGAAAAGAATAGCTGGTAAGAAGTATGTAAGTTTGCCTGCTGTAGCATCAACAAGACCTTCAACGAATACATCCGCACCAAGGTTGTTTGTCATAGCACTGAGTGTCCATGCAAATGTAAGAATAAGAATTGCTGGAACCATTGCTTTGAAACCATCAGGAATAGCTTCCATACAATCTTTAAATGAAAGAACGCGTCTTACCATAAAGTAAACGATATTAACTACAAGTGCAATAATTGAACCGAGCGCAAGACCATAAGCTGCATCACAGTTTGCAAATGCATTAATAAAGCTTTCACCTGCAAAGAAACCGCCAGTATAAACCATACCTACAACGCAAAGAGCAATAAGAATTACAACAGGAAGAACGAGGTCAATTACCTTACCTTTTGTTGTAACAGGAGTTTCATCAACATTTGCATAAGGTCTTGCATCTGTTGTGTAAAGGTCACCATTCATAGCATTGATTTCATGTTTCTTCATTGGACCAAAGTCAATGTTAAGAGCAGAAATCATAACAACCATTACGATTGTAAGCAAAGCATAAAGGTTATATGGGATTGTCTTAATAAAGAGTTCAAGACCATCTGTACCTTCAACAACACCACTAACTGCTGCTGCCCAAGAAGAAATTGGAGCAATAATACAGATTGGCGCTGCTGTTGCATCAATTATATAAGAAAGCTTTGCACGAGAAATCTTGTGTGAGTCTGTTACAGGGCGCATAACGCTACCAACTGTGAGACAGTTGAAATAGTCATCAACGAAAATTAAAGCGCCAAGACCAAATGTTGCAAGCATTGCACCTTTTCTTGACTTAATCTTTTTCTTTGCCCATTCACCATAAGCACGGCTACCACCTGCTTTGTTCATAAGAACAACAATGATACCAAGAACAACAAGGAAAATGATAATACCCATATTCCAAGTATCAGCAAGCTTACCGATAAAGCCGTCAGTCATAATTGTGTTGAACATTGTTTCAATGCTAAATCCGTTAGGACCAAACGCATAAAGTCCACCACCAACTAAAATACCAACAAAGAGTGATGAATAAACTTCTTTTGTGATAAGTGCCAATGCAATAGCAATCACAGGTGGAAGAAGAGAGAAAATTGTTGAATAGAAGTTACTTACATATTCAACTTCTTCACTTTCACCCTCTGCGAAAGCAAACACTGTCATTGTCATTACCAACACGACAGAAATAGCCAAAACTGCTAAAAGTTTGAGGCTTGTCTTTCTTTTCATTTTTTACATCTCCTTTTGCAATTTAATGCACTAAATTACAAAAACAAAGATACCACATTTGTCGAAATTTGTCAATGTTTTATATAATAAGATACACATAAAAAATTGTATACATACCACACAATTTGTGTTATAATAATTGTGTAATAAGGGAGATGATTTTATGATTAGAAACGAAGCTATGTTTAAATTAAGTTATGGTTTGTTTGTATTGAGTGCAAATGAAAACGGGAAGGATAATGCGTGCATAATCAACACTGCTTCTCAAGTAACTGACTCGCCCAAAAGAATTACAATTGCAGTCAATAAAAACAACTATACTTGTGGAATGATTGAAAGAACTAAAAATTTCACAGTTTCAGTTCTTTCACAAGAAGCCACCTTTGATATGATTAAGCGTTTCGGTTTTGCTAGTGGTCGTGATACTGATAAATTCACAGGTTATAATGACCATTACCGAACTGAAAATGGAACATATTTTATTTGTGAGGGTACAAATGCTTATATTTCTTGCACAGTTACAGATATTATTGATTGTGGCACTCACCTTTTATTCATTTCAGATGTTACTGAAGCGGAAACATTGTCAGATGTTCCGTCTGCAACTTATCAATACTATTTTGACCATATAAAGCCAAAGCCGGAAACTAAAAAGACAAAAGGTTATGTTTGTAAAATCTGCGGCTATGTATATGAGGGTGAAGAGTTACCAGAAGACTTTATTTGTCCACTTTGCAAACACGGTGCAGAAGATTTTGAACCAATTAAATAAAGAAAAACGGGGTATCAACTACCCCGTTTTATTATTGTTTTAATTTGATTTTTTGTTAAATAACCATTTATAATCAAATGAACAATTATATTCAATTTTTCTTCGTTTGTTATGTATTTTTTATTGTCGTCCATTTTAATCACCATCTAATAATATGCGATGATTAAACAGATAGACTTATTTATTTAAGAATTTCTGGTTTTTCTACCTTACTATATACTATACTAGCACATTCTTTACAAATTGTATGCTCAATTAAAGTACCAAAAGAAGCTATTTTATCACGATAAACCATACCATCATTGATTTGATAGCCTTTTGTAAGATTTGTTGAACCACAATAAGGACATTCTTCAATAATAATATTTTTCATTATTCTTCACTCTTTTCTTCTTTTGATTTAGTTTTAATTATCACCAAGGTGACACCCACGAGAATTGCAACACCTGCAACAATCATAACGACAATTGTTTTACCCATATCTGCATCGTCATCATCACTATTATTTTCAGCAATATTGGTTGAAGTTTCAGTTTGAGTTGAAGATTCAACAGTCGGTGTTTCAGTTTCTGACTGAGATGTTGATTCTGTTTCATTTGAAGAAGCAACAATATTAATTTTGGTATTTTCAACGGCATATGACAATCTTGTCAAATCTTGTGCAACAAAATCGCCTGGATTAGGAACAGAAACTGTTAATTCAGTTTTACCTGATACATCTTCAAGAGCTTTAAAGCGTAGTGTTACTAAAACACCCTGAGAAGTTATAGAAGATGATGGTGCAAGATAAGTAAATCTTACTTTTTCTTTATCGCCATTAATGTTTTTAATGCTTTTATTAGCAGAATCATCTAGAATTCCACCAAAAGAGCCTGAAACATATTCAAGTTTAGTCTTATCATAATTGATATCAATTGCTGCGCCACTCATTTTTGAGTTATCGCTAATCATAAGTTTAACGACGAACTCGTCACCGGCATAAACAGTATCAGTTTCACTATTCAAACTGAGTTTAACAGGATTTTCTGCAAAGCAAACAATACTGAAAGCTGATACAATCAACACTGCTACAAGAAATATAGAAAAAAGTTTTTTCATAATTATCACCAATAATATTTTATCACAAAAAAGTCACTAATACAAGAAAAATCCGTCCTCAGACGGATTTTCTCATTTATTTAATGATGAATATAAAAATTCCTTAAGTCTTTGGCTTTTGGGATTATCAAAGATTTGCTCTGGTGAGCCCATCTCTTCAATAACGCCATCAGCCATAAAGATTACTTTATCAGAAACATTCTTTGCGAAGTTCATTTCATGAGTAACAATAACCATTGTGTTTTCGCCATTTTTAAGTTCTTTAATTACTCGAAGCACTTCACCTGTAAGTTCAGGGTCAAGGGCACTTGTAGGCTCGTCAAAGCAGAGAACATCTGGTGAAAGAGCCAAAGCACGAGCAATTGCCACTCGTTGTTGTTGACCACCCGACAATTCACAAGGGTATGAATCAACTTTTGACTCTAATCCAACACTTTTAATTAATTCTAAAGCTTTGGTATTAATTTCTTCTTCAGTACCTTTTTTTAATAGTGTTGGTGCTAATGTAATATTTTTAAGAACCGTATATTGTGGGAATAAGTTAAAATTCTGAAAAACAAGACCAAAATGAAGTCTATTCTGACGAATTTGTTCGTCACTAATTTTAGTTTCAACATCCCCATCATATAAAACTTCGTCTTTGACACTTATTGTTCCTTTATCAGGTGTTTCAAGGAAATTCAAACATCTGAGCAAAGTTGTTTTACCGCTACCTGATGAACCGATGAGCGCTACAACTTCACCTTTTTCAAGTGAAAAATCAATACCCTTAAGGACTTCTGTTTTTCCAAAGCTTTTATAAATACTTTTAACTTCAAGCCAAGACATACAACTACCTCCTTAAGTTCTGAAATAACTGAGCTTTTTCTCAATTTTGCCTAAAACGATTGTTAAAATTCCACTGAATACAAGATAATACAAGCCTGTAAAGAATAATGGCCAAATCTCACCTGCAATACCCTGTGAACCTTTCATAAATGCTTGACCTGCCCAGATAATTTCTTGCAAAGCAATAATTCTTGCAAGTGATGTATCCTTAACAAGCGTGATAATTTCGTTTGACATTGGTGGCAACACATTTTTTACCATTTGCAAAAGTGTAATTTTAAAGAATATCTGTGATTTAGTCAGTCCAAGCACCTGACCAGCCTCTTGCTGACCATAAGGCACAGCCTGAATACCACCTCTGTATATTTCAGAGAAATAACATGCGTAGTTTATAATGAACGCTGTAATTGATGCTATGAAGCGGCCTTCTTCACCACTACCCCAGATATTATTGTGAAAAACAAGACCCGGTAAATAGTAAATAACTAAAAGTTGAAGCATCAAAGGAGTGCCTCTGATAACCCAAACCAATGTTTTAACAAGAGCACTTAATGGCTTGAATTTTGACATTGAGCCAAAAGCAATAACAAGGCCAAGTGGCAATGCTCCAACCAAAGTAATTATAAACAATTTTAAGGTTTGAATAAATCCAACATTCAATGCATCAAATACTATTGGAAATTGTTCGATAAATGACAATTATAACACCCTATCTAATTTATTACGCCAAAAGAAGAGAGTGCCACAACACTCTCTTCTTCATTATTAAAACTTTTAAAAATTACTTAATAAGAGCTTCCTGAACACCATAAGTTTCAGCAACTTTCTGTGCATTACCATTTGCTACTTCAGCAGCAAAGAATGTATTGAATTCAGCAACAAGGTCAGAACCTTTACGGAAACCTACGCCGTATTCTTCACTATTAAGACCTGCTGTATATGTAAGATTTGCGTAACCTGTGCCTTCACCAATCATAGCACCAGCCATAAGTGAGTCAATTATAGCAGCATCACATGTACCTGCAGCAACTTCTGAAAGGGCAGTAGCTTGGTCAACAACTTCAGTATACTGGAAGTTGTTTGCAACAGCCTGGTCTTTACCTGCTGAACCTGCTTCAACTGCGAATTTAAGGTCCTTACAATCAGCTGCTGTCTTGTATTGGTCTGCCTTATCAGCAGGAACAACGATTACCTGAGCGTTATTGCAATATGGGTTTGAACAATCCATACCTGCTTTAACTTCATCAGTAAGAGTCATACCATTCCATACGCAGTCAATGTTTTTGCCGTCAAGTTCCATAATCTTGTTATCCCAGTTGATTTCAACAAATTCAACTTCAACACCAAGATATTTAGCAAATGCTTTTGCCATGTCAGCATCAAAACCAATCCAGTTACCATCTTTATCTTGATAGTCCATTGGTGCGAAATCAGTAATACCAACAACGAGCTTGCCGTTTGCCTTAACGTATTCCATATCAGTTGCTTCTTTATCTCCGCCACAACCTGCGAAGCAAAGAGCCATCATAAGCACTGCTATAATAACAGCAAGAATTTTTTTCATTTTCATAATTTGTTACCCCTTTTTAATATGTTAAAGTGTTAATACGGTAGTATAATACTACATTAAAAAGCATTTGTCAACTAAAATCTATTTCATCTATCAATCTTTTCAATAAAAATTCCGCCTTTTGACATTCTTCTTGAGATTCTTTTGATTTTTTAAACACAAGAACAATTGACGCAGTTACGATTACTCCTAAAACTACCGCCGACATTTTATTCATAGCACCCAGACTTTGTGCATAGAAAAGATAACCCAGAACTGCACAAACTGCAAAAATATAAACCAATCTAATTAACGGGTCATATAGTCTATCATAAACCATCGTATATTCAATATATGCACCCTTTTCATCTTCACCTACATCTAAAAGATAATGATATCTATCAAAAGTCATTGGTTGAAGTTGTTTATTTCGAGTATAAACATATTTAACTTTATACATCTTATCAAGTTTATAGAATTTACCAAAAATTCCCGTCATATCATCTTCAGCAGTTGGGGTTCTAAATGTCATATTGAGTTTTTCGCGAATTTTAAGTGTTGTTGCGTCAAGATAAATCTTTTTTGTTTCACTTAATTGTTTGTAATGTAATTTATTGATTTCCATTTATATCACCTTATATAATTCTATATCAAAATAATATAAGTTTCAAGTTGAAATGAAAATTAAGATGTGGTATATTTAATTGAAATCAATTTGAGGTGCTAAAATGAAGAGTTTTACAATCAATAAAAACGACGCCAACCAGCGTCTTGACAAGTTTATTACAAAGAGTGTCCCATTACTTCCTAAAACACTTATGTATAAATACATAAGAATAAAAAGAATTAAGGTAAACGGAAAACGTGCTGAGATTTCAACCAGACTTAATCTCGGTGATGTTGTTGACATGTATATTAATGATGAATTCTTTGAGAAAGCACCTGAAAAGTATGATTTTCTTAAGGCATCTAAAAATCTCAATATTATTTATGAAGATGAAAATATTATTCTTTGTGATAAAAAAGTTGGTGTACTCTCCCACCCTGATGACAATGAATATATTGATACATTGATTGGCAGAATCAAGCGCTATTTATATGAAAAAGGTGAATACAAACCTGACGATGAACACTCTTTTGTGCCGTCACTTGTAAACAGAATTGACCGTAACACAGGTGGTATTGTTATCGCAGCAAAAAACGCTGAAACGCTTCGTATTCTTAACCAAAAAATGAAAGACCGTGAACTGCACAAGTTCTATCTTTGCATTGTTCATGGTGAAATAAAAGCAAAAAGTGGACTTTTAGAAGGTTATCTTGTTAAAGACGAAAGCAAAAACAAGGTTACCGTTTCTAAAAAGAAAATGGCTGACTCAAAAGAAATCCGTACAAAGTATAATGTTATTGATACTGATGACGATTTAAGTCTTGTCGAAGTTGAACTTTTAACAGGTCGAACTCATCAAATCAGAGCACATTTTGCATCTATCGGACATCCGCTTTTAGGTGATGGTAAATATGGCACAAATGCACAAAATAAGAAATACGGCTATAAAAAGCAATTCTTATATTCATATAAACTTGTATTTGATTTCACAACGGATGCAGGAATACTTGAATACTTGAATCATAAAGAGTTTGAAGTAAATGATGTGTGGTTTAAGAATGAGTTTTATAATAAGGGATTATAATTATGGAAATTGCTGACAGAATTAAGCTCATTGTTGAAAATCAATTAAATACATCTGTTAAAACTGTTTCCAGACTTGGTAACGGTGCAACTGCTACTGCTTATTCTGTTGAAATTACTGATAAACCATATAAAATTGTTGTAAAAACAGGTAAATACACAGATTTACTTTTTGAAGAAAAGAAAATGCTTGATTTTCTCGGCGGAAAAGTCGATTTTAAAATTCCACACACATATTTCTATGTAAATGAAAATGAAACAGGTTTTCTTGGAATGGAGTTTGTTGACGGTATTTGTGGAAATGACAAAAAGATACGCCATATTAAGAATAAAAAGCACCTAGCAAACAATATTATTGATTGCTTTGAAAATATGCAGAGTGTTCAAAATGATTACTTTGGTTTTTATGAAAATGCAATTTATGACAGTTGGCAAGATTTTTATTTTGATTTTTTCAAATCTACTTATTCTTTTGCATTAGAAAAATATAATAATGGTGAAATAAAAAAGATTGTGATTGATGCGTTAAAACTTATTGAAATTAACTTTGATAAGATTTTTAGTGAAGTGAGCAAAACCGCATGTATTTCTCATGGTGATTTTTGGGTGAACAATATGATTGTTGACACTAAAAAATGTGAAATTGCAGGAATATTTGACCCAAATAATGTTGCATGGGTTGAACCTGAATATGAAATTTTTGCCATTACTGTTGGTTATGGAAAAAACCTTAAACTTTATAAAACATACAAAAAGAGAAAACAAACAAGTAAATATTGTGATTTAAAAATCGAGTTGTACGCACTTATCAATGAACTTGACTGGTATAAAAAACTTGGATTTTGCCCGATGGATTATTTATATTACAGGTCAAAACGACTGATTAAACAAATTAATAAAAACAAATTAAAAAGGACGGTTTAAACCGTCCTTTTGTTTATATTAGCCTACGAGCCATTTATATTTTTCTACACTATAAAGTGGAATGAGTGGTAAAAGAATTGGCACTCTTTTCACATAAGCCTGATATTCAGGGTCATTGCCATAGTTCTTATTTTGACGAATTTCAAGTCTTCTTGCTCCACCAAACATTATGTAAACAATTGCAACATAACCTGCGATTGCACAGAGCCATTGTGCCCAATGATTAAGGGCGGTAACACCCGAAACAAAAACACCAGTCCAGATAAGCACTTCGCCTAAATAGTTTGGACAACGAACAATTTTGAATAATCCAACATCACAAAATCTCTTTGGATTTTTTTGCTTGAACTTGTTCTTTGTAAAGTCAGACGCAGACTCAAGAATAATACCAAGAGCCATAATAACTGTTCCCACAATTGCTGCTGCATCAGTTTTTACGCCATTTTGCAAACGGAACAAAATTGGACAAGTCTGGCAAACATAAAGAATTGCGCATGAAATCCAAATAAAGAATTTTGCAATGAATTTCATATCAGAGCCATCTTTGATTTCTGTCTTCATTGTATTTTGATATGATTTACTCTTTAATTCACGTCTAAGCAAATATAAGCCCAAACGCAAACCATAAACAATGCAAAGAAGTGAGAGTATGATTGTTACAACCTCTAATGATTTAAAGAACATTATAAGCATTGCAACGCCAATACCTGCAACTGCAAAACCATAGCCTATTGAAATAAACCATACAAATTTTTTGTAACCTACTGCACACATTACGAGTGCTACTACAAATGCGATTAAAAAATACATATTCTTCTCCTACCTTTTCTTATTTTATCATTTCAGCGAATTGTTCTTCGCTAATAATTGTTACACCTAAATCAGTTGCTTTTTGAAGTTTTGAGCCTGCCGCTTCACCTGCTAAAACATAGGTTGTTTTCTTTGAAACAGAGGAAGATGCTTTTCCACCATAGGACTCAATAATTTCTTGTGCTTCTTTTCTGCCATAAGTTGAAAGTGTACCTGTAAGCACAAAGGTCATACCCTCAAAACGATTATCTTTGATTTCACGCTGACTTTCCATATTAAGTCCAAATGATTTTAATTCTTCAACCATTTGTTGTGTCTGTGAAAGTGAGAAAAACTCGACTACTGAATCAGCCATAATTTCGCCAAAGCCTTCGATATTTAAGATTTCTTCTTTAGTTGCTGAAATTATGTTATTAAGGGTTAAGAAGTGGTTAGAGAGCAATTTTGACGCCTTTTGACCTATATGACGGATGCCAAATGCAAAAAGCAGTTTTGAAAGGTCATTTTCTTTTGACTTTTCAATGGCTTTTCGCATATTTTCGGCAGATTTTCTACCCATGCCATCAAGTTCTGCAATTTTATCATAATCTATGCGATAAATGTCTGCAATCTTACTTATTAATCCCTTATTTAAAAGAGTTTCAAGTACTGCATCGCCAAGTCCCTCAATATCCATAGCGTCACGAGAACAGAAATGAATAAGAACTCGTAAAAGTTGTGCAGGGCAATCAGGATTATCGCAACGGATTGCTGCTTCACCATCTTCACGATGTACAGGCGAATTGCAAGACGGGCAGAATTTTGGCATTTCATAAGCCTTTGTATTTTCTTCGTGTTTCACAACCGAAAGCACTTCTGGAATAATGTCGCCTGCTTTACGGATTATAACTGTATCCCCTATTCTAATACCTTTGTCATTGATAAAGTCTTGATTATGCAAAGTTGCACGGCTAACAGTTGAACCTGCAACTAAAACAGGCTCGAAAACTGCAGTTGGTGTTAACACACCTGTACGACCAACATTGATTTCAATATCAATAAGTTTGGTTTCTTTTTCTTCAGGTGGATATTTATAAGCCAATGCCCATTTAGGGAATTTCGCAGTACTACCAATAGTTTCTCTCATTGAAAAATCATCAGTTTTAACAACCGCTCCATCAATATCAAATGGTAAAGTATAACGAATTTCACCAATTCGTTCAATTTCTTTTAATGTATCATTAATATTATTAAACTTATTGAAAAACGGAATTGTTTTAAAACCTAACTCTTTCAAGAACTCAAGAGATTGATAATGCCCTGTTATTTCAACACCTTCAACCTGTTGAATATTGAAAACATAGATATCAAGGTTGCGTTCAGCTGTTATTTTAGGATTTTTTTGTCTTATGCTACCCGCTGCCGCATTTCTTGGGTTTTTGAACGGTTTTTCACCATTAAGTTCTTGCTTTTCAACAATCTTCAAAAACACTTCGCGAGGCATATACACTTCGCCACGAACTTCAATAAAAGGGATGTCTTTTTTAAGTCTTAAAGGTATTGATTTAACTGTTCGAAGATTTGCAGTTATATCTTCACCCTGAACACCGTCACCACGCGTTGAGCCACGAGTAAACACACCGTTTACATATTCAAGGGAAACAGAAAGTCCATCAATTTTAGGCTCAACCACATATTCCGCATTACTGAATACATCTTTGACTCTTTTATCAAAATCACGGACTTCCGTATGAGAAAAAGCATCTTGCAAACTTTCCATTTTAACAGTATGAACAACTGTTTCAAACAAGCCGTCTGCTTGACCACCTACTCTATGTGTTGGTGAATCAGCAGTTAAAAGTTCGGGATATTCCTTTTCAATTGAGTCCAACTCACGCATAAGCATATCATACTCGTAGTCTTCTATATCATTTTCATTTTCAACATAATAGCGATAGATATGATGATTAAGTTCTTTGCGAAGTTCTTCTGCTCTTAACTTTTTCTGTTCAAAATCGTTCATTTATTTCACCTTTTATTAAATCACTTTTTATAATTATTCTCTTGTTTTTGGGGATAATGTATAAAGGTGATTTTTTTTGAGAAATTCGATTGTTTATTTAATAATATTTTTAGTGGGTGGAATCGGTTATGGTGCTATTGAAATATGCTTTAGAGGTTACACCCACTGGTCAATGTTACTTACAGGCGGCTCGGCTTTTCTGTCACTTTATTTAATACACAACACATTTCCAGACACTTCAATTTTTATTAAAGCCTTGTTGGGGATGGTCGTAATTACTCTGCTTGAATTATCTGTTGGCATAATTGTCAACAGAGTTTTCTCGCTTGGTGTATGGGATTATAGTAATCTGCCATACAACTTATTAGGACAAATTTCCTTGCCATTCTCTGCTTGTTGGTATGTTTTGTCGATTATCGCTTTTTATCTATTAGATAATATTAAGCCTCTTGCTGATTTACAGAAACTCTGAAAACTTTTACGCCGTGTGGCACAACTGTGGTATTGAGTTTATCAGTAATAATTTCTTCTGTTTTATCCCAAAGTTCAACACATTTATATGATGAAGCTTTTGGCAATGTTACATTAACAACATTGTGAACATCTGCCATATTGCAAGTCATATATGCATTAGATTTGCCTTTATTAAAGAAACAAACTGCAACTTCATTATCTGCAAGAGGTTTAACAAGAATATCTTGGAAAAGGTTTGTTTTAATTCTCTTGCATTGAATTCCAAGTTTATCTTGGTCGATAGCAATAACATCTTTATTTGTGAGAATTTGAAGCACCTTATTATCTTTATCAACTGTTCCATCTTCTTTGATAAAATCTCTCACATCATTACCAAGAATAAGCGGTGCAGCCATCATTGACCAAAGAGTAAAGTGAGATTTGTTCTCATCAAGGGTAAGATTACCATTGCCTACTTCAAGCATATCAGGGTCATTGAAAGCACCAGGTCTTGCATATTTGTCAAGACGTACATTTACTTCGTATATTCCAACAACTGATGCCCAGTTAGGTTGAATATCAGGAGTCGTTCGCCAGATGTTACCTGCTTTGCCGCCCCATTTCCAAGGTTGATTCCAACCCCATTCACAAATTGAATAGAGAATTTTCTTCTCTTCACAATTATTCTCTTCTGCATATTTCTTTGTTGCGCGTGCAAGTTCTTGACCCATTTTTTCATATTGTCTTGCAGCACTATCCATTGGAGATGCAACAGGGTTAGTAATAGAAATTGTATTAACACCTGCTTTAAGATTAATCATAATCTGACGGCGGCCTTCACGAGAAAAGGCTTTTTGCTCTGCAATTAAGAAATCATATTCGTCTTTGCCATTAACTGTTACAACACAGAACTGACCTTTACAGGTGTTTTTACGCATAACGAGAGTTAATACATATTCCCCATCTTCTGATACTTCTACATTATTAAATTCGATTGTACCAAGTCCACTGCAAAGACCTTTAACATAGCTTTTTCCGTCTTCTTCATTGATAACTTTTGCATCACCTTTTAAAACTGCGTCTTTTGCAGGAAATTCAAGTTCAGTTTCAAGCGAACTGCCACCAATTGTAACGCTATCAATATAAGGTGCATCTGTTGGAATTAAAACATGATGACAATAGTCATATTTGAAATATTCAATTCCCCATTCTGCAAAAGTTTCTGCGTCAATTCGCTCGTTATAAAGAGATGCAGGTAAATCTTCACAAGTAAGTGTTCCGTTTGAAGAATAAATGCCAAGTTTTAAACCAAGTTTATTAACTTCTTGGGCAAGCCATTTAATGCCATGTGGGAAAGTGGTTAAGTCACCTTGCATTCTTCCATTTTCATCGCGCATTGAAGATTGCCAACAATCATCAATATTGACATAGATGTATCCAGCATCTGCTAATCCACTATCCTTCATAGCTTTTGCCATTGTAAGAAATACATTTTCGTCAATTCGATGTCTGAACAAATTCCAGCTTGACCAACCCATTGGAGGTGTTAAGCCAGCCCCGTTGTTATACATTTCATCTTTTGTATAGTGAATCTTTGTTTTTGCAAGTGCTTTTTTTATTTCACACTTTGGGCAAATGTCTTTTTTCTTCAAATACAAAACACCACTACCAATAGCAGCAGTAATGCCTGATGCAATTGCAAGTCCCTTTTTCATAAGTAACACCTCATAAAAAACAGGTCAGATATCTTTAAAACATCTGACCTGTAATATTTACGGCCTTATGCCGATTTAATTATTCTTCAACAGGAGCTTCAACAGCTTCTTCTGCTACTTCAGCAGGAGCTTCTTCTGTTGCTTCTGCAACTTCTTCAACTACTGGTGGCTCAAGAAGTGCTTTGATTGAAAGGCTAACTCTCTTCTTATCGAAGTCGATTTCCATAATCTTTGCTTTAACTACATCGCCAACTTTGAGAACTTCAGCTGGTGTGCCAATGTGCTTATAAGCAATTTGCGAAATGTGGATAAGACCATCAACGCCTGGAATAATCTGTGCAAAAGCACCGAATGATGTAAGGCTAACAATCTTGCATTCAACTTCGCTATCAACTGGATAATCACGCTTGAGAACTTCCCAAGGATTATCTTCAACTTTCTTATAGCCAAGAGAAATCTTCTTGTTTTCTCTGTCGAGTTCTTTTACATAAACTTCGATAGCGTCGCCAACTTTAACAACTTCTGATGGGTGCTTAATTCTCTGCCATGAAAGTTCAGAGATATGTACCATGCCATCAACGCCGCCAAGGTCAACGAATGCACCATAGTTTGTAAGGCTTCTAACTGTGCCTGTGTAAACAGCGCCTTCTGCGATGTTTGCCCAGAATGCATCAACAACTTCTGCTTTCTTTGCTGCTGCAACTTCACGAATTGAACCAACAACTTTTCTTCTCTGCTTGTTTACTTCGATAATCTTGTATTCAACTTCTGCTTTGAGAAGGTCTTCAAGAGAATCACTTCTTCTCATTTTTGCAAGTGAAGCAGGAACAAATACCTTAATAGCACCGCTCTGAACAAATACACCTTTGTTGTCGCCAACAATGCCAGTAACAACGCCTGTGTGAATTGTGTCGTCTGCTTCAATGTTTTCCCAAATTGCGCCACGGTCATAAAGACGCTTTGAAAGTTTGATTGTACCTTCAACGTCATTTGTCTTCATAATGCGAAGTTTGATTTCGTCGCCAACTTTAAGCTCTGCTTTTGGGTCAGCTGATGGGTCATCGCTATATTCATCAAAAGACACATAGCCTGTATGCTTTCTGCCTGCAATTTCAACCTGAATTTCTGTTGCTGTGAATCCAACAACAGTACCGATAACATTCTGGTCAGAACTCATGTTGTTGAGTGATTCTTCAAGCATCTGCTCAAAGCCTGTCTCCTCCATATTAATTGTGTTTGTGTTTTCAAAAATCTCGGACATCGTTTTTAGTACCTCCTTAATTATACTGTCGGGAGTTGAAGCACCCGCAGTAACGCCTATTGATTGAACATCACAAAAGGCTATGTCCAAAAGCTCTTTTGCCGTTTCAATCAAATAAGTCGGGCAATTTGGTTCACACACAGCTTTAAGTTTTGCTGTATTTGAACTTGTTCGGCCACCAATTATTATCATCATATCATTTTTTTGAGATAATAACAGAGCCTCTGCCTGTCTTTCTTCGGTCGCATTACATATTGTATCAAAAATAATGGCATTTGTATAGTGTAAATTTATATTTTTTACACATTTTTTCCACTCTTTTATGCTAAAAGTAGTCTGCGAAACCACAATGAATGGTTTTTCAGGTTTAAAATCGTTATTTTTAAGAATTTCATCCAATTCTTCACAAGAATTAAATACAAAACATTCCCCTGCACAATAGCTTTTAATGCCGACAACTTCAGGATGTTTCTTATCGCCTGCAATGAGTACAGGTAAATCTGTTTTTGAATTCTCGCGTACAATTTTATGAATTTTTTTTACAAAAGGACAAGTAGCGTCAGTATAATCCAAAGAATTATTTTCACAATATTCCAACACACAACGCTCAACGCCATGTGTGCGGATGACTACCTTTTTATCTTTTGTAGCATTTTCTATTGAGTCAAGTATGTTAACACCTTTGTTTTCAAGGTCTTCTATTACTTGTGGATTATGAATTATCGGACCAAGAGTACAAACACTAACGCCTTTGTCAACAAGGTCATATAGCATATTTACTGCTCGATTAACGCCGAAACAAAATCCTGCTGT
Organism: Candidatus Fimenecus sp.; assembly: GCA_045655645.1. Lineage (GTDB taxonomy): Bacteria > Bacillota > Clostridia > Oscillospirales > Acutalibacteraceae > Fimenecus. The sequence continues at coordinate 60,796 of JAZOPS010000051.1, forward strand.
TTTTGCAAGAGTTATCTGCACTTACATTCCTCCCAAAGAGTTGTAATCATATCCATCGTCTTTCTCGCAACCGCTTTGTTTTCAGAAGTTTTACCGTTATCGGTAAATCCCATATCTTCATATTTAAAGGCTTCACCAAAATTGACAATAACTTTCGAACCTTTTTTATCCTTGTCTTCCATATAAATTGCAGTTGGAATAATATCTGCACCAGTATATCTTGCTATATATCCTACGCCAGATTTAGCTTCTTTAGGTGTTCCGTCTGGCGAACGAGTACCTTCGGGGAAAATGCAAAGAATTTCGCCTCTTCTTACAAGTTCAATTGCAAAATTGAGCGCTCTTTTATCACCAATGCCACGCACAACTGGAAACGCATTGAACTGAGTCATAACTTTGTTTAAAACTGGGTTTTTAAAAAGCTCGCTCTTTGCTATAAATCTAAATCTTCTTTTTGATGCCATGCCAACAAAAAATGGGTCTAATTCTGTAACATGGTTAGGTGCAATGATAAAGCCATCATTTCTGTCAATGTTTTCTAAGCCCTCAAATTCCACCTTATAAAGTATGTTGAGAAAAACCTTTAAAACAGGTCTAACAGAATCTAACAACTTATGGTTTTTAAAATTTGTATAATCAAATTTTGGAGTTGTAGACATTTAAATCTTCTCCTCGACTGTTTTAACTATTGTATTGATTGACTCTTCAAGAGTCATACCTGTTGTGTTAACAATTACTGAATCTTCAGCAGGTTTAAGTGGTGCAATTTCACGATGCGAATCGTTATAATCACGAACTTTCAAATCTTCGAGAACTTCTTCATAAGTAACGTTACTACCCTTTTCGATGAGTTCTTTGTATCTTCTCATTGCTCTTTCTTCGGGGTCTGCTGTAAGGAAAATTTTCACTTCTGCATTTGGAAGAACAACTGTTCCTATATCTCTGCCGTCCATAAGGCAATTATTCTTTGCAGCAATGTCTCTTTGAAGGTCAAATAAAAACGCTCTAACCGCTGGAATAGCTGATACATTTGATGCAGCCATTGAAGCTTCTGGAAGTCTGATTTCAGTTGAAACATCATCACCATTCAAGAAAACATGCTGAACACCGTCAATAAATTTAAGTTCAACTGTAATATCTTTTAAAATCGCACCAACACCATCAACATCAGTTGTAACAATTGAGTTTCTTAAGCAATAAACTCCAACTGCTCTGTAAAGAGCACCTGTATCAACATAGATGTAACCTAATTTTTGTGCTGCTGCACGAGCAACTGTACTTTTGCCAGCACCTGCTGGTCCATCAATAGCAACATTAATCATAAAATATATCTCCCTTTAAATAAAGTTTTTAATAATCTTCTGATGCGCTTTTACCTGCTAATTGTCCCGTTGAGAATGCAATCTGCAAGTTAAATCCACCAGTATATCCGTCACAGTCAATTACTTCACCTGCAAAATATAATCCTTTACAAATTTTACTCTCCATTGTTTTAGGATTGATTTCGCTGATTTTTACACCACCAGATGTAACAATTGCTTCAGATATATCGTTAAAATCCATAACTGTGAGTTTAATACCCTTAATTACATCAATAAGAGCTTTTCGCATATCTTTTGTAATTTGATTTGCTTTTTCAGATGGCTTTATGTGAGCCATCTTAAGTATCGGAACAATCAACGATTTTGGCACAAGCAATGCAAGAATATTTGAAATTGATTTATTGCTGTTATCTGCAAAATCTCTTAAAATTCTTGCGTCTAATTTTTCGTGAGAAAGAGCAGGTTTTAAGTCAATATAAATTTCATATCTCGCCTTTTCCATGTTTCGCATGTGAGCACTTGCCGATAAAATCATTGGCCCTGAAACACCAAAATGTGTGAAAAGCATTTCAACAAAATCGTCATATATTTCTTTCTTTTTTTGTGAGTCAACGACACGAATTGCTACATTTTTTAGTGAAAGTCCCATGCACTCACTACAAAGACCTTCGCGACAAACAAGCGCTGAAAGTGATGGCCTTAATTCAGTTATTGTATGACCTACACTTTTAGCGAGCTCATATCCATCACCACTTGAGCCTGTTTTAGGATAAGAAAGACCACCTGTTGCAACGATTACTGCATCAGCAAAATACTGATTACCCGATTCAGTTTCTACACCACGAATTTCATTTTCTTCAAAAATAAGCTTAGTGACTCTTTCTGTTTTTCTTTGAACCTTGTTGATAGTTATATATTTATTTAAAGCATCAACTATATCAACTGCTTTATCACTTACTGGGAACACTCTATTACCACGCTCAACCTTAATAGGTACTCCATAATTTTCAAAGAAGTCTATTGTATCTTGCGAATTAAATGAAGAAAAAGCACCATATAAAAAGCGACCATTACCGGGAATATTTGAAATAAATTCTTGAGTATCAGCAACATTATTTGTTACATTGCATCTACCCTTGCCTGTAATCATAACTTTTCGTGCTATTTTTTCGTTTCGTTCAAACAAAACAACTTCTGCACCATTTTGTGCTGCTGCACCTGCAGCCATTGTCCCCGCTGCACCTGCACCAATTACTATTACTTTTTTACCCATTATTTACACCATCTGCTTTATCATAAACCTGATATTCATCCCAAATGCTTTCAAGTTTGTTGAAATTGTTATAAACTTCTTCACGACGACTGAATGTTACTGCAACAACAAGTGCGTTAATAAGACTCAAAGGAGCAACCAACGAATCAACAACAGACACCATATCACTTTTTGCCACAAGAAGTGTATCAGCATATTCTGCAATTGGTGAATCAGCAGAATCTGTTATTGCAATTATTTTTGTACCACGGTCATTTATAAAGCGCAATGCATTGATAGTCTGTTTTGAATATCTTGGAAAACTGATTGCAACGCAAACATCATTTTCACTTATTCTAAACATCTGTTCAAACATTTCACTGGCACTTGAAGTGTCAACTAAAACTACATTTTCAAAAACGGGATTAAGATAAAAATATAGAAAGCTTGCCAATGCAGCCGAACTTCTCACACCAAGAATATAAATTCTTTTTGCATTATTAATTGTTTCAACCGCTTTAGAGAATTCTGAACTTGAAACGCTATCCAAAGTTTTACGAATTAATTCAATATCGCCATTGAGCACTTTTTTAATTGCATCTTGCTCACCGATAAGATTACTTGAAACTTCCATTCTTTGAACTGCTGTGAGTTTTGATTTAATCATTCTTTGCAATTCTTTTTGAAGTTCAGGATATCCCTTAAAACCAATTTCAGTTGCAAAACGAACAACAGTTGACTCGCTGACGCCAACTGTTTCACCAAGTTTTGACGCTGTCATAAAAGCGGCTTTATCATAATTATCTGTAATATATTGAACAAGTTTCTTATGACCCTTTGAAAGTTTTTTATCTGTCAAATCAACTTTTGACAAAATGAAATTTTTCATCCTTAATCACCCCGAATAATAAATTATTCACTAAATAAATATACAATTTTTGTAAGAAAAAAGCAAGGGATTTTGCAAGTTTTCCTGCATTTTACTGCATTTTTATTGGAGCAAATTTCATTTCAGTTGAGCATGATTCAGAATTTTGCAAAATTAGATTATAAAAATCAGTTGATTTGTTTTCTAATTCAAAAACTCTGTTAGCATTTTCTGACGAAAGATTTACTATATCAGAATACACTGCAACAAAAGGTAACTTACTGTTTTTTGCTAACGCACCCATTGTTTTGCTTGCTTTTGTATTAAATCCTAATACTCTGCAATATGTTGGAACAATTTCAAGGTCACTAGATTTTACATCAAGAATTGTTGACAACACTGCTCTTTTAATTCTTGTATGAGTGTATCGCTTCGTTTTGATTTCATCATAGAGTTTTGAAAGTTGAGTGTTATTTTTCACTGCAGATTTCACTCTGTTATCTAAGCCTTCACCCAGGTTTGCAATGTCAGTTAAATCGTAGTCAAGTTTTGAACGCAAAATACTGAATGCTGCTAAATCAAACTTTTCTTTAGAAACATATTTTCCGTCTTTTATACTGTCGTTATATAAATCCAATAAATAATCAGGAATATATTTTTCAAACGATTCATTATTGTAGATTAGTTGTCTTATATGAGTTGCAGATGCAAATTCATCAATAGCGGTAGTGTCGTTATAGCCTGCACCTTTACGGTTAATTGTTATTGGTTCAATTTTAGCACCCAATTTGCGGATTGCTTTAATGTATTCAATAGCAAGAATATTATTTGGTGTTGAAATATCACAATCAATGTTGTATTTATCAAACGCCATCTGTCGAGCAGCAGGAAAACTTACACCATCATTATAATGTTTTTTAACCTCATCATTAAAATCATCTCGTATTAAAACATCAACTGCTTTATTAAGAGATTTTATGTCTGCACTTTCTGTTCCAAATGCTAATTTATCGCATCCAAAATCAGATAGAATTTTAACTGCATTAAATGCGAAATATTCTGCAGACGAACTAGCATAAATAAATGGTAATTCGAGAACAATATCAATACCACTCAAAAGTGCTGCTTTAACCCTTGTTTCTTTTGAGAAAATTGCAGGCTCTCCCCTTTGAACAAAATTACCACTCATTATTGCTACAACAATATCATTTTCAGTTTTAACTGAGTCAATTAAATATTTGTGTCCGTTATGAAAAGGATTAAACTCACAAACAATACCGATTACTGACATAAATAACCTCACTAAATGAAGAAAATTACTTGAAATTAAATAAATACAAGTATATAATAATATAGATTTGATTTTACTTCAAGAAAAAAGTAAAAAACGGAGGAAATGAATAATGAAAATTCTCGTTATTAACGCAGGTAGTTCTTCACTTAAATATCAACTTATTGATATGACAAATGAAGAAGTTATCGCAAAAGGTATTTGCGAAAGAGTTGGTTCTGATAATGCTTGTATCAGTTTCAAAACTCCTGACGGTGAAAAAGTTGAGTATGAAGTTCCAATGAAGAATCATACTGCTGCATTTGCAGAAGTTAAGAAAGTTCTTACTGAGGGCGATTACAAAGTTATTGATGACATTAGCGAAATTACAGCAGTTGGTCACCGCGTTGTTCAGGGTGGCGCGCTCTTCAACAAGAGTATGCTCGTAACTGACGAAGTTATCAAAGGCATTGAAGAATTGTGTGCATTAGCACCTCTTCACAACCCAGCTCATATTCAGGGTATCAACGCAAGTATTGAACTTTTTGGTAAAGATGTTCCACAGGTTACAGTATTTGATAATGCTTTCCATAGCACAATGCCAGCAGAAGCATACACATTCCCTGTTCCTTATGAATTCTATGAAAAATATCAGGTTCGTAAATATGGTTTCCATGGTACATCACACCGCTTTGTAAGTGCTAGATGCGCAGAAGTTATGGGTAAAAACATTGAAGACCTTAAAATTGTTACTTGTCACCTTGGCAACGGCTCATCAATCACAGCTGTTAAGGGTGGTAAGGTAATTGACACAACAATGGGTCTTACTCCACTTGATGGTCTTATTATGGGTACTCGTTGCGGTGCTGTTGACCCATCTGCAATTCTTTATATTATGGAAAAAGAAAACCTTTCAGTTAAAGAGATGGATACTCTTCTTAACAAGAAATCAGGTATTCTTGGTATTTCAGGTGTTGGCTCTGACGACCGTGATGTTAAGGCAGAAGCTGCTTCAAACGAAAAAGGTCTTGGCGAACGTTGTGCACTTGCAAGAAACATTCTTGCATATCAGATTAAGAGATATATCGGCGCTTACACAGCTGCTATGGACGGCATTGATGCTATCGTATTCACAGGTGGTATTGGTGAAAACGCTGATGATATTCGTGCAAAGGTTTGTAAAGAACTCACATTCCTTGGAATTGAAATTGACGAAGAATATGGCAAGACACTTGTTAAGGGTGCTGAAGGTGAACTTTCAACACCAAACTCAAAGGTTAAGGTTTATGTTCTTCCTACAAACGAAGAACTTGTTATCGCAAGAGATACAATGGATATCGTTAATTCACTTAACAAATAATTTAATTAATAAAAAGATTAAGCCGTGCTTTTCAGCACGGCTTTTTTATATTCATTCTCTTGTTTCTAGTGAAGTTTGAACTGCTTTGAAAAGTGATAAATCGTCTTCATAGGCTACATCACAAGTATAATGCCACACCATTACGCCACCAAGACCATAATCATTTGCAAATGCTGTTTTATCCTTTATCATCTGTACACCATTAAAGCTAGTAAAAATATTACCGCTTGTGTCACCTGTCATATATGATTTCGAAATCGTATTTTTAAATGGATTGTTTTCTAAATCACCAGCAATTTGTGCATAAGACGGCCAAGCCTCATCGCCACCGTGCGTTCTACCATAAAAAGGTAATCCCAAATCACACTTTGATAAATCGTAACCACGCTTTTCAAAGTCTTTAATTGCCAAAACGCCACCAACGGTTGCAAATTCAGCATGAGAACCGTATTCACCCATATTGTCGTATGCCATTATTTCAACTCTATCGAGAACTTTTATTGCGTCCCTTGAGATATTGCAACTCCAATGTGAGAATGCAGCGCCAAGAATATAGTCACCCAAATTAGAATCAAGTTTTACAAGAAAATCTGAATAATCTTTTTTGCTTTTTTGCTTGTAAGGATATTCATAGTCAAAAAAAATGCCATCGAACCCATAAGTTTTTAATAAATCTAAAATACCATCAACAAGCACTTCACCATTATCAACAAATGCCCGACTATGTAGTTTTTCTTTATCAGTAGCATCTACACCATCTGGTCCTAAAATATTACAATGGATTTTCGCATTAGGATTTGTTGTTTTGATGATTTCAATAATTTCTTTGAAAATTTTATCCCCACTTACCATTTCACCATTGATGTCAAGGTCTTGAAGATATACTTTTCCGTTTTCGTCAAATCGAGCAACACCAAACAAAATTATATCTGTCAATGTGTTCATTTTTTCTATATCTATGTTCTCATTACCATAAAACCACTGACAAACCAAATATGATGTCACACGAAAATCTTCATTCTTATTGTCTTTAACATTGAGAATGTCGATATTTTTTAAATGATATTGACTTTCATTGGCCGAATCGATGCTAATTTTAATTGATTTGGCAGTATGCTCACCAATTTCACAGTATCGATACTCTCCTACTCTATCTTGCTCATAAACAGAAACAAATTCACCATTGTCATCTTCTAACCAGATAGAAAACTCAAAAATTTGGTTTCCTTTTTCCTTTAAAACAACTGTATCAAATGTTGTTTCTTCAGTAAAACGAATTTCAATAAATGTTCCTTCTGTTCCAACCACACCTTTTAAGTTACCGATAATTTCGGCATTTCGCATTACGCTGAAACTATCGATTTTCTCTGTTTCAAATGTTGATTGACAGGATGTGAAAGTCAATAAAATAACTAATGACAATACAATTGCGATTATTTTTTTCATTTTTTCTAACCCCCATATATCAAATGGCGATGAAGTTCCCTCCACCGCCATTTTATCAATATGCTTTAATCAATTCTTCGTCTGCTGCAACTTTTTGGCCCGGTTTTTTAGCAACTGCAAAAGCAATGTTCTTCGAATGGTCACCCACACGCTCAAAGTCGATGAGAGTGTTCACAAACATCATACCAGCACGAGTTTCACAGTGTTCTTCATTAAGACGGCGAAGATGTGCATTCTGATATTTTTCTTTGAGATTATCTGAAGCGGTTTCAAGAGTTTCAATACGCTTTGCCTCTTCGATTGTGAGTTCTTGCTTTTCAAATGAATCAATTGAAGCGTTAAGCAATTCAACAACACATTTACGCATTGTTTCAAGTTCTGCAACCGCCTCGTCAGAAATTGCAAGTTTTTCATTACTGCGCACTACTGCTGCTTCACTAAGGTTAACCGCGTGGTCACCGATACGTTCAATATCATTGATTACATGGAACAATCTACCGATATATTTAGCATCTGAATAGTCCAAATCAAGCGCATTGATTTTAACAAGGTTTCTGGTGATTCCGTGGTTCAAGAAGTTAATAACTTCTTCAACAGATTCAATCTTTTCACCTTTTGAAGTATCGTTATTTATAAGCGCTGTTGCTGCACGGTCAAAGTTATCCCTTGCAAGTTTTGCCATTCTGACAACTTCTTTACCAATCTGTTCAACAGCAACCGGTGGTGTTGTAAGAAGATGTGAGTCATAGAATTTAAATTCAAGTTTTGAATCTTCTGGTTCTTTATCAGGCACAAGAATACAAGCCATTTTGATAATCCAATTTGCAAATGGGAACAAAACAATTGTATTAACAACATTGAAGATAATATGAGCTGTTGAAATTTGCGCTGATACATTATCACTTATACTCTCAAGCCATGTAGTATATGGTGTAAATGCGGTAATAAGCAAGAATATTACTGTACCAATAACATTGAAAAGCAAGTGCATAACTGCAGTTCTTTTTGAATTTGTTTTTGAACCTGCCGCTGAAAGAAGTGCAGTAACACAAGTACCAATATTCTGTCCTAAAAGGATATAAACAGCAAACTCAATTGGAACAAGACCTTGAAGCGCAAGTGCCTGTAAAATACCGATACTTGCTGAAGAACTTTGAATAATTGCTGTGAGCACAAGACCAATGAGAACACCAACAAACGGATTGCTGAAATTTGTCATAAAGTATGTGAATACTTCTGATTCGCCCAATGGTGCCATACCATAAGCCATTAACTCCATACCAACAAAAAGCATACCAAATCCTGCAACTGTTTGCCCGATATGTTTTACGATATCTTTTTTAACAAAAAGCATTGCGAACACACCAATAAGCAAAGCAACTGGTGCAATCATACCTAAATCCATTGCAATAAGCACGCTGGTAACAGTTGTACCAATATTGGCACCCATAATAACACCAACAGCTTGAGCAAGATTCATAAGCCCTGCATTAACGAAACCAACAACCATAACTGTTGTTGCTGATGAACTTTGAATTACTGCAGTAACAAGTGCGCCCATAATAACTGCTAAAAATCGGTTTTTAGTAAGGACGCCTAAAATCTTTTTCATTTTTGAGCCAGCTGCATATTCAAGTCCCTGACCCATAGCATCAATACCGTAAAGGAACAAACCTATACCAGTAAAAAATGACAATACGTTCATTACTTCCATATCTTTCTACTCCTTATTTTGTCATTTTAATTTTTTCATTATATTTGAATTCATTACCTCGATTACCAAGATGGAAAGTAGATTTATTTCTTACTTTGAACCACATCTTTTTCTCAATTCTTGAATAATTGATATTTTTTGATTTCATATACATCTTGAAGAAATCAAGGCGTTTATAGAAATCTTTATAATTCTTAAACTTATCTTCAGTCCACGCACCCTCGGCAAATGCAAAGATTCTTGGATATACTGCAAACTGCCAAGCCTTTTCGTTATCAATCCATTCTGACCAAGATTCAAACTCTACACCAAGGACTTTTTTATCATTTACAAATCCTGATTTTGCTACATTGTAGTTGTAAACTTTTTTAAGCGGTGCACTTGCATAAGAATAATCAAAATACAAAGTAGGACAAGTTGACACAATAAATTTGCGCTTATCGTTTTCTTTTTTTACCCATGCAGGTGTGCGATAAATCCAATAGTGACCGATAATATCACTGTCTGTATTTTCACCGATACCATCGTTCCATTCTATACTTTTTTTACCTAATTTTTTGAGCATATTATTAAGACGATTATTAAAATACACCTGCAAATCTTTACCTTTTTCAAGACCAAGTTCTTGCATTTTCTGTTTACATACGGGACAATCTCTTTCCCAGATTTTATGACCTTTTGCCGCTTCGTCACCACCCATGTGGAAATATTCATACGGAAACAATTCACAAACTTCTGTGAGAAGCTTCTCAACAAAATCATAGGTTTCTTCTTGACCAGCACAAAGGACATCTTTAGTAATTCCGTTTTCACAGAATACTTCATATTCGCCTTTAAGACAAGAAAGTTCAGGATAAGCCGCAAGAATAGCAACAGTATGTCCTGGTAAATCGATTTCAGGAATTATATCAATACACAAGTTCTTTGCATATTCAACAATTTCACGGATTTCACTCTTTTTATAATAATGAAAATACTCTTTGCCATCCTTTGACATTTCAGGATAAAGAAGATTGTTACATCCACCAAGAAGTTCATACTTTCTTTTACTACTGATTTCGTTGAGAAGTGGAAAAACTTCACTTTCAATTCTGTACCCTTGGTCATCACTTAAATGCCAATGAAATTTGTTAAGTTTCAATAAAGCCATACTGTCAAGTGCACGCTTTACTGCATCAACACCAAAAAAGTGACGTGCTTCATCCATCATTCCACCACGATATGAGAATTTGGGATAATCATAAATATCCGCACCATTTAAAACTGCAATACCGCTCTCTTTTTTTGATTGCATAATCATAATTTTGAGAGTTATAGCACCATAAAATGCACCGTTCACATCTGATGCACTAATTACGATACCATCATTGCTGATTTTTAATTTATAACCTTCACTATGAATAGTATTATCTTTATTAATTTTGATTGCACCATTCTGCGCATCTTTTTTTGTCTGTAAAAATTGAGAAAGATAATTCCCTGCTTTTACAAAATCAGGATTGCAAAGAACAGCAGTTTCAGGTGTTACTGTGTATGTACCATCTAAAACTTCATATTTTTGTGGTTTAGGAATAATGCTATATTTAGGTGCTTTCATTATTCAATCTCCTTTAATACTTGACGGCAAAAATCAGGAATATCTGTAATCAATGCGTCGCATCCCCATTTTGCAAGTCGAATAATATCTTCTTTAAGGTTAACTGTCCATGGATTAACTGCAATTCCAAGATTATGCAGTTCTATTATTTCTTTATGTGTAATCAAATCTCTGTGTGGATGTGCTGCATCAGCCTTTAATTGTTGGCAATACTTAGCCACACCAAAAGTCATAATCTCATTACCTAACTCATCATTTTCATAAAGAAGACCTGTTTTTAAGTTCTTGTCTATTTCTTTGACTTGTCTGATACATTCAGGGTCAAAACAAGATATGATTGAGTTTTTCTCAATGCCAAATTTATAAACTTCTTCAACAACTCTTTTAACAAGGTCACTGTCTTTTTGTGGTGCTTTAATCTCGATATTGATTAAATTCATGTTTTTAACTAAAGATAAAAGTTCAGCAAGTGTTGGTAGTGTTACACCTTTAAAGTCATTAGAAAAATAAGAACCGAAGTCCAATTGGCGTAATTCTGCAAAAGTCATTTCGTCAATAGAACCCTTACCGTTTGATGTAGCATCAACAGTATAGTTATGACAAATAACGATTTCGCCGTCCTTACACAAATGAACGTCGGTTTCGATTCCGTCTGCGTTAAATTGTATCGCTTTCTCAAAAGCAGGTAATGTGTTTTGCGGTGCTACTTTATTTGCGCCGCGATGTGCTAACACAAGGGGCATAGTCTCCAACTCCTTGGATGAATAATCGCAGTAATCAAAAAATTCCAAATTACCACAAGATTATATTACCAAAAAAGTACACCATTTGTAAAGTATTATTTTCTTTTCAGCAAATCTTCTAAAATTTCAACTATTTTGAATTTGAATTTATATTTTTCGCTATTGGTTACAATATCAGTTTCGTCATCATTTAGCACATCTGAAAGTTCACATTCAGCATTAGCAGCAGGTAAACACATGGGTGGGAACATCACACACCACCAATTTTGTCCTTGCCCTTCCCCTATTACTACTTTTACTGCGGTGTAGTATCCAGCAGGTAAAGTAACAGAGTTATCATAAATTCGGGTTTTGAAATATTCTTCACCAACTGTGATTTTTACTTGATAATCAAAACCTTCTTTTTTTATAGTTTCAAGTGCAACATCTTCAAGCTCTTTTATATGTGGTACAAGTATTTTTTCTGCATCCTTACTTGTAACTGAACCATCAAAAAGTTCTTTGCCTTCTTTTAACACAGCATCTCGCACTTTAAGTTTTAGCTCTTGGTCTTCAACGCTATCCGAATTGGCAATTACATGCATGCGAAGCATTTTATCTCTAATACTATCACATTGTTTTGAAAATGCATTTACATTTATTACGCAACAAAGTACTAATGCAATTAAAACTGATATTTCAATTCTAAATATTGTTTTTTTCATAAATTCACTCCTTTGAGTGAATTATTGACATATTAAAATACTTTTAAACAAAAGAAAAAGACGCAACAAGTGCGTCCATAAAGGGTCCCCCACAAAGTCGGTTGCGGTGAATACTAACCTGCATGTTAAGCAGGTGGGTGCTTTCCGTTTTGTATCTGTGCTCCCTTCGTCCGTCAATATGACGGGAGGTCTGCTCCCAACAAAGCGAGTATAAGCTCCCTTTTAGTGAGTGTTGGGTTAATATCATCCGCAGTTATCGGGCTTCGCAGGGTATTATTATTTTTTCAAAAACTAATGAAATTACTCTTCGTCAAATGCAAAAAGTTCTGAAAGTCTTTCTTCAAAAATTTTGCCAATTTCGTTGAATTCGTTATCGTCTTCGATTGGCTCTAAATATGTTTCGCCATCTTCTTCACAAACTTTGAGAATGATAAGTTCACCATCATCGTCAAGAATTTCTTCTGCTTCGTCATATACAGGAAGAAGTGCAACATATTTTGCTGTATCTGTTTCAATTCTGTCAAGTTCTTCAAAAACGTGTTCAACACCGTTTTCATCTATAACTGACACAAGGTCTGGATTGAATTCTTCACTCATATTAATACTCCTTTAATTTAACTTCAATTATAATACGTATACGCCTGATTCAAGAACAACAATTTCTTTGCCACAAGAGCGCAAATATTTATAAACTGGTTCATCAAAAATTCTGAAATCATTAACTGAATAATCGTTAAGATTGATTGTGCGAACTTTATTTGAGTCTCTGTTACAAATAAACAACTCGTTATCATATTTTGAAATTGATATTGGATGTTCAAATGTATTGGAGTCTTTTGAACCAATTCTCATACTGAATTTTTTGTGTGAAACTGAATAACTAACAACACAGTTAAGGTCAGGGATAACACTCCAAATCTGACGGTCATCATAAACTGCACCACAGATTTCACAACCTTGATAAAGCAAGTCACTTGACCAGACCATATCACCTGTTGGAGAGAAGAAACCAGTTTCACCACTTGGATAGACAACAACCACCTGTTTTGATGGTAAGATGTCAGCATCACAAGAAACATAGTCACCTAACTGCTCTGCTATTTTTTTGTATTCCGGACCAAATTTATTTAAAAGATAAACACTTTTGGTAACCGGTGTATTTTGCATTCTTTTTATATCGTATCCATAAAAACTAACTCTTGCAGAACCGTTTTCAAGAGTTTTTTTTCGAGTGTAAATGATACCGTTTGAGAATGCGATGATGTCATAAATCGAATCAGAAATTTTCTGCATAAACTCACCGCTATATATAAAATTTAATTTAGTATTCTTTGTGTTTTTATATTGTACTATTTTTTTCTCAATCGGTCAATATGATAAACTTAACAATTTTGTCTTAATTTATTCTTGCATTTTTCATCTTTATTCAGACACTCTTTATTGGTGCAATAAATTTTACACTCACCATCAGCATTACATATTTCTTCAAAAATCACATTCTTCCCAAAATGTGTGCAAAATTGTTCATAAGTCTTTTTAATCTCTGCCACAAAATCACCTCTTATAATTTCTATGCATAAATACATTATTTAAACAATAAAAATATTATGTCCAAAAAATATTTTTTTGAGGTGAAAAAATGCAATCGGCAAATGTTTTTCTTGGTATAATTTTTTCGATTTATACAATTATCGTTTTCATAACATATATAAAATCAAAAAAGTTTTTTACAGCATTACTTTTAACTGCTATGCAAGGCATTTGTGCTCTTTTTGCAGTAAATTTTATTGGCAAATTCATTGAAGTGCATATACCTGTTAACTATTGGACGCTTGGACTTTCTTCAATTGGTGGTGTTGCAGGTGTAATTCTTATGTTATTATGCGACATTTTTATGTGTTGAAATCCCTAAAAAAGTATGCTAAAATATTGTCGAAAAAGGACGCTTGCGTCCACTAACTTTTATTAATCAGGAGTATTTATGGATACTTTTTCACTTGCAATCGAACTTTTAGGCGTTATTGCTTTTGCAATTTCTGGTGCTATGGTTGCCATTAGACGAAAAACTGACCTTTTTGATGTTATTCTTCTTGCGATTATCACGGCTTGTGGTGGCGGTCTTACAAGAGATGTCATTTTTAGCATCTCACCCCCTGCTGTTTTCACAAGCCAACACCATCTTCTCATCTGCTTACTCGTTGCTCTTTTAGTTTTTCTGTGTGCAAAGGCTTTTAAAAAGTTTTATCTTGAAAATGAAACTAAAATTGAGCATATAAACGATGTTTTCGACGCATTGGGTCTTGGGGCATTTGCTGTTATCGGTGTTAAGGTTGCAATTCAGAATGGTTATACTGACAACGGCTTGATTTGTGTGAGTTGTGGTGTAATCACTTGTATCTGCGGTGGTATGCTAAGAGATGTTCTCACAAACTCCACGCCTTTTGTGCTTGTTAAGAGAATTTATGCCATTGCAGCTATTGCTGGTGCTTTGACATATTACATAATGTTTATTTTAAGCATAAATGACAATATTGCAATTGTTGCAGGTACACTCGTTACATTTATTTTGAGAATTCTTGCAATGACATTCAAATGGAATATGCCAAAGGCGATAGATTGAAACAAAAAAAATTAAAGACACCTACTTTTTGGTAGGTGTCTTTTTTATTCTTCAGTTTCTTCAACTTTAACTTTTGCTTTATTCTTTTTAACAGGTTTAACAACCACATCAACTGGTTTATTTGCCTCTTCTTTTTCTTCGCGAACTTTGTCGGCGATTGCTTTCTTTTTGAAATGTTCTTCATTTCTCTGTTTATGCTCTTCTTCAAGTTTTGCTGCAATGTCGCGAGCACGCTTGAAGTGACCACCCATTTTGATAAGGAACAAATCCATATCTTCAGGAGAAATTTCAACATATCTTTTTTCTTTATTGCCGCTATCTATTGAATAATGATAATAACCAATAACTAGTTTCTCTTTTGAGAGTGATGCTTGTTTGGTGTTCTTGTTTTTATTAACAGGTTTGTTATCAATCTCAAAAATATTACCATAGCCAATTCTTATTCTTATAAAAGGCCATTGGTGAATAAATATTGCTTTATCTTCAAGGACATAATATGTATTGAAAACTAATGGCAACAAAAAAACAACATCAACGATTATAAGGAAAATGCCCAAACCGTTTGTAAGACCTTTATAATAAAGGAAATATGACAAAACAAACAAGCCAATAATCAAAAGATGATATATTGCCAAAGCTATATAAAGTGCAGGGCTTATTTTACTTTTGAATTTAGTCTTCACACAAATCACTCCCGGAGGTTTTGTTTTGAATAATGTTAAAAAGTTTTTCGTTGGAACACTAATTGGTGCAACAAATATAATTCTCGGCGCTGGTGGTGGAATGCTAACTGTTCCATTATATTGCAAATTAGGTATGGAACAAAGCAAAGCTCAAATCAACGCAGTTGCAACAATTCTTCCTATTACAATCATTAGTTCAATTATATATCTTCTGAACGGCAATGTCAACTTATCGGATGCTTATGTTTTCTTATTACCCGGACTTTTGGGTAGTGTTATCGGTACTTTTTTAATCAAACGAATCAGCAATAATGCTCTATCTTTCATTTTTGCAATATTTATGATTTGGTCGGGAGTGAGACTTTTTATAAAATGAGTATGACTTTATCAATTATCGCAGGTTTTTTAGCAGGAATTATAGGTTCAATGGGTTTCGGTGGTGGTGGAATACTTATAATATTTCTAGTTGTATTTGCAAATGTTCCACAAATCACGGCACAAGGTATAAACTTAATTTTCTTTATCCCCTGCGCTATTCTGTCAGTAATTATTTATACCGTGAAAAAGCAAATTGATTTTAAAGAAATTACGCCTGTTATATTAGGTGGAATATTAGGTGCTATTCCCGCGAGCTTTCTTTTGAATCTAATTGACACCCGTTATCTTTCAAAAATATTTGCCGTTTTTTTGATTTCTATGGGCATTATATCGATTATGAAAATAAAAAAATAATATTGTATCAAAATGTTTTATATGTTAAAATTATCCTATCAAAATTAGGTGGGATTCTTATGAAAAAAAGCAAAAAAATATTATTAGGAATTTTAGGCACACTTATTTCTCTTGTTATAATTCTGGGTGTAGCTTTTATGATTATAAAAGTACCAACACTCACTATTGATTTTTCAAAGCAATCAGAATTAACAGGTCGTGCTTCGGGATTCCTTTATGGACTTGCTGAAAACGAAGTACCAACAAGTGAAATTACAGAGAGTATTGCAATAAACACGCTTGCAACAAAGCCTGCGGGTGGACTTCAGCACCCAATTGGTGATGTTAATCAAGTGTATAAAACATTCACTAACGCAGGTGGTGAATATCTTTTCATTTATACGCAAGATATGTATGATACTTGGTATTATCAGTTTGACAGTCTTGAGCTTTACAATGAGCGTGTAAAGAAAACTGTTACTGAAATGGAAAATTCAGAATATAAAGACAAGTTAGTTTATTGCATTTATAACGAAATGGACAATGGTGTGTGGTTTGGCAATCATTGGGAAGAAGCGAATCGTTATAAATTCTATGATGCATGGAAATCTACATATCAAGTGGTTAAAGACATAAATCCCGATGCTAAGATTGCAGGTCCGGGACATTGTGGTTACAATTATGATTGGAATAAAGAATTTTTGACTTATTGCAAAGAAAATAATTGTATGCCTGATATGTTTGTATGGCACGAGCTCAATGGTGAATATTCAGTTTATTGGATGGAGTATCGTTTTAATGAGTTCAATGAAATGTGTGATGAATTAGGTGTTGAGAGATTACCTATCTGTATTTCTGAATACGGACTTATGCAGACTAATGGCATCCCTGGTGAATCTGTTAAATGGATATCCCGTCTTGAATCTAGCGATGTTTATGGTTGTGTTGCATATTGGAGACTTGCTAACAACCTTGCAGAAACTGTTGCTGACGATGTGACACCTAACTCAAACTATTGGGTTTACAAATTCTATGCTGATATGAAAGGTAAGGAATTAGATGTTACAGAATGGGATTTATTCCACAGTAATATTGGCAATTGGCTCAAAGGTAAATATCCACTTCTAAACAAGGGATTTATTGGCATGTCATCTTTTGACGAAAATGAAAAGAAATTCTATATCCTTGCCGGTGGTAGCGCAGAAGACAGCAACATAAAAATTGAAAATATTGATGAAAAATATTTAAAAAATGGTGACAAGGTTACAGTTAAGGTAATTTATGTTGATTTCAAAGGTCTTGGTGGTGCAGTTTATTCCCCTGAAGACTGCATGACAGAAATTGTTAAGGTTTCGGGTAATGCGATTAAGTTCACTCTACCTTGTGAGCGTGAAAGTCAATCATATTTTATTGAGATTACACCTTATGACAACGAAGAAGAAATCAAGAATGAAAATCGTACACTTCGTTTTGAGGCAGAAGATGCAAAATTTGATGGCAATGCTTTTGTGCCCGAATGGATTTCTTATGCAAGTTCAAAGGGTTTAGTTGTTAAAGGTCTTGATAAGGAAAGCACAATCAAATTCACAGTTGATGTAGATAAAGCTGGACTTTACGCACTTGATTTTGTTTATGCAAATGCTGGTGTCGAGGCTGGAAGAATTACTGCTGATACACAGATTTCGATAAATGGTGGTGAACAAAATGTAAAATTCCCGTCATCAATCAAAGACGAATATATGGAATGTGTTACAATTACAGCAGAACTAAAAAAAGGTAAAAATACAATTTATATTAATGTACTTAATGATGCGGTATTGACACTTGATTTTATTGATGTTTCTCCATTCGATGATACTAATCCAGACATTTACTTTGCACCATTACAATCTAGAAATGCTGACGAAAATGAAAATACTTGGTCAGTGGTTGTGCCTTACGATACCACTTATCAAATTAAATTGTCAAAACTTACTACAAAATTAACTGTAAACGGAATTGATAAAATATCATCAAGTGATACCGATAGCGTATTCTTGCATCGTGGTTATAATAAAATTGTTTTAGATAATAACACTGCTATTGAACAAATTGGTCTTTATTCAAAAACATTTACACTTTCAACCATCTCCCCTGCTGATATGAAAATATTTAACGGTGCTACTGTTGAAGATGATGCAAATACAACAAGTGGCAAACGAATCGGTTGGATTGCATCTGATAAAGGTAGTTATGCTACATTTAATGTAAATGTAAAAGAAGCAGGTTATTATAATTTCACTATTGAATACGCAAACAACCAAGAAGGCGGATATCACGACTATAATGTTGACCTTGTTGAGCGTTATATCACCTTTACTGTAAATGGTGAAAACCGTGGTAATCACTTCTTCCGTAGCACATATAGTTGGGAGCATTATAAGACAAAAACTGTTGTACTTTATTTAGAAGCTGGTGACAATGAAATCAAGCTTTCAAACGATGGTTCATACAGTTTTAACAACAAAGTAACCTATGCACCAAATATAGGTAGTATTCAGGTAAATCCATTCTAAAAATATTTATATATTGTGTTAAATATTTGACAAAAAAAGGCACTTTTTAGTGTCTTTTTTTGCTATTGTGCCAAAATTATTTTTATTATTTCTTTTCTATTGATAATACTATATTTATAATGTATAATTATCACAATACAAATTAAATTGGGAAATATTTGTATTTTAAGAATTTAAACATGTGTTTGGAGGCAAAAAACTATGAAAGTACAGTTTACTGAAACCGTATTAAGAGATGCTAACCAGTCACTTATTGCGACAAGAATGCCGTTCGAAGATTTCGCACCTGTTCTTGAAAACCTCAATAAAGCTGGATACTATTCTCTTGAATGCTGGGGCGGTGCTACATTCGACTCATGTCTTCGCTACCTTAACGAAGACCCATGGGTAAGACTTCGTAACATTAAGGCAAAGTGTCCTGACACTAAGCTTCAGATGCTTCTTCGTGGTCAGAACCTTTTAGGTTACAAGCACTATCCAGATGATGTTGTTAGAATGTTTGTTAAAAAGAGTATCGAAAACGGTATTGATGTTATCAGAATTTTCGACGCACTTAACGATGTTCGCAACATACAAGTAGCAGTTGATGAAACAATTAAAAATGGTGCAATCGCATCAGGTGCTATTTCTTACACAACAAGCCCTGTTCACACACTTGAGAACTATGTGGCTCTTTGTAAAGAAATGAAAGAAATGGGTTGCTCAACAATTTGTATCAAAGATATGGCAGGCGTTATGACTCCTGTTGAAGCAAAAGACCTTGTTGGTGCAATCAAAGATGCAATGCCTGAAATGCCAGTTATTCTTCACACTCACTGCACAACAGGTATGGCTTATATGACAATTCTTAAAGCAGTTGAAGCTGGTTGTGATATTATTGACACAGCAACATCTTGCTTCTCAGGTGGTACTGCACAACCTGCAACAGAAACTCTTTATGACGCTCTCACAGGTCTTGGCTATGAAACAGGTCTTGACAGAGATACATTAAAGGCTGTTAACGACCACTTCAAGCCACTTCGTGACCAGTATCTTGCATCAGGACTTTTAAAGCCAAAAGCACTTGTAACTGATACAGACGCTTTAACTTATAAAGTTCCAGGTGGCATGCTTTCTAATATGATGGCAAACCTTGAAGATATGAATGCTCTTGACAGAATGGAAGAAGCTCTTCTTGAAATTCCTCAAGTTCGTAAAGATATGGGTTATCCTCCACTTGTTACTCCTCTTAGCCAGATGGTTGGTAACCAAGCTGTTACAAATGTACTTGTTGGTGAAAGATATAAGAACATTTCAAAAGAAATCAAGGCTTATATCAAGGGTGAATATGGTAAGGCTCCTGGCGAAATCGACGCTGACCTTCAGAAGAAAGTTCTTGGTGACGACGAGCCTGTAACATGCCGTTTTGCTGATACTCTTGAACCAGCATTTGAACAAACAAAGGCTGAACTTGGCGATGTAGCTAAATCTGATGAAGATGTTCTTTCATACATTGCATTCCCTCAGCAAGCAGAAAAATTCTTTGAAGCAAGAGCTGAAAAAGAAAAGAATACATTCAGATATTCAATTAAAAAAGTAGATTAAGGAGAGACGAAATATGACCTTTGGCGAAGCTTTAAACGTTTCTGCAACTGGCTTTATCGTTGTTCTTATTATTCTTGCTTTACTTGCTTGTATTATTGTTGTTCTCTCAAAAGCAATTAGAATGTTTGACGGTGACAACAAGAATAAGAAAGCTGATAAAAAAGAAGAGAAAATCTCTACACCAGCTTCTGAGCCTGTGAAAGCAGCTCCTGTTGCACCACCACAGACAACTCAGATTCCTGCTGGATTAGAATTATATAAAACAAGCGAAAAGACAGCTGCAACAATTATGGCAATTGTTAGTCATGAAAGTGGTATTCCACTTAATAGACTCGCATTCAGTTCAATCAGACTTGTTGATGACCTTGAACTTTACAAAACAGACGACAAGACCGCTGCAACAATCATGGCTATCGTTAGCCATCAGAGCGGAATCCCACTCGATAGACTTGTTTTCAAGTCAATTAAACTTATTGAGAAATAAAGGAGATTATTAAAATGAAATATGTTGTTACATTAAACGGTATGGATTATGAAGTTGAAGTAAACGAGCTCAGCGAAGCTATGGTTACTTCTGTTGTACCTACAGCTGCTCCTGTTGCAGTTGTTGCTCCAGCACCTGTAGCTGCTCCTGTTGCAGCACCTGTTGTTGAAGCTGCTCCAGCGCCTGTTGCCCCTGCAGCACCTGTTGCAGTTGGTGACGGAACAAAAGTTACTGCTCCAATGCCTGGTACAGTTCTTTCAGTTAACATTTCAAACGGTCAATCAGTAAACGAAGGTGACGTTCTTTTCATTCTCGAAGCTATGAAGATGGAAAACGAAATCGTTGCTCCTTGCGCTGGCACAGTTAAGCAAGTTATTGCTACAAAAGGCGCATCAGTTGCTACTGACGAAGTTCTTGCAGTTATCGGCTAATCGGAGGCTAAAATATGTCAATCATTAATGCACTCATTGATTTATTCAATGATTCCAATTTTTTAAACCTTGCGTGGCAAAATTGGGTAATGATTCTTGTGACATTTGTCCTTTTCTACTTAGCTGTTGTAAAGAAATTTGAACCATTACTTTTATTGCCAATCGCATTTGGTATGCTTCTTGTTAACATTTATCCTGAAATTATGTATGACCCACTTATGATGTCATCTTATGAAGGTGAAGTTGTCGAAGGTGCTCATTGGTATGACGCAGGTGTTTTAAGACTTATCTATGCCGGCGTTAAATCAAGTATCTTCCCTTGCCTTATCTTCATGGGCGTTGGTGCAATGACAGACTTCGGTCCTCTTCTTGCTAACCCATCAAGCCTTTTGCTTGGTGCTGCTGCTCAGTTGGGTATTTATGTTGCATTCTTACTTGCAATCCTTTCAGGACAGTTCACACCACAAGAAGCTGCATCTATCGCTATTATCGGTGGTGCAGACGGTCCTACTGCAATTTTCCTTACTGGTAAACTTGCTCCACAACTTTTAGGACCAATCGCAGTTGCTGCTTATTCATATATGGCGTTGATTCCTCTTATTCAACCGCCTATTATGAAAGCTCTCACAACTAAAAAAGAACGCGAAATCAAGATGAATCAGCTTCGCACAGTTAGTAAAGCTGAAAAAATCATCTTCCCAATTGTTGTTACTGTTATCTGTGTTCTTATTCTTCCATCAGTTGCTCCCCTTCTTGGTTTCCTTATGCTTGGTAACCTTTTCAAAGAAAGTGGTGTTACTGACAGACTTTCAGACACAGCACAGAACGCACTTTGCAACATCGTAACAATCCTTCTTGGTGTTACTGTTGGTGCAACTGCAGAAGGTAGAACATTCCTTGACCTTAAAACATTGCTTATTATCGGTCTTGGTTTGATTGCATTTGCATTCTCAACAGCTGGTGGTGTTCTCTTTGCTAAGCTTCTCAATGTTGTTACAGGTGGCAAAGTTAACCCACTTATTGGTTCAGCTGGTGTTTCTGCTGTTCCTATGGCTGCTCGTGTTTCACAGGTTGAGGGTAGAAAGTATAACCCTTCAAACTTCCTTTTGATGCACGCAATGGGTCCCAACGTTGCAGGTGTTATCGGTTCTGCTGTTGCAGCAGGTTTCTTGCTTTCACAATTCGGTTAATTCAAACACATTTGAATATAGAAAAAACCGTAGTCGATTTGACTACGGTTTTTTTATATCTTTATGAGAATTGGATTTCGAATTTTAATCGTATCAGGTGTCACAGCACAATCATAAGCTAGTGGAATTACACCATTTTCTTTTGCTTGTTTCAATGCATCGGCAAACTGTGGATGTGTTTCTTTATTAGGTTCAAAGTATTTCACATCTAACATCTGAACAACAAATAAAACATAGGCTTTAAACCCCTCTTTAACAGCTTTTTGCAGTTCATTGAGATGTTTAACTCCACGCTCGGTTGGAGCATCAGGAAAGCGCACTACGCCATCATTTTCAAGAGTTACGCCTTTGACTTCTATGAAAATCTTTTCCGTTTCAGTTTCAATATAAATATCAAAGCGAGAGTTTCCGTACTTGTATTCGGGTTTTATCTTTTTAATATCACTAAAAAGTTTTGGCATAAATTCAAGTGCAACTTTATTCACGACTTGACTATCCATATTGATTAGTCTGTCGCCCTTTTGCACTGCAATAAGGTCATATCCTGTTTTTCTGTTTGGGTTAGAGCTTTTTTCAAGATAAACTGTTGAACCTTTTAAAAGCAATTCTCGGCATCTACCAGTGTTTTTTACATGGCATACTTCTTCTTTGCCATTTATATCACAAATTGCAATAAAACGATTAGGTCTTTCAAGAAAAATACCTTTTATAATGTTTTCATATTTCATAATTCACCAAAAAAGACGGTGGTAAAACCTACCACCGTCCGATATTTTATAAATCGATTATTCAGCTTTAGCAGCTTCTTTTCTTGCAGCAATTTCCGCAACCATCTGTGCCTGTTTCTTTTCTGTAATTGTGTAGAAAAGCATTGGGATGATTGTACCAACCATACTGAGAGCACCAGCAAGAATAAGAACATTCCAAAGTGTCTGTTCACCTTCTGGTGTAATTGCAGGAGTTGCTTCCGGGTTAATCTTTGCCCAGCTGAATGCCATAACACCAACGAAAGCACCAACAGCCATACCAACCTTATTGATAAGAGTCTGCATAGCGAAGCAAATACCTTCACCACGTTCGCCTGTTTTCCATTCAAGGTAGTCAACTGTGTCACCAATCATAGCATATGTGATGATGTTGTTAACACCCTGTGGGATACCAAGAAGAACAAGACCGATAGCACAAACAACAAGTTTCCATGGAGCATCGTAACCGATGAAGTACATAGCAAACATAACTACTGCGCCAAGTACATGAACACCAATATATGCCCATTTCTTTGTAAATTTCTTTGACATCCAAGGAACGAGAATTGAAGCTACAAGACCACCTGGAACAACCATAAGAGTGATAAGACCATACAAACCTTCGTCTTTAAGAACATATTTTGCGAAGTAAAGACCACCTGTGTATGTATAAACCATTCTTGCGCCACCGAGAACACCTGAAATAACAACAAGAAGAAGTTCTTTATTCTTGAAGAGGAGCTTCAAGTTGTGACCAAGACTTGGTGGTGCATCTGTTGTTGTGAAACGTTCTCTTGTGTGTTTAAAGCCATAGAAGAACATTGGAATTGCTGTGATAGTAAATACAAGAGCACAGATAAAGTATGTGTATTTAAGTGTGTCCGCATTATCCTGAATGAATTCTGGCATAACTGTACCAATAAATGTTTTTGCTTGTTCAGCTGTAACACCAAGGTCAGCTACAATCTTATCAATATCATTTTCTGTATATTTGAATTTTGAAGTAACTGCACCAGTGATAATTGGAACACCAACTGTAACAAGACCTGCACCTAATGTGCAAAGAAGACGAGTGATTGTAAGAAGATTACCACGAACTACTGTGTCATTTGACATACAAGTTGAGAGGCCCCAATAAGGAACGTCAGCAATTGTGTATGCAACAGACCACATTGTATAAATAGCTGCGATAATAACGAATGTTGAAAGTGTTTTTGCTGGCAATGGAATAAAGCATGCAATTGTCATTACAGCAATTGGAATAGCCATCCATTTAAGATATGGACGACATTTACCCCACTTGGTTCTGGTTCGGTCAACAACTGAGCCCATGATAGGGTCATTAAGTGCGTCAAAAATACGAACGCCGAGCATTAAGAAAGCAACCGCTGTTGCACCATTAAGGGCACCAAAGATCCCACCTTCCTGAACACTACCAAAAAGGAGAGCATCAGTCATAAAGATTGTGATATATGAACCGATGATTGTGCAAATAAAGTTCTGGCCAAAACCTGTTACACCATAAGCAAGTGCTTCTTTTGGTTGAAGACTTGAAGGGTCATTAGGATTTGTACCGTAGAGCTTATGCAAAAGGTTATTGAGTTTCATAAAATCCCTCTTTCATAATATAATGAAAATATTATATCACAACGAATTATTTAATTCAATGTTTTTTAACAAAAAATGAACAGAAAAAAGCATTAAAAAACTCCCCTATTTTCATAGGAGAGTTTAATTTTTAGAAAATTACTGTTTTGCGCCGTTGTCAAACATTTCAAGAGTTTTAACACTTGCTGCAAAGCAATCTGCAAGACATCCTTTATTGAGTTTTTCAGGAGTATCAAGTCTTGTATGATAGAAATCAGGAAGTGCGTGGTTAAGAGCTGTAACACCTGTTGAACGCATGCCTGCTTGTGCGAATGCTGCTGAGTCAGTTGCACCGCCAAGTGGTGGAACAACACCCTTGCCACAGTGAATGCCGAGTTCCTGACAAGCTTCATAGTAAAGGTCTGAAACATCTTTATCAACTTTAACTGTTGAGTTAAGGTCACGATAGTTTACCTGCATATATTCAGGTTGTGTGATTGTATCATAAGAATAAACAAACGTTGGAACATCATTAAATTCATGAGCATGTGCTTCACACCATGCTTTAGCACCACGAAGACCTGCTTCTTCTGAACCTGTGAGAACAACACCGATTTCTGTGTTTTCAAGTTCAATACCTTCTTCTTTAAGTGCTTTAAGAATTGCGATACCGATATAGCAACCTGAGAGGTTATCATTAGCGCCATCAACAACTCTCTTTTTGTTCCACATAAAGTAGAGACCAAACCAGAATGGAACAAAGATAAGTCCCCAAAGACCAAGTTTTGTTGCAAGTGCAGCATCAGCACCACCTAATTTAATTGCAGCGATAACAATCATATAAATTGCACCAATAATGCAAAGGAACATATGAATGTCAAAACCAAGATATGTAAACTTATATTTGAATGGCCATTCCCAAGTTGCGTCAGGGTGACCGTTGAAGATAATTCTTCTTTTTACTTCGCCTGTTGGTTTCTTGAAACCAGCTGCATTGTGACCTGTTAATTCTTTGAAGCATTTATCAAGTGTTTTCTTGTAAAGACCGAATTGTAATACACAAAGAGTAAGACCAACCACAATGAAAATGATTGAAAGTACAGGCATAAAGAAATATGATGCAAGTGCTAAGAAACAGCAAGTGATTGTAAAGTAAATCCAACCATAGAATGAGTCGGGATTTTCTTTGAACTCGTCAACATAAACTTCGTCACAACCCAAGTCTTTCAACTGGTCTGCCATATATTCGCAAGCCTGTTGTTCACCTTTTGTACCTGGAGCTCTTTTTTCAAATTTTGTACAGATATGAGTGATTTCGTCAATCATAAACTGCGCAGCTTCATCTTTTTTGTCAATAATCTTTCTTAAATCCATGAAGATTCCCCTTCCAAAATTTATGTTAATATTTTATCACATTAAATTGTAAAATGCAATAAAAAAAGCAGACTAAAAGTCTGCTTTTTAATTAAACCTTTATTCAGCAATAACTTCGCGTTCATCTTCTTCGTCTTTTTTTCGTTTAAAGATAATTAGAATAACGAAAAACAAGCTCAAAGCCATTAATGAAATAATTGTAATTGGTTGACCAAAGTACTCAACGAATGTGTATGGAATATCAATAATAGGAACATCTTTTTTAGGTCCTCCGATTGTGATTACAACGCCATCGTTATCTTCGTCACCATCAGGTGTTCCGTCATAATCATCAATATGTCCGTCGCCGTCTGAATCGGGGTCTTTTGAATCAGTGATACCATCATTATCGTCATCGTCGTCATCCTTATCAGGAATACCGTCGCCGTCTGTATCCTTTTTATCATCATCGCCGTCATCGTCATTGTCACCATCATAAAGTGGTCCGTCAGGAAGACCATCGTTATCGTCATCGTCGTCTTCGATATCAGGAATACCATCACCATCAGTATCACGCTCCGGACTGTCGGAGTCATCTACATCAGGAATTCCGTCACCGTCGTCGTCTGCGTCCCTATCGTCATCAATGCCGTCATTGTCGTCATCATCGTCGATTCTGTCAGGTGTACCATCACCATCTGTATCACGGTCAGGATGGTCAGGGTCGTCCCTATCTGGAATGCCGTCGTTATCATCATCTGAATCGTCGTCATCCTTTATGCCATCGTTATCGTCATCGTCGTCGATTCTGTCAGGCGTACCATCACCGTCTGTATCACGGTCAGGATGGTCAGGGTCATCTTTATCGGGAATACCGTCGCCATCATCATCAGGGTCAGGAATATTATTTAAATCATCATTTCCATCAGGAAGACCGTCGTTGTCATCATCGTCGTCAACGCTGTCGGGAATACCGTCACCGTCTGTATCACGGTCAGGATGGTCAGGGTCGTCCTGGTCAAGAATACCGTCGTTATCGTCGTCAGTATCTTTTGTATCAAAAATACCGTCGTCATCATCGTCAGGGTCACTTCTATCAGGAACACCGTCACTATCTGTGTCACGGTCAGGATGATTCGGGTCGTTTTTATCAGGTATGCCGTCGCCGTCGTCATCTAAGTCATTGTCGTCATCGAGTCCATCATTATCGTCATCAGGGTCGATTGCATCCGGCAAACCATCGCCGTCTGTATCACGATTTGGGTGGTCAGGGTCATCCTTATCAAGAATTCCGTCACCATCATCATCAGGGTCAGGAGTTACATTAGGATTTGGGATATCAGGGTCACCATCAGGGTCTTTAAACTCAGGAACATTAGGGTCCCCCGGGTCAGTATCGTCTGGGTCCTTATCAGGAATTCCATTCTTGTCATTATCTACAATGCTAAAATCTAAATAAATCTTTTCAGCATCAAAAGGAACAAGTACAACTTGTGTGCCATCAGATGCAGTTGTAAGAGTTACTTCTTTAACATCGGCTCTTTCAATTACAAAAGAAACGTTTGCAAGAACTTCGCCATCTTTTGAAATTGTAACAAGATGTTTACCATCAGCAATATCTTTCACAAGATATCGTCCATCAGCATTGGTTTTTGCTGTTACACCGCCAAAGTCAAAGCTTAGCTCGGCACCTTTGACTTCTTTCTTACCAAGATAAACAGTACCTTCAATATCCACCTTGCTACACTTATCATTAGGGTCAGAAGAACATTTTTCAAAAACAACTTTAACAAAGACATCATTAACAATATTTGTAATTTTAAGATTGCCACTGACAAATTGTTCTGTAACATCAGCGCCATTTACTTCAATGCTTTCAATGTGATAGCCGTTTTCATAAATTACGCCAAGGTCGATTTCACCAAATCTATTAATATTAAATTGTGTACCATCAGGGCATAACTTACCATTTACAAGCACATAACCGCCATCATTATAAATAACGGTAACTGAGTGCTCATAAGGAACTGATGTTGAAATAACCGTATTCCCGGCAAATGCTGGTATCGCCATAACAAACACCATAGCTAAAGCCACAATGATACTTATTGCTTTTTTCAATGAAATCCACCTCCTTAACTAATTCTTTTTAGAAAAATTACGGAGTTTATGATTCAGAATACTCTACAGTATATGTGATTGTACCTGTATATGCACCAACTGGAGCAGCTCCGAACCCTGCAACTGTAATTGTTGCGTCTGTTCCACCCATATCAGATGCTTTTGCACCATCATTTACGCCTGTAAATGTTGTTTCGCCTGCACCTGTAAGTGTATATTTAAGTGTTGCTGTTGTATCAGCATTAGTCATAACACCGTTGTTTGCGTCATCAGTATCAGCATCATAAGCAACATCAACATTAACCGAAGCACCAACAAGAAGTTGTGATGTAACTGAATAGCTTGCATCATAAGCTGTTGTTTCGTCACCCCAAACAACTGAAATTGTTGCAGGGATTTGAACTGTGTATGATGCGTCTGTTGTTGCATCATAAGTTGTTTCAACATTAACAATATTTTCACCGACAACAGCTGTTTCTGCAAATGCAGGAACTGTAACTGCCATCATCATAACGAGTGCTAATGCAATAGAAATAATCTTTTTCATAATAAATTACTCCTTTGAATTAAGCGATTTCTGCTGTAAATGTAAGAGTGTCTGTGTAGCTATCGATTGCAACTGATTTCCAATCGTTAAGAGCAACTTTAACTGTTACCTTTGCTGTATCATCATAAACTGCTGAATCTGCTGTGAATATTGCATTTTCAAGTGTGTAACCAAGTGAGCCACCTGCTGTGCTTGTCATTTTATAAGCACCATCAGCGTCAGTTACTGTAACCTTAACTGCGTCACCTGTTTTAAGCTGACTTGCAACTGCATATTCAATGTCAGTTGAAGTTGCTTCCCAAGGAAGTGTCTGAGTTGCAGGGATTGTAACTGTATACCAAGCTGCCTCAGTATCACCAATACCGTCATTGTCAGTATCTTTCTTTGTATCTGTATTGATTATTGTATCACTACCTGCATTTGAGCCACCTGTAACAGCTGCAAAAGCAGGAACACAGATTGCCATCATCATTACAATAGCCATAGCAATTGCTAAAATCTTTTTCATTTTAATTACCTCTTTTATGAAATCTATTAAATATCTGTAAGCTCTGCATTGAATGTTAATGTTCCCACATAATTATCAATTGATGCTTTCTCCCAATTAGTAGTAGGAATCTGCACCATTACGCTTGATGTTTCTGCGTTTTCAGGAAGAATAACAGAATTTTTTGTAGTGTATTCTGTTGTACCCTCTTTTAAAGAATATTCAAGGAATGCGGTATTAGTAGCATTTTTCATTTTACCATCAGTATCAGCAGTTACCGTAACTTTTACACCTTTTCCTGTTGCCAATTGACTGTAAACTGAATATTCAATTTCTTCTTCTGTTTGTCCCCAAGTAATTGTAGCAGTAGCAGGTATTGTTACTGTAAAAGATGCACCAACTGTTGAACCGTCAACTCTTACAGGGGTACTGCCCATTGATGTAGTTGCATCAAGAGTGGCTGCAAAAACTGGAACGCAGATTATAAACATCAGCACAAATGCCAGAGCTAATGAAAGTATTTTTTTCATATTAAGCCCTCATTTCAAACAATTAAGCGTTAACGAGCTCTGCTGTAAATGTGATTGTTCCTTCATAAGTAGCGATTGAAGCTGCTGCCCATTCACCTGCATCAATTGTAAGGTTGAATGTGTGAGACTCATTGTTTACAACTGCACTATTTGCAATACCTGTTGTAGCGTCAGCAACTGCAAATTCGATTGTTTCGTTTGCAGCGTTTGTAAGGTCTTTTGCCTTTTCAAGTGAAACCTTAACGCGTTTGTCGGTCTGCACCTGGCTTGTAATCTTATACGCTCCTGCTTTTGTTGTATCACCCCAAGTAAGGTCAACTGCTGCAGGAATTTCAACTGAGTATGTTCCATCGCCTTTGTCTGCAACACCGTCAACTAAAACTGTTGAACTGCCTGACTGTGCATTAACATCAAGTGTTTTTGTAGCAAAAGCAGGAACACAAATTGCCATCATCATAATGAGGGCAAGAACTAATGAAATAATCTTTTTCATAAAATGCATCTCCTGACCATTAAATTATGCATCAACAACTGTTGATGTGAATGTAAGTGTATCGCTATATGTATCAATAGCTGCTGCATTCCAAACTGTTGCATCAACATTGATACTATAATTAAATGTTGCATTTGTAACAACAGGACCTGTTGTTTTACCTGTAGTTGTACCGCCAAGAGTATAAGCAAGAGTAGCGTTATCAGCGTTTACCATGTTAAGTCCGTCGCCTGTATCAGCAACCACAACCTGAACTGCTTTACCTGTTCTAAGGTTTGAATTAACTTTATAATCAAAGTTTGTTGTTGCAGTGCCCCAAACAATGTTCATTGTTGCAGGATAAGTAACTGTATAAGTACCATCGCCTGTAATTGCAGATGTATCTGTCTGAACTGTTGCAGTACCTGACTGTACATTAGCGTTGAGTTCTTCTGCAAAAGCAGGAACCATAACAACCATCATCATAACGAGTGCCATTACTAAAGAAATAACTTTTTTCATAATCTATATCTCCTTTTATTATTTATAAAATTATACTCTTTCAATTTCTGCTGTATATGTGATAATATCACTGTATTCTTCAACAACTGCTGTATTCCAGTTATCTGCAGAAATTGCAACTGTAACCGTCTTTGTTGCTGCAGGGTAAATTGTAGGAACATCTGCTGAGAAAGTAATGCCTTCACCTGCAAGTGCGTAAGGGATTTCATAAGCACTGTCAACAGTTTTCATAACTAATGCGCCTGACACTGTAACTTTAACTCTGCCATCTCTCTTAAGGTGTGATTCAACTGTGTATGAAACATCAGTTTCTTCTGTACCCCAAGGAATTGTTGTGTCAGCAGGGATTGTAATTGTGTATTCTTCTGCTTCTTTGTCGCCGACACCATCACCATCAGTGTCTTTTAATGTTGATGTGTCGATAACTACGTCTGCACTGTCAGGATTAGCGTTAAGTTCAACTGCAAATGCTGGAACCATAACAGCCATCATCATAACAAGTGCCATTGCGAATGATAAAATCTTTTTCATAATATATTACTCCTTTTTAAGATTAAAATACATATTAAACTGCGTCGGTGTATTCAGCAGTGAATGTTAAAATGTCACTGTGTTTACCACTTGCAGCGTAAAGCCATTCTGTTTCTTCAACCTCTACTGAAAGAGTGAAACTTTCACCATAATCACCGGGGAAGAAAGAGATGTCTTCGCTAAGCAAACTGTATGCAATAGTTTTTTCGCTATCCGCCTCGTTTACCAGTTTGAAATCATTTTGTGAAGAAACTGAAACCTTTACCATCTTACTAGGTTCAATAAGCATTTTGGTTGCCGTTACTTCACCAATGTCCATAGCAGTTGTTTGCCACGGAATTTCAATATC
This sequence comes from Candidatus Fimenecus sp., assembly GCA_045655645.1. Classification (GTDB taxonomy): domain Bacteria; phylum Bacillota; class Clostridia; order Oscillospirales; family Acutalibacteraceae; genus Fimenecus. The sequence continues at coordinate 92,575 of JAZOPS010000051.1, forward strand.
TGCAGGATAAGTTAGTTCGTATTCTGCTCGGTCAGCCTTTGTGGAAATTTCCATAGACTGACTACTAGCGAATACCGGCATAATGCAAAGTACAAGCATTACAGCCGCTAATCCTACTGAAAAGAATTTTTTCATTTCTGTCATCTCCTCCCCTTATTAACTTGTTATGTCGACTGTATAAGTCAACTGCGTACTATATGCGCCAACAGGAACGCTGTTCCAACCTGTAACTGTAATGCTTGGTGCATTGGTTGGTTTTGTTCCATCGGCTACATCGCCCGTAAATCTTTCTGTACCAAAATTAGCCTTTGAATAAGCTAATTCATAAGTAACTCCTGTGTCGTCATTGATAAGTTTATCAGTTCCATCATTGCTTACTGAGCTTACGCTTACTAAAAGCACATTACTACCAAGCGTTGCTTTAACAGAATACGAAACATCAACAGGACCGTTTGTATCCCAATCAATATCAACTTTTGCAGGGATTTCAACTTCATAGATGATTGGGTCTGTACCATTTGTTGACTGGAAAACAACATCAACTTCTATTACTTCAAGAATATTACTTGAATCTGCAAGAACTTCTGAAATATCTGTTCCGTCAGCAGTTTTCTCTGCCACAACAGCAGAATCAACTGCATAGAATTTAAGTGTGTTTGTATAAGTTGAACCTGTCGGCACTTTTGCTGCCTCGGATGCGTCAACACTAATTGTATAAGGATACCTTGTAATGCTTGATGAGTCACCATTGTTATAAGAAGCAACCCACGCTGTAACTATTCCATCTGCATTCTGATAGTCTACAAGACCATCTGCGGTAACACCGTTATACATCAAGTCTTCGAAAGCTTTGTATGTTGAACCGCCTGTTTGAGTCCATTTAAGGCTTGACTGTGCATAAAGTTCAACACTTCTGTTAAGTCTTGTTGCAACATAACTTAAGTCGATATATGCAGTATATTGCATTTTTTCCGCTGAATCGTTATTAAGCACAATTTTTTCAAGTGCCGCGTTAGATTCATTTACTGATGCAAAGCCCTCTATATGTGGTAAGAGAAGTGCTAGGTCTGCATAAGCGTAGTTAAGTTCATCAACGAGAGCATATCGTCTTAAGAATGCCTCATATTGACCTAAACAATACTCAATTTCATTAAGAGTAGATGTATCAAGCACCGTTTTTGCCGCAATTTTAGACGAAACATCTGAATATGCATCTTTAATTCGTTTTTCGTATGTAACGATACCACCTAGAACAGTTTCACCTGCTTTTGGTACAATAGTTGTTGAGTTATCATAAATAGCTTCCGCAGCATCGTACATATTCATATATGCGGCAGCCGTGTCAGTATCATCAGACAAAAACATCTTACCAAAAACGCTTATATCGGCATACATATCTGTATAGTATTTCAGAGCGTTTACAGTATCTCCATTTTCGTCTGTAATTTCTGCTTTATAACTAACCATTCTCAAAAAGTCTTTTGCATCAACTACTCCGTCACCATTGTTATCATCTTCAGTGTCAATGATTCTGTCAGCATCTTCGTCAGAATGAGAACTCAAGCCATAAATATTTATGATGTTTGACTTAAATGTTGCAACATCTGCGATGATACCGTCTTTTTCAACGCCCTCATGAACATCTGCATCGCCGCCAATAAGTATTGCACGATTTGCAGCATTATAGGCATTGTAAAGTGCATTATATTCATCCGTGTACCCTGATTCAAAGGTTACGCCGTCTTTATACATAAATGCATTTCTTTCTGCAATACTTAGTCGGTGTAAACCTTTTTCATAAATTGTAACTACCTGAGCCGCTTCTTCAATACTTGCAAAGCCTAATTGTTGTAAATAATTTTCTTTGTGTTCTTTATACAAATCATGGATAGATTCACTGTTAACAGAGTACGTTTTTGCTACTGCTGAAATTTCAGCTATATCTGTTTGCAGTTGTTGTATCGCTGTAGCATCCGCTGTTGCTGTGTAATAAGGTTGCCATTGCTCTTTCTTTATTTCGTTAGTGTAGTCCGTATAAAGAGCTCTGTATTTTTTCTCAAGTATTTCTTCTTTACAGTATTTAACTTCAGGAATTCCTTTTTGGTAATCCGAAAGTGCTAAAAAAGCATTATTACATGCCTCAAATGATGCCTTGAATTCTGTCTCCGAAGCATACGGGTCAATAGTTGAAACCATTTTTTCAAAGTTATTTGAGTCAACAGTCTTAACTCCAAAATACTCATCCATATTAGTAATATAGATTCCATTATCCTGATTTAATTCGCCGTTACAGTTTGTGTTATTACTTACACGAGTTTGACATTTAGGGTCATAAGTGAAGCCTAAACCATCAATAACAACTTTCTTGCCCTCGTTATTATTAGACTCATCCCAAACCGAAACCTTAACCTGTTTAATCTTATATCCATCATCAAGAATGTTGTCAAGGTATTCAAAGTTTTTATCCAGATTAGCCACACCGCCATCAGTTGGAATTCTAAAGCATGTAAGAGGAATACGAATAAAGCCTTTGTAACCTTGTAATGTATTAAGTTCAGAAGGCGCAATTGTACAAATACCAGGGTCAACTTCTCTATAAAATGTATGTGCTGCCTCAATATCAGTTTGCGTAATTTTTAGCTGTTGTTTTTCCCATTCACCATTTTTATCAAGAAGATAAATAACCGGGAATTCACCCTCTCTGCCAGCACAGAAATAACAGTTTACATCTTTTCCATTTGAATCAGAAAGAATAAACTTAACGTTAAAATTAAGATTGCTTACCTCTGAAAAGTCAACATACATTACGAAAGAATTAGGAATAACACCTTCACCATATCTAGTTTTAACTTCTTCTTCCGTACCTTGCGAAGCATTAGTTTTAACTGCAATACCACTCAAATCAAGTCCGGGAAGATTTCCCCAAGTATCTGCCTCTGCACCTAAATAGGTTGTTGAAAGAGTAGCAATTTTCCAGTCTTTATTTGCAGGGTCGCATACCAGATTTCCCTTAAGGTTAATCATTGCACCTAATGAATTATTAAATCCTTTATTTGTAATCTGAGCATCCATTCTTGAGAAGTATGTTCCCAAGCTACTATCAACAGTTTCACCTGTAGGTCTATAATCGTACGGTGACCAACCAATAGCTGTACCGCCCCATTCACCAGGTTGGTCGATAACCTTACCCGAAACATATGTTGTGAAATTACCTGTACTATTTATATCGGTAGGTTTATTGTCTTGGTATGCAGGATAGTCATCATAGTACATATCCGACAACTGACCGTATGAATAATTTGTTTCAAAGTCGTTGAATGGGATAAATGGATAAGCACCGATTGACTGACCTGTCTTAACCTCTTCACCAACAATAAAATCATAAAGTTCAAGGAATTTTGCTTTTGCATCTGCACCAAGCAATTCGTGGTGAGAAAGGTTAAATGTTTCATAAATTGCCATCAACTGTTTAAGTGTTGACTGTAATTCTTTATCTGTATGGTCTATAAACTCAGGATTGGGGAGTTTTTCAATTTCATTCTCAAAATAAACAACGGCATTGTAGTTAGATGCAGCATCATCTGAATAAACAAAACCATGGAATTGCTCGACTAATTTATATCTATTATATGCCTCTGTATGGCCCAGAGTTTTCAACTTTTCAATAGCTTGTTCAACTTTGTCTTCATTTGAAAGAGCTGAACTGTTATTTATGCCAAAACATTCAATATAATTAATGATAATGTCATCAATCATATCCTTTGCACCAAAGTCGTTAAGTGAAGGAATTTCACCAAAATATTGCATTATATATTGTGCAACTGCCTTTGGAACTTCAGTAGTTCTGTCATAGAAGCCTGACATTTTGATACCATAAGTACCACTATTATTGTTAGATATATTAACTTCCGAAGGGAATGCTAATGAGGAAGTTGAAACTACATATCCATTAGCATCAAAATCAGCGCTACTACCAATATTTTTTTTGCAGAACATTACTTGGTCAATGTAGAAAGATTTATGAACTGAGTCCGCTGACCAATCTGCAACCTGAACACCTGCGGAAACAAGGTCTTCAATAGCAAATTGAGGGTCTGTAACTGTATATGTAGTTCCACTTACCGAAACTACATTAGCATCACTTAGAATTTTACCCATTTCATGAGTATTTGTTTGGAAAATTCTAGTTGATTTCTCAGTACGGTCATAAATAATATATGCATTGTTTATATTTGTTCCTGCTGTGTTTACCTTAAATCCAACTTTTGAATCATAAGTCTCTGATGCTACTGTTCTTGTATTGCCCTCAGCATCTTGAAGGACCAATGTTGAGCCTGATGGGAAATAGTGCTTATTGGCATAAGCGTTAAGGCTATTTGCATTACCATTACCTTCACTTTCCCAGTTGCCCATATCATTATCTGCAACAATATATTGGTCAGATTGTAAAAGAAAGTAATCGATAGGGATACGAACAAATCCTTTATAACCCGAAAGATTTGTGAAATAACCATCAGTCATCGAGGTTGATTCCCAAAGGCCATCAGCATTCTGAATATAAATTCCGTTGCTTATTGTTCCCGTGTTTTTCCCAGCTACTGCCGCAGTTGAGAAAGTTGTGCCATAGTGTGATGTGTAGTTTGTAGTGTCATCTCTCCAGTGTTCGACACTTTTTTCGTTAGCTGATAAAGTGAATGCAAATTTATTAATTTGAACACGACTTAAGTCAACATAAAACCAAACTTCTTCAGCATTTGTAAAATCATAGTGGTCACGGCTCCATGTAGTTGTTCCTACATAAGGTGTTCCGTTGTATGCATTAGCAATCCAATAACGATAGCCAGCACTACCATTATAACCCATGCCAGCCATCTGACCATTAACATCAATTAACTCCGCACTCTGACGTTCGGAATAGTCTGGTACCGTTGCACCGTTATTAGACTGCGAATTGCTCTTATCAACATCCGCATTACCCTTTTGCTCAAAAAGAAGCATTTCACGAACAATCCAGCTCTCATTAGGAGAAAAGTCGTCGTTAATAATGTAATAAGGTGTTTCTGAAAGGAGTGTATGAATTTTATCTGATACCCAACCATCGCTATCTACAGCCTGAATTGATATGTCATAACTTGACTCAATTTTATAGCCTTCAAGTCCTGTGAATGCACCCGGCCAATAATAGATTGAGTTAGGCAAGTTGTTTCCTTCTGTATTGTCAACTGTAAATGTTCCTCCTGCAGGAGTTGTAGATTGACTTACATCAATATTTTCTGTCCAGATTGGTTCGTGATTACCGTCATCATCCATTCTTGTAATTTCAAAAATGTAATTTGTAATCCTCTTTTTAGATGGACTTGCTGCAGTATAACTATCCCATGTTGCCGCAGGGGTTGCATGTGGGAATGAAACCTTTATACTACCATCAACATTAAGAGTTGCAATAAAGGATGTATTAGACGCAGCATTGTTGCTACCGTCACCCCAATATGGTGCAGGGTCATAAGCACCTCCACCGATGGCTCCAGCCATCATAAGTGGAACAGATGTAACAATCATTACAACCGCTAATATGAGCGCTATACACTTTTTGGAAGATAATTTTTTCTTCATTACTTCTCTTCCTTTCTGTTTCTAATCTATATAAAGTAATTTATTTTACAATAAGGTCTGTTTTTACTACAAAATTGTTAAGCGGAGTTCTTGCCTGGTCATAAGAATATGGCTGCTGATGAACTATCGCCTTGTATTCGCCCGCTTCAAGTGAACGGGAAATGTTAAATCTTGAAACTGAATAACCCGGTTGAACAAGCCCTGACTGATAAAGTTTTTCATCGCTTGCATCAATAACACCGTTTTCATTGTTGTCAAGGTAGATTGTAAATACTACAAAACAGATATCTTTATTTTTTTCAGAGTTTGAAAGGATAAAGTTCTGCTCAACCTGACCTGCTTTGAAATTAATCTGAGCAATACCATTCATTGTGACATTCTTTGAGCCCATATCTTCAACTTTATCTGGTAAATCAAGTTCACCTAAACCTTGTTGCTGATTGACATCAAGAATACTTGGAGTTGTTGTGGTTGGCTCTTCATCACCACCATCAATCAATATTCCGAGACCTGAAATTAATCCCGCAAGCACTAAAAGGCCAAGCACGATTAACATAACAAATGCAAGAATATTATCTTTTTTAACTGCGATAAATGAGCCAGACTCAAGTTCAATATAGCCTATTGTCTTATATCTTGCAGAAGATGTTGGTTTATAAACTATTTCTTCAATATCATTTGAAGTGATTGTGCCGATTTCATCTTTACCATAAGCCAACTGACCGACAACACGGATACCTCCGTCTGGATAAAGAGCTTTCATCTCTTTAGCAGTATAATACCCCTGTTCAAAGCCCGTCTCTTTATTGTAATATAATTCTGTATAGTCGTTACCGTTTTTAATAATAAATATTGCCAAAACGATACCCTCCCAAAAATAAATATAATTGAAGATAATATTACTATTATAACAAAATATTTTACCCCTTTTTATAATATTTGTCAATGAAAACTTTAAAAAAACATATAATAAATTCCACGCAAATTCAACAATTTCTGCAAGTTCTATTAAACAGGATTATAATATATATTAATTAGTATTAAAATGAGTAAAAAATAAGAACCCGACCTTTCAACGGATTTAAAATGCGGATGTTTTTTCGGAATCTTGTTGTTTCATAATAAAAAATCCCGAATGATTTCTCATTCGGGATTTTTGGTGCCGGTGACCGGGGTCGAACCGGTACGGTATCGCTACCACTGGATTTTGAGTCCAGCACGTCTGCCAATTCCATCACACCGGCATTTATGTGACTGTGATATTATATGAAATTATTTTAAAATTGTCAATAGAAAAAGGGACATATTTTAAAAATAGTCCCCTTTAGCACTTAAAAAATATGTTTCCATTTTTCACTTTTACGGAATGAAAAATAATCGTCACCATGACCTATGATTATATGGTCATTAAGTCTTATTCCAACAGCCTCAAGTGCGTCTGCCATATCAATTGTTGCATTTATATCTTTTGTTGATGGTGCTGTTATTCCAGACGGATGATTGTGCACAAGAATAACACTTGCAGCATTTGAAAGAATTGCATATTCTGTTATCTTTCGGTTATTTATCATTGTGGCATTGACTGTGCCTTCGCTGATTTTATCAAATCGCAACATTTTACAATTGATATCAAGACAAAGCAGCCAAAGTTCTTCTTGGGTTAATCCTTTAAAATGTGACGCAACATATTTGGCCACTAACTCTGAACTATTTAAACGAACTTCATCACGATTCAACTTATCTTTTTCATATTCTCTAAATAATTCTGGCATCAATTTGATAAGTAAAGCACTTCGCTCACCTATCCCCTTTACTTTGCACAGTTCTTCATAATCAGCATCAAAAACCTCGGACAAAGAACCAAAACGATTTATTAAAGCATGTGCTTCTTCATTTGTATCTTTAACAGGAATACTATGAAAAAGCAACAATTCAAGTATATTATGGTCATGAAAATTTTCGAGACCTTCTTTTAAAAATCTTTCACGAATTCTTTGTCGATGCCCTTCATGAACGTTAGTTTTTTCTTTTTTCGGCTTTGATGGTTTCTTTAAAACATTACCCTCAATCGAAAGTTTTTCTCGTTTTTTATGTTCATACATATCAGGCGCTTTTCTTGCCATGGTTATTTAAACACCCTTTTTACATATTTTTGCCATCTTATTAAATATGCTGTGACTAATCTTGTTAATGCAATATCATAGAGCACAAAAACTATATTACCAACAAACAACAATCCTGGCAAAGCCCATTTACCCAAAAAATCAATATCATCAAAAGAAATCATAAACACTTTTGCTACGATTAAATATGAAACAATCATTGCAATATTAAATATGATATATTTTATAATCCAAGATGTTATTCTGCCTGTTTTTCTTTCAATGAAACTCTTGATTATAGGGTAATACCCAAAGAATGCCGCATACATAACTGCGGCTTCTTTATCTGCAACAACCAACAAAGAGAGAATTGATACAGCGACATATATAGCACTTGCAAACGCAGGGCTTATTTCAATAACGATGGCCATTAAAAGCCCACCACATATTGCAGGAATGGCATAAGTAAGAGTCGGGATTAACCCCGTTGAAAACATTAACACTATTGATAAAGCAGCAATTATTCCACCAAATGCTGCTTTGAACGAACGGAATTTATTATCTCTCATATCAGCAACATGGGATTAAATCCCCACCCATACATTCACAACAACAGTCAGCACAGATTAAGCCCTGACAGATGTCGCAAGTGTCACAATCTGATGAATGACGAGATGTTCTGTAACCACCATTAGCATTTGTGTTCATTGAATTGAATGCTGCAGCATATTCGCTGTTTGATGGTTCCATTCTGCAAGCAGTCTGATAGCAACGATATGCTTCATTGAGCCAACCGCGACGCTGATGAATCATACCCTTTAAATAATGCCACTCAGCTGAGCGCATATTATTAGGAATGCCATCAAGAATTGTTTCAGCATCATCAATTCTGCCGCTGTTTATTCTCTGTCTAACATCAAAAAACTGTGATGTGCCTTGATTATAAGAAGAATTTGAATTATTATAATAAGCTCCCGTGCCCCTTATCTCATTGAGAACATAGTCATAAGCCTCGTTAAGCTCATTCATTCGGAATGCTTTTTCTTCATCTGTTCCTGATGAATTTTGGATGCTTGCTGCAATACTTCTATAAGCATCCATAACCTGTTGTTCGGTTGCGTTTCGGTTTAAACCGAGGTATTCGTAAGGATTAGTCACTCTTCTCACCTCTGTATTTTTGGATAATTCTTTCCAACTGATAGTTCAAACCGTCATAAACGATATTATCTATAATCGGTGTGAACCTATTGAATGTTACATTTTGCATTACTGTTGTAAGCTCGCCAACAGATAGCCTTATTGAGATTTTTGCGTCTTCTTCTATATTCTGTGAATTCTTGAACGGATTAAACGAGCCTAACTTTATATCGTCTTTGTAATCGTCAAAAGCATCAAGAAAATAGACAACACGACCTAATTGATAGCCAAACTTTCGGCTTTTTTCTGCTAATTCTTCGTCTTCGTCAAAAGAGAATAACCAAGCAAGCATTTTAGCCGTCGGGTCTGCTGATTTATCAAGGCTTATTTCATTATCTTTCTCGACTTCAAACTGCTCTTGCATTCCCTTTTCAATTGTTTTGTAAACTTTGGGTTGCTTTTTGATTGCTTTATTTTTAAGCAAAACAAAATAAGGCAAGAGAAAATACAAAAACAACTTTTTAAATGTTTTGCTATCGTTAAGATTATCTTTTAGTTTAAAATATGCCAGAATTACTGTGATGGCGCTTGCTTTTTTATAGACATCACTATAACAAGTGATTTTTAAACATTTTTTGCAAGGATTAAATGTGCAACGGGATTGTTCGGCATTTGTTTTAACATTTCTTATCCCCATTTTATAGAGCACATAAAAAGCACCGTCATAGCTTAAAAGAAATCGTGACAAGAGCCCATATTCTTTGCCCATTTCTTTGCAAAGGGTACAATAAACACCCTTATAGGCTTCATAATCTTTAATTTTAAGTTCAGGTTTATAAGCAGTTACATATCCGAACATAAATTATTTTGAAATCCCCTTTAATACGGTTTTTGCAACAAATGGTTTGTTCATTGTATAAATGTGAATGCCGTTAACACCATTTTCTAAAAGTTCGTTAATTTGTGTTATTGCATAGTCAAGACCTGCTTTTTCAAGGTCGGTTGGACTATCTTTATATTTTTCAAGGAAGTCACTCACCTTTTCAGGAATTTTTGTGCCTGAAAGGCTAATGATACGGTCAATTTGCTTTATATTAGTTATTGGCATTATTCCCGCAAATATGGGTGCGTAAATTCCCTTTTTTCTAACCTTTTCTAAAAAATCATAGAAGATTTTGTTATCATAGAAAAGTTGCGTAATAAAGAAATCAACACCACAATCAAATTTGATTTTCAAGTTATCAATATCTTTTTCTAAACTATCACATTCAGGGTGGCATTCGGGATAACATGCACCACCGATATCAAAATAACCATATTCTTTTATGTGTGAAACCAAATCACTTGCATAAGTATAATATTCACCTTGGGGTTTCACGAAGTCTTTAGGAATATCGCCACGCATAGCGAGAATATTATCAATATTGTTTTCTTTAAGTGTGTTGAGAATACTGTCGATTTTATCTTTTGGAGTTGATGCACAAGTTAAGTGTGCCAATGCCGTTGTGTCTAACTTATTTTTAATGAGTGATGCGATTTTTGTTGTATACTGGCTTGTGCCACCGCCTGCACCATAAGTAACACTCATAAAATCGGGATTAAAAGCAGCTAATTCACGAACTGACCATTCAATGCTGTCAAATGCAGAGTCAGTTTTTGGAGGAAAAACCTCAAAGGAAACTAACTGGTCTTTAACCATAAGTTTTTCAGTAATTCTCATATCATTCACCTTGAATTATAATAGCATATTTGAAAAATTTTAGCAAGATAATGATTATTTATTTACATATTATTTACAAAAAAGAGGGCGATTGGTGAATCGCCCCTACAATATTATTTAAAAAGTTTGCTTGCGTTGATGATGTCGTCGTTTATGACTTTGCCTGTTGGAGTTGCATTGACTGCTTTTTCTGCTTCGGCAGTTAAGTCACTATATGGTGAGTAGAGTTTGTTGTTTACATATTCTGCAGAGCTAACGCTATTAAAGATTGCGTTTTGCACTCTCTTGTTACCATATTTATCAAAGAATGTTCCGTTTTCACAATATGTGGAAGTTTCAATTGCATTTTCACATTCCCCATTATACTGTGGAACACTAAGCTTTGAAATTGCGTAGTAGTTTGCATCTGTTTCTTTGGCAGTTGTAAAGATTTGCTTTTTATTTTCTTCTGCATACTTTTTAAGAACAAAGGCTGTTTCTGTTGAAGTTCTGCCACTTATTACGATTGTATCATTTTTAAGTAATGCATCGAAATCAATTGTTTGTTTTTGCTCGTTGAGTACGCCAAAACGACCACCTTTACAAAGAATACCATTGCCAACAGGTAATGCTCGGGTAACAGTTGAGCCAATATAACGATAATCAATATCGCAAAGGTTTGAACAGTTTGTGCAAATACTGATTTTTGAATTTTCTTTAACAGAAACACTCTTTGTAAATGAAGTTTTTTCGCGTAATGCACCTGTTGGGCAGAGTGCAACGCATTGACCACAAGCAATACATTCAGTTTCTTTGAGATGTTTACCTAACTCTGGCTCAACAAAGGTGTTAAATCCGCGGTTTATAAGTCCGATTGCGGATTTGCCCATAACTTCTTCGCAAACTCTTACACAAAGTCCGCAAAGGATGCATTTATCTGTATTTCTACTGATTAAATCATTTGCATTTTCCTGATTACGGTTATGCTTTTCACCTGCAAATCTTGATGGCTTTACATCATAATCATTTGCATAGGAAATAAGTTTACATTCAAAGTAATCGTGACAACCACATTCAAGGCAACGATTTGCCTCTTTTTTAGCCTGTTCTTCGGTGAAACCGAAATTCACTTCTTTAAAGTTTGTTTTTCTGTCGGTAGGTGCCATGTGTGGCATTTTTGCTCTTGAAGATTTTTCATATTTCGAATAATCAATAGCGTTGCTATTCTGCTCAACAAAATATGGCTTCTTGTATCCTATTGTTTCGCCGTTTAAATATCTGTCGATTACAACGGATGCTTTCTGAGCCTCACCGATTGCTGCGATTGCAATATCAGCACCCTTATTTGTAGCATCACCTACTGCAAACACGCCGTCAAGTGATGTTGTAAATCGGCTTTCATCTGCTGAAATTGTATTTTTACGAGTTGCTTCAAGGCTTTCAAAACCGTTAAGATTCGGATACTGACCGATTGCCATAATCACTGAATCAAGCTCGATTGTTTCGGTTGCGCCTTCAATTGCAACAGGTCTGCGACGACCACTTTCGTCAGGCTCGCCGAGTTCCATTTTTTGGAGTACAACGCCGTTGAGTTTACCATTTTCGCCTGTAAATTCAATAGGATTTGTAAGGAATTTATATACTACGCCCTCTTCTTCTGACTCAAGAATTTCTTGAGGATCAGCAGGCATTTCGTCCTTTGTACGACGATAAATAACATAAACATTTTCTGCACCAAGACGCACAGCAACACGGCAAGCGTCCATTGCTGTGTTACCGCCACCGCAGACTGCAACATTTTTACCGATTTTAGGTCTATTACCAAGGGCAACTTCACGAAGGAAGTCGATTCCACCCCATACGCCGTCAAGGTCTTCACCCTGAACTCGCATTTTACTGCTGTTCCAAGCACCGATTGCAACAAGAGTCGCATGAAAATCATTCTTAATTTCTTCAAATGTGATGTCTTTACCGATATTTACGTTGTTTTTGAGTGTAACACCCATATCTTCAATAAGCTTGATTTCTTTATCAAGAACTGCTTTTGGAAGTCTGTATTCAGGGATACCATAACGAAGCATACCGCCCATTTTTGGCATCTGTTCAAATACAGTTACACTGTGTCCCTGTTTACAAAGGAAATATGCTGCTGTAAGACCTGCAGGGCCACCACCGATAATTGCAACTTTTTTGTTTGTATTAGGTTCGATTTCAGGAATATATGTTTCACCGTGCAAGTCCATATCGGCAACAAAACTTTTAAGAAATGCGATTGAAATCGGCTCATCAACATACTGTCTGCGACATTGTTTTTCACAAGGATGAGGACAAATTCTGCCGATTGATGCAGGAAGCGGCAATTTTTCTTTAATAAGCTTAACTGCCTCTGTATATTCACCGTTAGCAATAAGTCCAACATATCCCTGACAGTTTGTTCCTGCAGGACAAGCCTTACTGCAAGGTGCAACACAGTCGCCTGTATGGTCAGAGAGTAAAAGTTCAAGAGCAACCTTTCGTGATGCCTTTACTCGTTCAGTCTGTGTATGTACTACCATACCTTCAGCTACTTTTGTTGAACAAGCACGAAGGAGTTTCGGAATACCCTCAACCTCAACTGTACACAGTCCACAAGCACCGTAAAGTTCAACTCTGCCATCATAACAGAGATTAGGAATTTTTATTCCGTTCTGTGTGGCAACATTGAGTATTGTTGAGCCTTCTTGTGCTTCTATCTTTTTTCCGTCAATAGTTAATGTAATACTCAATTATTTCACCTCCACAGCATTAAAGCGACAAACTGATACACAGTTGCCACATTTAATACATTTTTCCATATCAATAACATGAGCATTTTTGACTGTTCCGCTGATTGCACCAACAGGACATTTCTTTGCACAGAGTGTACAGCCTTTACAAGCATCTGCATTAATTTCAAACCTGAGAAGACTTGTACATTCGTGTGCAGCACATTTTTTATCGACAATATGCTCAACATATTCGTTTTTAAAGTATTTCAAAGTTGTAAGAACAGGGTTTGGCGCTGTCTGACCAAGTCCACACAATGCACCGTCTTTAATTGCAAGACAAAGTTCTTCTAAAAGTTCAATGTCTTCTTCCTTACCGTTACCCTCTGTAATACGAGTAAGAATTTCAAGCATACGCTTTGTACCCAGACGACAATGAACACATTTACCACAAGATTCTTTTGCAGTAAAATCAAGGAAAAAACGAGCCATTTCAACCATGCAAGTGCTGTCATCCATAACAACCATGCCGCCTGAACCCATAATTGCACCAGTAGCCGATAATGCTTTATAGTCAATTACGGTATCAAGTAATTCGGCAGGGATACAACCACCTGACGGGCCACCCATCTGTACAGCCTTGAAGTTTTTGTCATTTTTGATACCGCCACCGATGTCAAAAATAACATCGCGTAAGGTTTTACCCATTGGGATTTCAACAAGTCCACCGCGTTTGATTTTACCTGTAAGAGCAAAAACCTTTGTACCCTTGCTCTTTTCTGTACCCATTGATGAGAAAGCGTTTCCACCGTTGAGTATAATCCAACTTACATTAGCAAATGTTTCAACATTATTGATATTTGATGGTTTGTGCCAATAACCTGACTGTGCAGGGAATGGTGGTTTAAGTCGAGGCATACCACGAGAACCTTCAAGAGACTCAATAAGTGCTGTCTCTTCACCACATACAAATGCACCTGCACCTGCTTTGATTCTAAAATCGCAAGAAAATGAAGTACCCATAATATTCTTACCGATAAAACCATTTGCTTTGGCTTGGTCGATAGCATTTTGTAATCTGCGAATTGCGAGTGGATATTCTGCTCGGACATAGACGATTGCTTCACTAGCACCTATTGCATAAGCACCGATGAGCATACCTTCAATAAGGTTGTGTGGGTCACTCTCTATAACTGCTCTGTCCATAAATGCACCCGGGTCACCCTCGTCAGCATTACAAATTAGATATTTTGTTTCGTCCTTTGACTGACGGGCAGCATTCCACTTAAACCATGTAGGGAAACCTGCACCACCACGACCTGCAAGACCTGAAATCTTGATTTCTTCGATTACATCTTCAGGTGACATTGTTGTAAGGACTTTTTGGAGTGCCTTATATCCGTCGTCGTTTGTATAATCCTCAATGATTTCAGGGTTAATCACACCACAATGACGGAGAGCAATTCTTGTCTGCTTATCCAAAAAAGATTTATCATCGTCGCTTATTTCATATTCATTTACCGATATTAAATCATTGCTATTAACTGCATTTGCGATTTTCTCTGCAATTTCACTGTTAACTTTTACAAATCTGTGAAGTCCGTCATCAGCATAAACATCAACGATAGGTTCGAGGTAGCACATACCAATACAACCAGTTACGGTAAGATGATTATTATTCAAATCAAGGGTTGAATTTAAAATGTCATATACTTTTTGAGCACCTGCAGCAATACCACAACTGCCTTGTCCAACTGCTATTTTCATTCTGCATTCTCCCCTTTCTGTAATTCTTTGAAAATGCTGATTACTTTTTCAGGAGTGAGAGAACCATAAGTTTCATCGTTAATCATCATTACAGGTGATAAACTGCAGCAACCTAAACATGCTACATTTTTAAGTGTAAAAAGTCCGTCAGCAGTTGTTTCGCCGTCTTTAATACCTAAATATTCATTGATTGTTTTTTCAATCTGCAATGAGCCGTTAACATGGCACGCTGTACCCTGACAAAGCATAATAAGATATTTACCCACAGGCTGTAAACGGAACTGTGAATAGAATGTTGCAACACCCATAATTTTTGTTACTTTAATCCCTGTTCTTTGAGAGATATATAAAATCACATCAACAGGCAAATATCCATAAATATCCTGTGCATTCTGTAATATAGTAATAAGGCTACCTGCTACGGTGGCATATTTTTCTAAACAAGGTTCAAGAAGTGAAAAATCATTGTTTTTCTGACAGTTGCAGTTCATAACAAACCTCCGAAAATTAAACTATATATATAATAATATAATCCACTTATTTTTTCAAATATAAAATGTTGTAAATGTGAAAAAAATATCGACTTTATGAAGAAAAAAGTATATAATAAATATAAACAAATTTATGAATGGGGAATTATTTTGAAAAAGTATTTATATGAAATGCATTTTCACACAAAAAACACAAGTAACTGTGCCAATGTGCCAGCAGAAATTGCAGTTGAAGAATATATTAAAGCAGGATATGACGGGATTATTGTTACTGACCATTTGAGTCCATCAACTTATATGAATTTCGGTCGTGAATTGATGTCTTGGAAGAAAAAAGTTGACTTTTTCTTGCGTGGTTATAAAAAAGCTCTTGAAACTGCAAACGGAAGAATAAATGTGCTTTTGGGTATGGAATTAAGATTCAAAACAAGCGAGGGTGAAAACGATTATCTTGTTTATGGAATTACAGAAGAGTTTTTATATTCATACCCCAATTTGCTCAACATGAACAGTAAAACTTTTTATAAATTAGCACAAAAAAATGGATTTTTAGTATTTCAGGCTCACCCATTCAGAGTTGGTATGAAAGTCACTAATCCAAAGTGTCTTGATGGTGTTGAAATCTTTAATGGTAACCCAAGACACAACTCAAGCAATGATATTGCCGAAATGTGGGCAAAAAAATATGACCTTATGGTCACATCAGGTTCGGATTACCATGAAATTGAAGATTTGGGGTCTGGTGGAATATGGTTTAATAAAGAGATTAAGAATAATAAAACTTTAGTTGAAGAATTGTTAAAGAAAGATTATGAAATAAAGAGAAAATAAAATTTGCGAGATTTTTGACTGAGGGATAATTAATATCCCTCATTTTTTTTACAAAAAACTTAAATCACGTATAAACAAGCAAGAAAAAAGGGACTTAAAAAAGTCCCTTTTACATATAATTTTCAATTTATTAATACTCTTCATCTCGTTTAGGAAGATCTGCAACCATTTGTGTGTTAACACTAACAGTATCATTCAGCATTTCAGCAAGATAAAGGTCAAGATAAATTGCATCGAACGAATCTACTGCCCCATCTTGGTTAATATCTGCTTTCGCTAACTCTTCTTCTGTTGGTACATAAGCAAGAGTAGTTATAGCTACAATAATGTCATAATCATCTGTATCAATTACACCATCATTGTTTATATCACCTAAAACAGTATCCAATGCAGGTACAGATTCAGTTTCAACATTTCCACAATCTGCACAAGTACGTTGATTTTTACCTTCACGCTCAAATTTAGGTTTAAGCACTACCTGCCATTCACCGTAATTATGTTGTGATTCGATTGTAACATATTCAAAATATCCACAATCATCACACATATGATATCCTGTACCAGCCTGTGTACAGGTTGGCACTACTGTATATGTAATTTCACCATATCTATGGTCAGTAATTTCAACTACAGTTACATCAGTTTTCGCATCACAACGAGAACAATGGCGTGACTTACGACCTTCATCAGAACAAGTTGGTTCTATATCTATTGTCCATTCAGTTGAGAAATCATGACCCAGTGCAGATAATGTTTCTACTTCTGTTTCTCCACAAACTGAACATGCTCGAGTATGTAATCCATCACTTTCACATTGTCGAGCAGTTACAACATTCCAATCTTCAAAGTCATGTCCTGTTGCATCAACAACAGTTTCGTTAAATTTTTCACCACATAACAGACAAGGTTGATATTTACTACCCTCTGTTGTGCAAGTTGGTTCTATATCAACTGTCCATTCTGTTGAAATATCGTGAGTAAGTGCAGGAATCACTTCCGATTCGACTGCTTCGCATACAAGGCAAGTGCGAGTCTGTAAACCTTCAACACCACAAGATGGCATTGTTTCAGTTGTCCACCCACCAAAGCTATGGTCAACCTTCTCTATAACAGTTATGTCAAATTTTTCGCCACACAACAAACAATGATGTGATTTACTACCTTCTGTTATACAAGTTGGCTCCACATCAACAGTCCATTCTGTTGAAATGTTGTGCGATAATGCAGGGATTACCTTTATTTCAACAACACCACACACTGAACAAGTGCGTGACTGTGAGCCTTCCACACCACAAGTCGGTAAGTTATCCATCTTCCAACTACCATAAGAATGTTCTGTCATCTCAATAACGGTTACGTCGAATTTTTCATTACAAATTGAACAGTGATGTGACTTACTGCCTTCTTCTGTACAAGTTGCTTCTTTGTCAATAGTCCATTCTGTTGAAATGTTGTGCGATAATGCAGGGATTACCTTTGTTTCAACAGCACCACACACTGAACAAGTGCGTGACTGTGAGCCTTCTATGCCACAGCTTGGTAATCCGACAAGTGTCCATTTGCCGTATGTATGAGTACCTGTTTCTGTCAACGGGTCAATAGGTGTAACATCTGTTGTTGCATCGCAATTAATACAATGGCGAGACTTGCTACCAGCCTCACTACACGTAGGTTCGATATCAACAGTAAAGTTAGTCGAATAGCTGTGAGCAACCACAGGCACTGTTTGTTTTGAAACTATACCACAATATGAACAAGTGGCTTGTTTTTCACCATTAGAAACACATGTTGGGTCTTTTGTAACTACCCAATCACCATTAACATGATTACCTAATTTATAATTTATTGTTGCATCATATAATGAGGAATTATCATCATCAATGAAAATATTATTCCATTGACATTTTGTGCCCGTATAGTTGACTGTTGCAAGTTGTGAGCAGTAATAAAATGCACCCTCACCAATTGTTATCACGCTATCGGGTATTGTTATATTTGTAAAACAAGAAGACGTAAACGCACAATATTCAATTGTTGTTACACCATTAGGAATCGTTAGACTTGTAAGGCTGATGCAGTTAGAGATCGCATATTCACCAATCGTTGTTACACCTTTAGGAATTATTATACTTTTAAGACTTGTACAATCGCGAAATAGATGATCACTAATTGTTGTAATACTATCAGAAAGTGTTACATTAACAAGGTTTCTACAACAAAAAAATGCCCCTTCTCCAATAAACGTCACACTATCAGGAATTGTTATACTTGTAAGGTTGCCAAAATAGGCAAAAGCTGAACTCTCAATCGATAATACACTATCAGGAATTGTTACACTTGCAAGGTTGCCACAATGGGCAAAAGCATTTTTATCAATTGTTGTTACTGTGTCGGGAATTACATAACTTGTGCTTGAATTATTCATCGGATATTGTATTAATGTAGTTTTATTTTTGTTAAATAGTACTCCATTTGAATCACTTGAATAATATTTATTATTACTATTAACTTTTATATTTGTCAGGCTTGAGCATTTATAAAAAATATAATCACCTATCGACGTAACACTATTAGGTATTGTTATTTTTGTTAGTGAACTGCATTCATAAAAAGCATCAGCACATATTGTTGTAACAGTATTGGGAATTGTTACACTTGTAAGGTTAGTACATTTATAAAATGCTTGACTTGCAATAAGTTTTGTTCCTGTCTTTATTGTGCATGAACCAAGAGCCGTTTCCACATCTATTAAGTAATTATCAATGTAAAGTACATAGTCTTCCCAATTTGACCAATCATGATAATAAGCCGTATTATTAAATGCATACGGTCCAATTGATATTATACTATCAGGTATTGTTATATTTGCGAGACTTGTACAACTTTGAAATGCGCACTTCCCAATTGATATAACACTATCAGGAATTATTATACTTGTGAGACTTGTACAATCATCAAAAGCGTTATCGGCAATACTCTTTGTGCCTGTCTTTATTGTGTATGAACCCGAAATGGTATTTTTTGCATCTATTAAATGATTATTAATATAAAGCACGTCATTTTCCCAATTTGATTCATCTTTATAATATGCAGTAGTTTCAAAGACAGAATATGCAATTTCTGTTACACTATCAGGAATTATTATTCTTTCTAATGATGTGCAAACATAGAAAGCATCTTCACCAATTGATGTTACACTATCAGGGATTACTATACTTGTAAGGCTTCTACGAAACTCAAATGCGCGACCACCGATTGCAGTTATTGTATAACCATCTATTTTTGATGGTATTTCAAGTTCAGTTGCATGACCTGTATATTCCGTAATCCGAGCAGTTTTGTCTGAATAACTGATTATTTCATATGCATAATCACCATAAGTAAGAGCTTCAGATTGAATCTGAGTGAACGGAATTGCAACGAAAATAATTGCAATTGAAAGAAATATAGATAATATCTTGCGTTTCATACACACGCCCCCAATATAATTATACATTGTAATTATAGACCTATTAATTTCCTTTGTCAAACAAAAACAGTGAAAAAATGAGGGTGATTCGTGAATCACCCCTACGAATGTAACTTTTTGTTTTATAAATCGGAGTTTATTGGGGAGTTTAATGGGTGTCCGTTCTCGGCTCCCTCTGACGAGGGAGCTGTCGAGCGAAAGCGAGACTGAGGGAGAGATTTAGTGAGCAGTAAAACTATCTCTCCCTCCGTCATTTTCTTGCGAAAATGCCACCTAATTCTCACCTGCCGGTTCGGTCGGTGCTTCTGCTTCGCAGAGGTGTCCACCGGACACCCGCACCTCGTCAGAGGGAGGCATAAACACACCATTCAAACTCACCGACAAATTATAATTTGAATAAAAAGAAAGAAAAAGGGACGATGCACTCATCGTCCCCTACATTATTATTTCTTTAATTCAACTGCTGCTTTGCATTTTGCAACGATATTTGCAGCGTCGAGTCCGAATTCGTGAAGAAGTTGAACTGCTGGACCTGATTTACCGAATGTATCTTCAACACCTACACGAAGTACAGGGACAGGAACTGTTTCACAAACTACTTCTGCAACTGCTGAGCCGAGACCACCGATTACATTGTGTTCTTCTGCAGTAACGATTACGCCTGTTTTCTTTGCACTTTCGATTACAAGTTCACGGTCAATAGGTTTGATTGTTGCCATATTAACAACTCTTGCATTAATACCTTCAGCTTTGAGTTCTTCATAAGCCATAAGTGCTTCGTTAACCATAAGGCCTGTTGCGATGATTGTTACATCGTCACCCTCTTTAAGGACAGAGCCTTTACCAATTTCAAACTTATAGTTTTCATCGAATACTCTTGGCACTGCAAGACGGCCAAATCTCATATAAACTGGGCCTTCATGCTCTGCCGCTGCCATAACGCAAAGTCTTGCTTCAACATCATCGGCAGGGTTAAGGATAACCATATTTGGAATTGTTCTCATAAGACCAATGTCTTCACAGCACTGATGGCTTGCACCATCTTCACCAACAGAGATTCCTGCATGAGTTGCGCCGATTTTAACATTAAGATTTGTATAACTGATTGAGTTTCTAACCTGTTCAAATGCACGACCTGCTGCGAACATTGCGAATGATGATGCGAAAACTGTATATCCTGCACTTGCAAGACCAGCTGCAACGCCCATCATATTGCCTTCTGCAATACCACAATCAATAAACTTTTCAGGGTGCTCTTTTTTGAACATACCTGTTTTTGTTGCAGCAGCCAAGTCTGCATCAAGAACAAGAATTTTAGCGTCTGTATTACCTAATTCAACAAGTGCTTTACCATAAGCATCACGAGTTGCTGTTTTAATTACTTCGCTCATTTTATACACCCTCCAATTCATTAAGTTTTGCAGTAAGTTCTGCTACTGCCTGATTATAAAGTTCTTCATTTGGTGCTGCACCGTGCCAGTTAACTTGATTTTCCATATAAGAAACGCCCTTGCCCTTAATTGTCTTTGCAACGATTGCTGTTGGTTTGCCTTTGCAAGCCTTTGCAGCTTCAAATGCACTTTCGATTTCATCAAGGTTGTTACCATCAATTTCAATTGTATTGAAACCGAATGCTGTAAACTTTTCAGGAATTGGATATGGTGAGTTAACTTCTTCGATTGTACCATCAATCTGAAGATTATTATTGTCAACGATAACTACAAGGTTATCAAGTTTCTTTGCATTTGCAAACATTGCTGCTTCCCAAACCTGACCTTCTTCGATTTCACCGTCACCAAGAATTGTGTAAACTCTGAAATCTTTATTATCAAGTTTTGCTGCGAGAGCCATACCAACTGCTGCAGAAATGCCCTGACCAAGTGAGCCTGTACTCATATCTACACCTGGCACACATTTCATACTTGGGTGACCCTGAAGATAAGAATCAGCTTTACGAAGTGTTTTCATATCTTCTGTTGGGAAAAAGCCTTTAAGTGCAAGTGTTGCATAAAGAGCAGGTGCTGCGTGACCTTTTGAAAGAACAAATCTGTCACGGTCGTCCCATTTTGGATTTGATGCATCAACTTTCATCTCTACATTGTAAAGATAAGCCATAAGTTCAGCAATTGAAAGTGAGCCACCCGGATGGCCTGCCTTTGCGTTGAAAATACCTTCTAACAAGAGAAGTCTTTCTTTTGTTGCAAAAATTTCAAGTTCTTTTTTCAAAGAAGCATTCATTTTTACTCCCCCTATTTTTTTATTATTCTTTGTAATCATTCATTATGTATTCAAGCAAGTCTGCAACCGCACCTTGATTGCAATGACAAGCATGAAAATCTGCAATATCATGCATTGCTTTTGGTGCTTGTCCGCAACATGCTGGAAGTCCAACAGTTTTAAGCATATCATAATCGTTGAAATAGTCACCGATTGCAGCAGTATGCTCACGGTCAATATTATACATTTCAGCAATTTTCATCAATGCTGTTCCTTTGTGAACACCTTCATTGAGCATTTCAAAAGAACAGATTGAGCTTGACATAAAGTTTGCACCTGTGTTTTCAAGTGACAATGCATATTTTTTAACTGCGCTGATAAGTGGTGGAACACCAAGGAAAATAACTTTTCCCCAATTTTCTCTTGGCACTTCATCAACACTTTTACAGTTAACGCAGTGAAGTTTATCAGCCAACACCATACATGGTGCAAAGATTTTTGCGTTCAATGTATAAATAACTTCATCCGTAAGAATTTCGATTTCAAGTGCTGGAAAACGCTTATAAATCTCAAACACCAAATCAACTGCTTTTTGATTTATTGGTGTGAAATGCAACATCTTCTCCTGAGAATAGTCATAAACACCTGCACCATTGAGAACAACAGCCGGAGTACCTTTAATTGGTAATCTGTTATAGTGTTTTCTCATTGACTCGACATTTCTGCCTGATGCCAATGTGAAATGTCCATTACATTTCAGTACAAAATGTTTAATTGCTTCGAAATTTCTTTTTGGCAACTTTCTGAATTTATTATTGAGTGTTCCGTCAATATCTGACACTACAAGCCAGTTTGACAAGTCTTTTTTTGCCATTATTTAACCTCTTTTGATTTTATCTAAAAAACTTTTGAAATAATCAGGCAAATCGCTTGAAAATTCCATATATTCATTCTTAATGGGATGAACAAATCCGATTTTGATTGCGTGCAAGCACTGTCCATTGAGTTCGGCGCTTTTTTTATCGTGACCATAAACCAAATCGCCTGCAACAGGATGTCCTAAATGAGCCATGTGAACTCTTATTTGATGAGTTCGACCTGTTTCTAATTTAAGTGAAATGTGAGAATAACCATTGTATTCTTCAATCACATTATAATGAGTAACTGCAGCTTTTGAATTCTGCATTGTTACACACATTTTCTTACGGTCTTTTGGATTGCGTCCAATTGGCGCGTTAACTGTGCCTTCTTGCTCTTTCAAGTGACCACAAATCACAGCATTGTACTCACGAGTGAAACTATGCTCTTTGATTTGTTCGGCAAGACCTAAATGTGCTTTATCATTTTTAGCTACAATGAGCAATCCACTTGTATCTTTATCGATTCTGTGAACTATTCCCGGTCTCAAAACACCATTTATGCCCGATAATGAGTCTTTACAATGATACAACAGCGCATTAACCAAAGTACCTGTATAATTACCCGGTGCAGGATGAACAACCATACCTCTAGGTTTATTGACAACAAGCAAATCATCATCTTCATAGACAATATCTAACGGAATATTTTCAGGCTCGGCATCAAGTGGTTTTAATTCGCCTGTAACCAACATTATTTCGTCATCAGTATTAACTTTATACTTTTTATTAACGACAATACCGTTAATAGTAACATTCCCCTGCTCAATCAATTTTTGAATTGAATTTCTTGAACAATCGGGAACCAAAACTGAAAGAAATTTATCAATTCTTTCACCGTGAAATTCCTGTGGAACTTCAATCAACAATTCACTCATTTTGTGAGTCCTTTTCTTTTTTACTATCTCTGTAAATCTCGTATATAAGCCAACCTATCAGCACAAAGGCACTGCAAGTGACTAAAATATCTGCAAAATTGAATATTGCAAAATCAATAAACAATGGCTCAATATAGTCAACTACAAATCCACGGAACACTCGGTCAATTAAATTGCCAAGTCCCCCTGCTATTATCAAAGCAACACAGACATATTCAACGCCAAATTTGATTTTTTTGAACATCAAAGCCATTGTGCCAACAATAATCAATATCAATGTGAAAACTGACAACAAATTTGTATATCCGCTAAAAGAGCCAAAAGCAGCTCCCGTGTTTTCGGCATAATTCAACTGAATAAAGCCGTCAATCAAGGGATAACTGCCAATTGGTTTGAGATAGTCAATTACAAGTAATTTGATTAATTGGTCTAATGCCACTAAAACGAGCATTGAAACAAGTGTAATTACTTGAAGCATATTTTACCTCGTATCTTATTTTTTCTTAAAGAAGTTTTTAAATGAAATTGACTGTGGTTTTTCTTCAACCTGTTCTTCTTCAACTTCTTCTGCTGTTTCTTCAGCTTCTTCTATTGCTTCTTCAGCAGTTTCAACTGTATCGTCGATATCGTCTGCAAAGTCGATTTTGCTCAAATCAAGCTTAAATGCTTTTTTCACAACTGGTTCAGCAACGATTTCTTCTTCAACTGCTTCTTCTGTTTCTTCAACTTCTGAGGCAGTTTCTTCAATCACTTCAAAATCTTCTTCTACTTCTGGGACAACTTCTTCGATTTCTTCTACTGTTTCAATTTCTTCTGTTTCTTCAATTACAACGAATTCCTGAGCAGGCTCTTCGATAATTGCTTCCTCGACTGCAGGTTCTTCTTCAACTGTTTCTTCAATCTGTTCTTCAACGATTTCAGGAAGCTGGTTGATAAGGTTGATATGTTCTTTATACATTGCAACAAGTTTTGATTTGAACTCTGATGCTTCTTTTTGGAGCATATCATAAACAAGGCTTTCATGTGTAACCTTGCGGTTGATGTTGCCAAGAATTTCTTTTGACTGACGATTTGCTTCTGCAACTATTTGCTCTGCTTCTGCTTTTGCAGCTGCCATGATTTCGTCTTTTTCAACGCCTAATGTTGCTGTGTATTCATCTGCCTTAGCTTTTGCTTCTGCAACCATCTGTTCACATTCTGCCTTAGCATCAGCAGTTTCTTTTTCTGCTGTTTCACGAGCTTCAGCAACAATTTTATCAGCAAGTTTCTGTGCATTTAAAAGCGCTGTTTTAAGGCTTTCTTCGTCTTCACGATATTCTTCAATCTTTTTAACGAGAACGCTGATTTTTTTGATAAGGTCACCATTCTCTTTAAACATCTGTTCATAAGAAGCTGAAACTTCACTTAAAAAGTTATCAACATCTTCTGCACGATATGAACCGCGACCTGTTGTTTGAAATGATTTTTCTTTGATTTTATCTGGTGTAAGCATTAGAATATCCTTCCCGTTCTTGTACATTTTTTAATAATTATGAATGTTATTAGAAAAACATTCCGTTATTTTCAAGTTCGTCAATCAAGTCACCCATTACATCAACATTGTATGGAGTGATAATGAACGTGCTGTTAGCAATACGCTTAAGCTGACCGTTGTTAGCATAAGCAACACCTGTAAGGAAGTCGATGAGACGACGAGCAACATCTTTGCTAACTGATTCAAGGTTAAGAACTACTGTTCTCTTTTCGTTAAGGTTATCAGCAATGCTGAGAGCCTCGTCAAATTTTTCAGGTTTTGAAAGAACAACCTGAAGTTGTGCTGTTGTGTGAATGTTTACAACTTTATCTTGGTCAGCACCACGCTGAACTCTGTGTACAGGTTTTGCAGGTCTTGATTCTGGTTCGTCAAAACGGTCCATAAAATCACCTGTATCTACATCATCAGGATAATAACCATCTTCTTCAATATTTACCATATTCTTGATTTTGTCTAAAAAGCTCATTTTTTGCGTCCTCCTAAAATTTAATACATTCTTGGACCGAAAATTGAAGAACCAATTCTTACAAGATTCGAACCACATAAAATTGCTTCGTAATAATCTCCCGACATACCCATTGAGAGAATATTCATATCTATATTATCTAACTTTTTCTCTTTAATGTCAACATAGATATTGTGTATTTTTTCAAAATATTTACAAAGTATTGTATTATTTTCGCAAATTGGGGGTATTGTCATAAGTCCTTTAATTCTAATTGCATCTAATTCTGCTATCTCATGCAAGGTTTCAAAAAACTCTGACATTGAAAAACCTGTTTTGCTTTCTTCTTCACCCACATTGATTTCAAGAAGCACATCGGTAACAATACCTTTTTTTATTGATTGTTTTGCAATTTCTTTTGCTATTTTAAGTGAGTCAACTGACTGAATCATATCAACCTCGCCAACAATCTGACCCGCTTTGTTGGTCTGCAAGTGTCCGATTAAATGCTTTTGAACACCATCAAGATGTAATTCAGGCTTTTTTCGAAGCATTTCTTGAACACGATTTTCACCAATCATTTTTACGCCATAATCAAGAGCATAATTTATAAAAATAGGGTCAACTGTTTTGGTAACAGCCATAAGCGTGACATCTTCAGGGTTTCTTCCGCTTTTAATTGCACTTTCTGCAATTCTTTCATTAATAACATCAAGGTTGTATTGAATATCAGCCTTGCGAGTTTCAAGAAATGACTTTTCCATCATATAAATCAACTCCTTCTGTAATGATTGTATCATATTGTCTTACATAGGATGAATCTTCAACCTTCTCGACAACTGAATATTCTTCACTTGACGAAATAATATTAATCTTTTTGAACTGAATAATATTACCGCGTTTTACATATAAGCCCTTTTCACCATCAACCTCACGGATTGCTTTATTGTTTATGCGAATACCTGTAAAGTTTTCTGTGATAATTTCAATATCTTCAATTCTCAAGTTTGCAACATCACGATTCATGATATTACATTTAAAAACTACTGGAATATAATCCCCTTCTTTTGCACCGATATAAGCAATTTTGCAATCTAAACTTCCAACTGCAGTATTAGGGACATTAATGGTAATTTTCTTATCTTTTTTAAGTGCACCAGAATCGCTATAAGGAACTGTACAAACAAAATACCAGTCAAATGAATCCACAAGTTTACCCATTATATTAGTTGGGACTTCTTGTTTTTGATATGCTAACAAATTATTTATTGTTTCGCAGTTTATGTCTTTAAGGACATCTTTATAAGCAATTGCTTGCTCAAAGCCATCAACTGAGCCGATATAATAACCTGGATTTGGCGATGCAACTGTGCTGTAGCCCATTGACATGCCTTTTAATGTTATAAGTTCTGCTTCAAGTGATGAGAGTTTTGCATCAACTGACAACTGAGTACCAACAGCCAATTGACGAGTAGTAATAGAATCGCGCAAGTCGATAAGAGCTTCGTCAAAGTCGCTATTTATGCCTTTTCTTGCTGCTGAAATAAAGTCAACGCAAGCATTGTCAATTGAATCGTTATATGATGATGGTGCGTTTGTACCAACACCAACACGGTTTTTAAGTTGTTTATAATAAGCAATTTCTTTTTCAAGTTCGTTTATGCGCACATAAGCAGCAGCACTTTCAGAGCTTTGAAAAACAACTGCAACAGCATCACCGCTGCCAACGCGTTTACCATCTTCGGCAATTGAAACAACTGTTCCACTTGAATTCTCGGCTGTTAGATATTTTTCATCACGAATTGCAAATGCCTTTGTTGATATTGTGTTTTGAACATCTCTTTCAAGGGCAACTTCAGTTTTGTATGGGTCTGAATTCATTTGCACAACTTGATGAATAAAGTAGAAAATAATAAGGACGCCAAGCACTGTGCATACCGCATATTTAATTGTATTTTTGCTTATATTTTTCATTGCCTGTTCTCCTTTAAAAATTCGTTGATTATTTCAAAAACCACTTTGAGCATATCTTCTTGATTTTCATAATCATCAGGATAAACCCAATTAATATTTTCATTTTTTCTGAACCAAGTAAGTTGGCGTTTTGCATAGTGTCTTGTTTCAATTTTAAGGCTTTCAAGACACTCTTGGAGAGTTTTTTCATTGTTGAAATATGGTGCTAATTCTTTATAACCAATTGCCTGATAAGCAGTTTTATTGGAATCTATATTATAAAAATCTTTTGCTTCTTCTAACAAACCATTTTCAACCATAATATCAACACGACGGTTAATTCTATCATAAAGCACATTTCTGTCACGATAATTTATACCTATATATAATGTGTTATATGGTGATGGCTCTGTTTTTGAGAGAACCTTTTGTTCGGTCATTGTTTTACCTGTAGCCTTGTAGATTTCAAGTGCACGGATAATTCTGCTCTTATCTTTAAGATGCAATCTTTCTGCTGTCTGTGGGTCGATTTCACGCAACCATTCAAGCATATATTCTGCGCCTTTTTCTTCGAACATTTCTGTTAACTCTTTGCGGATTTCAGTATTCTCGTCTTCTTGTGAAAACTGAATATTTTGTAAAAGCGAGTCAACATAAAGCCCTGTGCCACCTGCAATAACGGGTAAATCATCGTCATTATGTATCTTTTCAATGCAATTCTTTGCAAGAGTCACATATTCTGCAACGCTGAACTTTTTGTCGATTGGTTGAAAACCAATTAAATGATGGGCAATCCCCTGCATTTCGTCGTCAGTTGGCTTTGCAGTTGCAATATTCATTTTTTCATAGATTTGCATTGAGTCTGCTGACACAACTTGTCCCGAAAAACGCTTTGCAATTTCAATTGACAAAGAGGTTTTTCCCGACGCGGTTGGCCCTACAACTGCAATAACGGGGATTTTGTTCATAAGTTATACCCTACCAAACTGTTTTTCTAATTCATATTTTGAGAGTTCAATCATAACAGGTCTGCCGTGAGGACAGAAGCGGACTTCGTTATCGTTGACAACTTGTTTTGCAAGGGCTAATAATTCTGCATCAGAATTATCGTCACCTGCTTTAATAGCACTTCGACAAGCCACATTGTGATAAATCCAGTCAAGATGCTCGTTTGTGATGTCACGACGATTTTTTGTGAGATATTCTGCAATTTCGCTGATTAACGGAATAATTTCACAATTATCTAAATCCATTGGACAACTGCGGACAATCACTGTACCATTGCCGAAATCTTCTATATCAAAGCCTGCATTTGCGATTGTTTCGATATTTTCTGTTACTGCGATATATTCTTCTTTACCAAGGGTTACTGTGACAGGTGCTAAAAGCATTTGACTGCCACTTTCTTGGGAATTTGCTTTGAGTTTATTGAACAATATTCTCTCGTGGGCTGCGTGTTTATCAATAACACAGAGTTTGCCGTTGAGTTCAATAAACATGTATGTTTTATATGCTTCGCCGATTAGACGGATTGTGTTTTCTTCAACGGGTTTTGCTGTTTCAGTTGGTTCGATTGGTGTTGTTTCTGTCTTTGTTTCGGCAACAGGAATTGGGAATTCGATTTTGAATGGGTCGTCGTCAACATCAGCAACATAATCTGTTTTGACATCACTTACAAAAAGTGTTTCTGACAAAGGCTTTAACACTTTTTCTGTGAATGCTATATTCTCTTGTACGGTTGTTTGCTTAAACTCTTGTTGTGGTTTAGCAAAAATATCGTTGAAAACAGTTTTCTTATCTGGTAAAACCGCTTGTTTAAGTGATGTGTTTTCACTTAATGCAGATTTAACTGCGTGATAAACTGCATCAAAAATCGCTTTTTCGTCAGAGAAACGAACTTCAATTTTTGATGGATGCACATTAACATCAACAAGTGTTGGTGGTAATGTAATAAACAATACACCGCCTGGAAATTTGCCAACCATTACGCTGTTTTTATAAGCACTTTCAAAGGCTGCCATAATTGTTGTATTTTTTACACTTCTTCCGTTAACGAAGAAATATTGCATTCCACGAGAGCCACGGCAATTAAATGGTGGTGTTACAAGGCCTGCAACTGACACATTACCAACGGATGCATCAACATTTAAAAGACCGTTTGAGAAATCTTTTCCGAATGCAGAGAAACATACATTTTGAAGATTTCCCTCACCGTTGGTTGTAAATACTTGTTTACCGTCACGAATAAAACGAATACTGATTTCAGGATGTGAAAGTGCAAGTTTTTCAACCGCTGATGCTACATAGTTACCCTCGCTGACATCCTTTTTCAAGAACTTCATTCGTGCAGGGGTATTATAGAAAAGTTCACGGACAATCATAGTAGTCCCTACTGCACAACCTGCGTCAGAGAAATCGGTTATAATTCCACCTTCAATAGTGAGAGATGTGCCCATTTCTTCAGTTGCAGTTTTAGTAATCATATTCACTTTTGAAACTGCTGCGATTGATGGTAACGCTTCGCCACGGAAACCGAGAGTTAAGATAGTATTAAGGTCTTCGGCAGTTTTGATTTTACTTGTAGCATGGCTTACGAATGCAGTTTTGACATCTTCGCGGTCAATACCGCAACCGTCGTCAGTAACACGGATATATGAAATGCCACCGTGCTGAATTTCAACTGTTATGGAAGTAGCACCAGCATCAACGGCATTTTCCATAAGTTCTTTTACAACAGATGCAGGGCGTTCAACCACCTCACCCGCCGCGATTAAATCAGCCATGTGTTTTGGGAGTTTATTTATTTTTGCCATTGGTCAGCACCACCTTTTATAAATGCAGAATGCAAAGTGCAAAATGCAGAATTATTTTGTATGGGCGATTCCCGAATCGCTAAAAATGTTCTTTCAATGTTTTTACATCAGTTTTATTAACAATAAATTCTAAAATGTATTTTTCAATCATTTCATTACTAAACGAATTTGTTTCATTGTTAAAATAAATTTTTGCATATTGTAAAAATTTTTCTAGTGTTGCATCAAATACTTGCTCATTTTCCATTACGCTCTTATACGAATCGTCTTGAAATGCAACCTTGTTAAATTTGCTAAACTTTTCTTTATATAAATTCTGTACTTCTTCAACCTGAGAAAATGTAATATTCTTGCTTGTATAAGCCCATTGTACAAAGAAATATGCAAATGTTGATATTGCTAATTTTCTTTCATTATAATCAATACCAATCTCATTACATTTTCTATTTATTTGAATTATAAAATTTGCACTTTTTTCTGACAAATCTTTTGCTATATTAAAAGCATTATATTCTTTTTTTGTATGCTGCAATAATGGTTGTGCAATCTCATTATTGATAGTTGATTCATTTGGAGTATTCACAATATATTTCTTGTGAGTTTCTGGATTTATAGTTTCTTTTGATAAACTATTATGAATTTTTAAGTCTTTTCCATAAACATTAAAATCTCCATAGGTTTTTGGTTGTTCATCTGCATTAGATAAGCAAATGTGTGTAATCCCTTTTTCATTAGTATTTTTAGTTTCTTTTTTGTTTTCTAAAACAATATTGTCTTGATACATAATTAATTTCTTCTTAAAATATTTAATATATACATAAATATATACCGCAGTAAAAACAAAAGAAATAAAAAGCATCAACACAAGTGCAATATTGCCTTCAATACTATCGCCTAAAATAGCCATCAATACCATTTCAGAACTAATTGTACCTAAAACAAAGAGTCCTAAAACACGACAGCCCAATAAGCCATAATATATTTTACCTTTTTGAATCGCCTCTGCTTTTTTCCTTTTGCCTAGTTTATACAAAAACGGAGTACCCAAAACTATTAAAGAAGTAAGTGCACCAATCACAAATCTTTCTAACAAATTTTACCCCTCACTTTTTATCAATATTATTCGCAAATCATTAACTTTTTTAACAAAACATTACTTTTCGGGCGATTCGTGAATCGTCCCTACATTGTTGTTTATTTAAGATTTTGCATACAGGACGCCGAGTCGTCGTCCCCTACATTTTTTTGGTCGTCGAGGACGCCGACCCCTACGGTTAATTTTTCGCTTTGTCTATAAGTTCATAAAGTAATCCCATTGCTTCGATTGGGGTTAATGTATTTATATCGACTGTGCGGAGTCTGTCCATAATGTATTCTCTTGAATTTGATTCAAAGGACATTTGGATTTCAGGCTCTTTTTCTTCAGGTATATCTGCAACCATTTTTGGTTTCATTAAGTCGTTATCTTCGAGCGTTTTAAGAATTGCTTTTGCTCTTTTGATTACGTTATCGGGCACGCCTGCAAGCTTTGCAACTTCGATACCATAAGAGCCGTCTGCACCGCCACGAACAATTCTTCTTAAGAAAGTAATATCGTCCCCACGCTTTTTAACTGCGATATTATAATTCATTACGCCGTCAACTGTACCTTCAAGCTCTGACAATTCGTGATAATGGGTTGCAAAGAGTGTTTTTGCGCCTATTTTCTTTTTATCAGCAATATACTCAACAACCGAACGGGCAATACTCATACCGTCAAAGGTTGAAGTACCACGACCGATTTCGTCAAGAATTATAAGCGAATCTTTTGTTGCGTATTTAAGAATTTCTGCAACCTCGTTCATTTCAACCATAAATGTTGACTGACCTGAAGCCAAGTCGTCGGACGCGCCAACACGAGTGAAAATGCTATCAACAATACCGATATCCGCTGACTTTGCAGGTACAAAACAACCCATCTGCGCCATAATTGTGATAATTGCAATCTGTCGCATATATGTTGATTTACCCGCCATATTAGGGCCTGTAATTACTGCCATTCGATTATCTTCGCAATCAAGCAATGTATCGTTTGGTACAA
This sequence comes from Candidatus Fimenecus sp., assembly GCA_045655645.1. GTDB lineage: Bacteria > Bacillota > Clostridia > Oscillospirales > Acutalibacteraceae > Fimenecus. Next base: position 125,265 of record JAZOPS010000051.1, read on the forward strand.
ACATTGTGTGTTTTTGTAAGGCTTCAACTACAGGGTGACGACCTTCAAGGATACGGATTACACCTTTATCGTTAATATCGGGTCTTGTGTAGTTATTTTTAAGTGAAACTGTTGCGAATGAGCAGAGAACATCTAACAATGCTACTGCGTGTGCGGTTCTTTGAGTTCTTAAATATTCCCCTGCAATCTTTTTACGGATTGAGTTGAAAATCTCATATTCAAGACCAACAATTCGCTCTTGTGCACCGAGAACTTTAGTTTCAAGTTCTTTTAATTCTTCCGTTATATATCTTTCACAGTTTGAAAGAGTTTGTTTTCTTATATATGTATCAGGAACGAGTTCTTTATAAGAATTGAGAACTTCAAAATAATAACCAAAAACTTTGTTATAGCCGATTTTAAGCTTCTTAATCCCTGTTTTTTCTTGCTCGTCTGCTTCAAGCTTTGCAAGGACAGATTTACCACCGTTTACAATGTCACGAAGTTCATCAAGTTCTTTATTGAAGCCGTCTTTAATCATTCCACCCTCACGGACTGAGAATGGTGCATCTTCTTTAATTGAAACCTTAATAAGTGAGCAAACATCTGCCAAAACATCAAGTTCATTATAGATGTATTTGAGCATATTGCTATTTGCATTTTTAAGGTTTTCTTTGATTTCAGGTAAGTTTTCGAGAGTTGTGCAAAGGGATAACAACTCTTTTGCATTAGCTGTGTTATAAACGATACGGGTCATAAGACGCTCCATATCATAAACACTAACCATCAACTGAGTTTCGTTTTCACGCATTTCAGTATTATTGTAAAGCTCGTCAACTGCGTTAAGACGCTTTGAGATTTCAACTGAGTCATAAAGTGGGCGTTCAATGAATGAACGAAGCATTCTTTTACCCATTGCGGTTTTGGTTTTATCAAGCACCCAAAGAAGTGAACCTTTACGGTCACGGTCACGCATTGTTTCGAGCAATTCGAGATTACGGATTGCGGAAATACCAAGGCTCATAAATTTAGCATCAGTATAGAAATTAATATTTTTGATATTCTCTAAATCGCGCTTTTGTGTTGATTTGAGATAAGAGAGTGCTGCACCCAATGCGCAAACAGCAGTATCACGCTGATTGAGTGAAAGAGTTGCTAAATCATTAGTGTTAAAATGCTCTTTACAGAGTAATTCTGCATTAGAAAATTCAAATTCTTCAATCAATAACTCAACAGACGCTTCAAGTTTTTTAGAAATAAAATCTTTAAGAGAGTTAAACGAAACTACTTCTTTATTGAGAATAATTTCAGTTGGGTTATAACGACCCATTTCGTTGATTACTCTTTGTTCCACATTTTCATTGAATTCTGTTAAATTGACCTCGCCTGTTGAAATATCGATAAAGCACATACCAACATTGCCGTTAGTTGCGCAAACTGATGCGAGATAATTATTCTTTGACTCATCAAGCATTGAACTCTCAATTACAGTGCCCGGTGTAATAACGCGGATAACATCACGACGAACAATACCCTTTGCCGCTGCAGGGTCTTCCATCTGTTCACAGATTGCTACTTTATAGCCTTTCCCAACAAGTTTAGCAATATAGCCATCTGCACTATGAAATGGTACGCCACACATAGGTGCTCTTTCTTCTTGACCGCAATCGCGACCTGTAAGCACAAGTTCAAGCTCTTTTGATGCTGTTTTTGCATCGTCAAAGAACATCTCGTAAAAGTCACCAAGTCGGAACATCAATATGGTGTCTTCATAATTCTTTTTTATTTCAAAGTATTGTTGCATCATTGGTGAAAGTGCCATATTTAAAATTCCTTCTCGATAAATAGATTTGTGAGGGATTTTATCTCTCCCTCCGTCAACGCTAACGCGTTGCCACCTCCCTCGTCAGAGGGAGGCAGAATTTGTTTAATTAAATTAATTAGTGGTTACAGCCTTCGTCGCCACAGTCACAGCTACAACCTGAGCAGTCGCCACCGCATGAATGTGCTGTTGGGTCGCATGTATCAGGGTCGTCACCGTTTACGCACATAGCAAGAATGCCTGTAAGATAGTTCATAAGGTCATCTAATTCTTTTCTTGCCATTTCATAGTTGCGCATATTTTCGTTCATCATAATTTCTGAATACACGCCACGGAATTCTTCATCATAAGCTTTCATCTTGCCTTCATCTGGCTCTTCTTTTGATGCTTCGTGCTGATATGAAACCTGAATGAGTTGGATTTTGCTCATAAGTTCGTTAAGAGCTGTGTCCTGCTCATTTGCTTCGATTGCCTTTCTCATTGCAAGATATCTTTCATCTTGCTGAATTGCTTTGCCAAGTTCTCTTGTGAGTTTTTCGATTGACATTTGTTTTTGCTCCTTTATTTTAACTTTTATTTTTTATTATTTAATGAGTTCGCCACGAACTAACCAATTAAGTGGTTCAGTCACTTTTACATGACAGAATTTTCCAACTAAGCTATGGTCATTGCTTGGGAATTCAATAATAACATTTCCGTCTGTGCGCCCTGCTAAATAACCATCGAGAGTTTTGCTTTTGCCTTCGCAAAGCACACGATATGTTTTGCCTTTCATATTGGCACTGTGCTCACTTGCTATTGTTTCTTGCAAGTCGCAAAGTTCTTTAAACCACTTATTCTTTTCATCATAAGAAATAGGGTCATCCATAAGTGATGCCTTTGTGCCTTTTCTTGATGAGAAAATAAATGTGAAAAGTGATGTGTAGCCAACTTCTTTTACAAGTGACAAAGTATCACAAAATTCTTCATAAGTCTCACCAGGGAAACCAACGATAATATCACTTGTAAGTGACAAACCTTCGATTTTCTCTTTTGCATAAGAAATAAGTTCAAGATATTTCTCACGGTCATAATGACGATTCATTTCTTTGAGGATTCTATTGTTACCTGACTGAACAGGAAGATGGATATGCTTTGAGAGTTTTTCACACTCTGCAATTGTGTCGATAAGCTCTTTTGTGCAATCTTTAGGGTGAGATGTCATAAATCTGATTGTGAACTCACCATCAAGCTCGTTAAGTTGTCGAAGAAGTTTTGAGAAGTTTATATCTTCGTCTAAACCTTTGCCATAAGAGTTTACATTCTGACCGAGAAGAGTGATATCTTTATAACCCTCTGCAATTATCTGCTTGAATTCTGCGATAATATCAGCTGAATTTCGGCTTCGCTCTCTTCCCCTTACATAAGGCACTACACAATAACTACAGAAATTATCGCAACCATACATAATTGGAAGCCAAGCCTTTGCAGAGTTATCACGAAGAGCGGGCATACCCTCAACAATCTCATTAGTTTCTGTCATATCTGCAAAAAAGCGTTTGCCTTTTAAGAGATATGCTTTGAAAATTTCAGGCACTTTGTATTGGTTATGAGTACCAAAAACGATGTCAACAAAAGGATAACTGTTATAAATCTTGTTTCTAATATGCTCTTGTTGCATCATACAACCACAAAGCGCAATAATGAGATTTGGGTTGGACTGTTTTAATTTCTTTATTGCACCCACATTGCCGAAAACACGGTCTTCAGCATGTTCACGAATTGCACAGGTGTTATAGAGAATTAAATCTGCATCTTCTTTTTCTTCAGTCATAGTATAGCCCATTTTAGAGAGCATTCCCTTAATGCGCTCACTATCGGCAACATTACCTTGACAGCCATAAGTATGAATAAAGGCTTTTGGGGTGTTGCCGTGACGCAATAACAAGAGCTCTGCTACTTCATCGGCTATATTAAATTGCTTTTGAATTTTTTCGTTCATTTAGAATTAAACGCCCTTTTTAAGTTGGCGAGAATAATCCAAAATAGTTTTTTGAATGGATATTTTCGCCAATCTATTGTTAAAATACTCGTAAATCCACAAAGGATTTACTGCGTTTTGTGCCTCAGCTTGACAAAAATCTCCTATTCAAAAAATCTTCGACCTGAAAACGAAGAATTTTTATTGGGTTTTTGGTTGCTGAGCACGATGGAAGGCTGACGCCTTTCGAGTGAGAAGCACCGAAAAGTCTTAAAAATTATCGTTTTAAGGCTGTTTCGGATTATTCTCACCAACTTTTATAAGTTGATTGTAAGAATTTAAGAACATCGTTATAAACGACTTCCTTCTCTGTTTCGTTAAGAATTTCGTGGCGCATTCCCGGATAGAGAATTACGGTTGGGTCAAAGCCTGCTGCTGCAAGTTGGTCTGCAACCGCCAACACGCCTTTACCATTCATACCAACAGGGTCTTTTGCACCTGAAATTACCATTACATTAAGGTTTTCTGGAAGACGATATGCCCAAAGTTCATCACAAGCTTCACGCATAAGGTTATAGATATCGCGATAGCCTGCAAGAGTGTATGTAAATCCACAAAGTTCGTCATTTGAATATGCAAGTCTGTTATCAGCATTTTCTGAAAGCCATGCAAGTGCGTTGCCTTTATCGTCACCAAGCATTGAGAAGCCTTTGTTCATAACATCAGCTACACCATCAACGCGTCTTGTTGAGCCATATTTTGCAACGAGCAAGTCGATACCATCAACTGCTGCGTTGATAATTGGTGGAAGGTCACCTGTACCACAAAGGATTACACCGTCAAGCTCATAACCGAAATGGCTTGCATAAACTCTTGTGCAGAATGAGCCCATTGAATGACCAAAAAGGAAATATGGAATATCAGGGTTTCTCTTTTTCATAATTTTTGTGAGAATGTGCATATCGTCAACTAATCTCTTGTCGCCATTCTCTTCGCCCATATAGCCGATTTGTGCACGCTCATCAATGCTCTTACCGTGACCTAAATGGTCGTTACCACAAACCACAAATCCGTTAGATGCTAAAAATCTAGCAAAGTCGTCATAACGAGCAATATGCTCAGCCATTCCGTGAGTTAATTGCACAATACCAATTGGGGTTAATTCGTCATCTTCCCAGATTAAAGTTCTGATTTTATTTAACCCATTTGATGAGTTAAAATATGCTTCTTTTCTAACCAATGCCATAACATTTCCCTCCAAAATGCATATTTACGCATAATAATGCATAATATCAATTTATTATACTACAAAAGGTGTTTTTTGTCATTAAAATTTCGTAAATTTTTCAAAAAAATAATTTTTGTAATGTTCACTATGTGGCATAAAAGTTTTTCGTTATTTTTTATATATTATTGTTATAAAAAATGGTAAATATGACCAAAAATCACGGTTTTCGCACTGTTTTTAGCCTGTTTTTATAGTCTCTATCAATTTGCATTGAATTTGGCTTTATGCTAAAATTATAA
>JAZOPS010000052.1:0-18114 GCA_045655645.1 Candidatus Fimenecus sp.
GTGGTGTTGCTCTTCTCGGCGCAATCAAAGCAGCATCAGTTCTTCTTGATACAGAAGATGCAGACTTCAAAACAGGCGTGAAAATTGTTCTTAAAGCAATTGAAGAGCCAGTTCGTCAGATTGCAGCAAACGCAGGTCTTGAAGGCTCAGTTATCGTAAATGAAATTGTTAACTCAAATAAGGTTGGCTACGGCTTCAACTTCGCAACAAGCGAATATGTTGATATGTTCGAAGCAGGTATCCTTGACCCAGCAAAGGTTACTCGTTCAGCACTTCAGAATGCATCATCAGTTGCAGCAATGGTGCTCACAACAGAGTCACTCGTAGCAGATATTCCTGACCCACAGGCTGAAGCAGCAGCTGCAGCAGCAATGGCTCAGGCAGGCGGCGGAATGTATTAATTCCCAATAAATAAATCTTGGGGCGTGGTTACAAAACCACTCCGTTTTCTTTTTGTAACTATTATTACAATTGTGTAATATTTATTGACAATAATAATTGAATTGAGTATAACTAAAATTGAAAATATAAGTAATTTTCTTGCATTTTTACATAAAAAACAAGCAATTTTGCAAATTAGATTGATTATAAATAATATTCAATTCTATAATCAGTTAAAAGGAGGCGTAATTATGAAAAAAATAAAGTTCAAAAAATTTTCAACATAATTTTCTATGTGTTTTTTGTAGTATCTTTGAATGCCACAAAATCGGTTGACTTTTCATTTCCGAGTGATATGGAAGGTTTCGTAAATTTTATGGCTGTGCTGTTGAATTTATCTATCGGTTTTTTTCACTACATAGCTTATAAATATAATAATACCTGCAAACATTTTGCCACCGTAATGATTGTGGCAAGCGGAATTATATCCTCTGGTCTGGCATACGAAAATAGTTATTTTAAGGTTGAAGTTGTGGCATATATTGTTATCTGGACTTTGATGCTTTTACTTCATTTGCACACCTGCAAATTTGTTGGCGAAATTAAAATTCACGAATTTAACATAAAAATGGAAGACGGCAGATTTGAAAAGGTTGTTGTAAAAGAAAAAATCAAAGATGACACCAACACAATAGGACCTGTTGCCGTTATTAAAAAAGCAATTAAACTTGTTGCAATAACTCTTGCAATTTGCTTTGTTCTTTTTGTTGGGTTTATGATTTTTCTTATGATAGATGATACTGTTTCTTTTAATGAAATAAAAGAATCCTTATCTGATGAGCTCGTGTCAAGTGAATACTATGAAAACTTTAACATAAATGATTATACTGTTGTTTCATCACACTTGGATTATGGAGAAACTGTCGATGAGTATGAATTCTATCTGGGAGATGCGATATATTGTATAGATGGAACAACTACCCGATTGATTTCGAATTCCGAAACAGCAACAATAACATACGACTCTTATTGGCAGTTGGGTGACGACGACAAATTTATCATAGGAATTAACCCTGACTTTGGAAATTACTGGCTTGAAATATATATGAAGGATGATGCCGATTTGCCGGACGAAAACGATAAGGTCATAAAGATTTCAACCGATGACGATAAAGTTATCAACTTTACCGATGAACAAATGGCAACGATTATGAACATAGTAAAAGAGTTTGATAACACCGAAACAATAGTTGAAACTGAAAATTGGGATACCAATAATAGTGAATTTATCAATACATATCGCTTGTATTTCTATTTTGAAAATTATGATAATATGAAAGTATCCTATTGTGAACTTGTTAGAGATAGCAATGGTCAATGGTATTTAATCAGTGAAGGTTATATGGATAGCGAAACAACACATAAATTAGAAGATTTAGAAAAACTTCCACAAGACATTTGCGACACAATAAATGAATCACTAAGATAAGTTTTCAAATAAAACAAAAAGCCGACTCGTTTGAGTCGGCTTTTCTAATATGCCTTTCCTTTTGCATATCTGTTGCTTATAAAGTACAACACGAATCCCTAAAGGCCACAAGACCTTGCATTAAACTATACTCTTTTTAAAGAAATAAATCAATTGATTATATTCCCAAAGATTTATCATTTACTTTGTCTATAATGCCCACAAAACCAAAGAAAAAACGCACATCAAGCGATGTGCGTTAATTTTCGTGTTTGTTTTGAATTAAACTGCTCTTTCAACCTTACCTGAACGAAGGCAACGAGTGCAAGCATAAACTCTCTTAGGAGAGCCGTTTACAACTGCTTTAACTCTTTTAACGTTTGGTTTCCATGTTCTGTTTGAACGTCTGTGTGAGTGAGAAACCTTGATGCCGAAAGCAACGTCTTTACCACAATATTCGCATTTTGCCATTTTAAAGGCACCTCCTTGTATACGGGGATAAATAATCAAATTACAACAAGAGACATTATAACAGTTACTTTCGCAAATTGCAAGTGTTTTTGTAAAAAATATTTTAAATAAAATATAAAAAAGTTCTTGCAATATTAAAAGAAATAATATATAATACTATCAAACGAACATTTGTACGATTGAGAGGAACAAAATATGGCTGATAAGAAAAAAGCTCTTGAAACTGCTTTGTTACAGATAGAGAAGAATTATGGTAAAGGCGCTGTTATGCGTTTGGGCGAAAGTGGTGCGTTGAATATCGAAGCAATCCCAACAGGCTCAATCTCACTTGATACAGCAACTGGCATCGGTGGTTTGCCTCGTGGCAGAATCGTTGAAATCTATGGACCTGAATCTTCTGGTAAAACTACTCTCGCTTTGCAAGTTGTTGCAGAAGCACAAAAAATGGGTGGCGAAGCAGCATTCATCGACGCTGAACACGCTCTCGACCCTGAATATGCACAAAACCTTGGTGTTGATGTCAATTCACTTCTTGTTTCACAACCTGATAACGGTGAACAGGCTCTTGAAATTGCAGAAGCACTTGCTCGTTCAGGCGCTCTTGATGTAATTATCGTTGACTCTGTTGCGGCACTTGTTCCTCGTGCAGAAATTGAAGGGGATATGGGTGATAGCCATGTTGGACTTCACGCTCGTCTTATGTCCCAGGCTCTTCGTAAACTTGCAGGTGTAATCAACAAGTCAAACACAGTTGTAATCTTCATTAACCAGCTTCGTGAAAAAGTTGGCGTTGTTTATGGTAACCCAGAAGTTACAACAGGTGGTCGTGCTCTTAAATTCTATGCTTCAATCAGAATTGATGTGCGCCGTGTTGAACAGCTTAAAGGACAGGGTAATGAATTTATCGGTTCAAGAACAAGAGCAAAGATTGTTAAGAATAAAGTTGCTCCTCCATTCAAGGAAGCAGAATTTGATATTATGTATGGTGAAGGCATTTCAAAAATCGGTGAAATCGTTGACCTTGGTGTTAAATTCGATATTCTCAAAAAGAGTGGCGCATGGTTCTATTATGGTGAAGAGCGTCTTGGTCAGGGTAGAGAAAATGTTAAAATTCTCTTTAAGCAACAGCCTGAGCTCGCAAACGAAATCGAAGAAAAAATCCGCGTAAAAATGCAAGAAGTGGTAAACACAAGAAAGAACAGCACACCAATCGCACAACCTGAACTTGTGAAAGTGCCAACAACAAAGGCAGCAGCAAGAGCAACTCTTGATATTGCTGTGGATGATGACGAATAATGAAATTATCTGTAAAACAAGGTAAAGCCAATAAAATTCACATCTATGTTGACGAAGAATACCGTGCAACCGTTGATAGTGATTTTTGGTATTCAGAAAAATACAGAAATTATAAAGAAATAAATGAAGAAGAACTGACCGAGTTGCTTAACACGGTCAGTTTTCGTCGTGCTTATAACAAAGGGCTTGATTTTCTTTCTCGTCGCCCCTTTGGAACAAAAGAATTAATCAAGAAATTATGTGAAAAAGGTCACGAAAAAGAGTCAGCGCAAAAAGCCTGTGAAAGACTTATTGAATTAGGACTTTTAAACGATGAAGAATATGCCCGAATTCTCGCAAACGATTTGCTCGAAAGAAAAAGTTATAGCATAAAACGAATCAAACAAGAATTGGCATTTCGTGGCATAGACCGTGAAATTGTGGAAAATATAGTCGATGCTCTTGACAATGACCCACAAAAAAGTATTATAATATTGGTTAAGAAAAAATATATAAATAAACTAAATGACGAAAAGGGCAAAAAAAGAACAGTTGACGCACTTTTGAGGCTTGGCTATTCATATTCTGATATAAAAAATGCCCTAAATACTATTTCTGAATTTGACGGAGAAGATTTTTATGAATAAAAAAATCGGTATGATTTCACTCGGCTGTCCCAAAAATCAGGTTGACGCTGAAATAATGCTCTCAAAACTTCAAAAAGACGGGTTTCAGTTTGTCAGCGACCCATTAGAAGCTGACTTGATTATTGTCAACACTTGTGGATTCATTGAAGACGCAAAGAAAGAGTCCATTGAGAATATTCTCGACATGATTTCATATAAAGAAGATTATCCTGAAATCAAAGTATTGGTTACAGGTTGTCTTGCAGAGCGTTATCAAAGTGAAATCTTTAACGAAATTCCCGAAGTTGACGGCGTAATCGGTATTGGTGCGAATGAAGACATCTGTGAAATTTGTTATAAAATGTTTGACGGTGAAAAAGCAGAGTGTTTTCCACCAAAAGAAAACCTTAAAATTGAAGGTGACCGTGTTCTTACAACTCCACCTTATTCTGCTTATCTTAAAATTGCAGAAGGGTGCTCAAATCATTGCACTTATTGTGCCATTCCGTCTATTCGTGGACCATTCAGAAGCAGACCAAGTGAAAGCATTATTGCCGAAGCAAAAGATTTAGCCGAAAAGGGTGTTAAAGAGCTTGTTGTTGTGGCTCAGGATACAACTCGTTATGGTGAAGATTTATATGGCCAAAATGCACTTGTGCCACTTCTTCGCGCACTCTCAATGGTTGATGGTATCGAGTGGATTAGACTTTTATATCTCTATCCTGAAAGAATTGACGACGCACTAATTGATGAAATCGCAAATAACGAAAAAATCGTTAAATATATGGATATTCCGTTGCAACATTGCAACAAAAATGTGCTTAAAAGAATGAATCGTCACGGTGACCGTGAATCCCTTACAGCACTTCTTAACAAGATTCGTGAAAAAATAGATGGTGTTACTATCCGAACAACATTTATTGCAGGTTTCCCCGGTGAAACTGAAGAAGAATTCAATGAACTCTGTGAATTTGTTGAAGAGATGCGTTTTGAGAGAATGGGTTGCTTTGCTTATTCAGAAGAAGAGGGCACACCTGCAGCGAAACTCGACGGTATGATGGATTATGAAATCCGTGCAGACCGTGCAGATATTATCAACGAAAGACAAAATGTGATTCTTGATGAACTCAATGAAAGCCTAGTTGGTAAAATTTTGCCTACAATTGTTGAGGGATATGATGCATATTCTGACTCGTATTACGGCAGAACAACAATGGATGCTCCTGAAATTGACACATTGATTTATTTTACCTGTGGATATGAGCTTGACGATGGTGATATTATCGAAGTTGAAGTTATGAATGTCATTGATGGCGAGTTAACAGGTGAGGTTGTATAAGTTTTTATAAAATCTTGCAATTTGTAAATCTTTGTGATATAATTCCATATAATATTGTAAAGACTATGACCGAAAAGAGTAGCAATAGTGTTTTTATCAGAGATTATGGGTCACCGGCTGAAAGCCCATTTTAAAAAACTTTTGTGAAGTGCATTCGTGAGTCGGTGTGGGGAAATACATACCCGTTAGCTGCGTTAAAGTATTTGAGTTATAAATCGAAGTGGAACCGCGATTATTCGCCTTCGTCTGTGTAATAGCAGATGAAGGCGTTTTTATTTTTTTTGGAGGAATATATTTGCTTAAACGACTAATTGAAGATATCCAAACAGTCAAAGAGCGTGACCCTGCAGCAACAGGCATTCTTGAAATCCTTTTCTTATATCCGGGGCTTAAAGCCATAAGAATGTATCGAGTTGCAAACTGGTTTTATCGTCATAAAATGAGATTTATTGCTCGTGCAATATCTCAACACGCTGTAAAAAAGACTAATATTGAAATTCATCCGGGTGCTACAATCGGCAGAAGATTTTTTATAGACCACGGCACAGGGGTTGTAATTGGTGAAACTGCTGAAATCGGTGATGATGTTACAATTTATCAAGGCGTAACACTTGGTGGTACAGGTAAAGACACAGGTAAACGCCACCCAACAATAGGCAACGGAGTTATGATTGGCTCAGGCGCAAAGATTTTAGGGCCATTTAAAGTTGGTGATAATTCAAATATCGCATCAGGCGCAGTTGTACTTGATGAAATTCCTGAAAACTCAACTGCTGTTGGTGTTCCGGCAAGAGTTATCAAAAGAAACGGCAAACGAGTTGATAATCTCGACCAGGTTCACATTCCTGACCCTGTTTCACAGGAATTCTGCAGACTTAATGCAAAAATCGAAAGACTTGAAAAAGAATTAGCTAAGTATAAAGAAGAGAAAGGTGAGTAATATGAAAATTTTTAACACTCTCACAAGAAGAAAAGAAGAACTCAAAACACTTGTTCCAAATGAATTGAAAGTTTATGCTTGCGGACCAACAGTATATAACTTTATTCATATCGGTAATGCTCGTCCACTTTGCGTGTTCGATACATTCAGAAGATATATGGAATATCGTGGTTACAAAGTGAATTTCGTACAGAACTTTACTGATATTGACGACAAAATCATTCGTCGTGCAAATGAAGAAGGCACAGATTACAAAACAGTTTCTGAAAAATATATTGAAGAATTCTGGGTTGATGCAAAGGGTATGAATGTGCGCGAAGCAACAACTCATCCAAAAGCAACTGAAAATATTGACGAAATTATTAATATCGTAAGCACTCTTATCGAAAAAGGCTATGCTTATGCAGTAGATAATGGTGATGTTTATTTCAGTCCAAAACAGTTCAAAGAATATGGCAAACTCTCTCATCAACCACTTGAAGACCTTGAAGCAGGTGCTCGAATCAATGTTGAAGAAGTTAAGCATGAGCCAATGGACTTTGCTCTTTGGAAGAGTGCAAAACCAGGTGAACCATATTGGGAATCACCTTGGGGACACGGCAGACCAGGTTGGCATATTGAATGTTCAGCAATGGTAAGAAGATATCTTGGTGAAACAATTGATATTCACTGCGGCGGTCAGGACCTTGTTTTCCCACACCATGAAAACGAAATCGCACAGAGCGAATGCTGCAATGGTGTTCCTTTTGCAAATTATTGGATGCATAATGGATTTATCAGCGTTGATAATGTTAAGATGTCAAAGTCTCTCGGCAACTTCTTCACAGTTCGTGATGTTGCTAACGAATACGGTTATGAGCCAATCCGTTATTTCCTTATTTCTTCACATTACAGAAGCCCAATTAACTATAGTGTTGATATTATTGAACAGTGTAAAGCATCTCTCGTTCGTCTTTATAACTGCCGTGAAAGTCTTGATTTCGCAATGAAGAATGCTGTGGATACACTTCCAGAAAACGCAGACGAAATCAAAGCAAAACTCAATTCTCGTAAAGACCAGTTTATTGCTGCTATGGATGATGACCTTAACACAGCAGACGCTATCACAGCAATTTTTGAGCTTGTTAAGGATATTAATACAACAGTTATCACAGATGCGCCTAATAAAGAACTTGTAGAACTTGCAACAATTCTTTTTGATGAGCTTACAGGTGTTCTCGGTCTTGTTTATAACAGAAAGACAGAAAGCCTTGATGACGAAATCGAAAAACTCATCGAAGCTCGCACTCAGGCTCGTAAAGATAGGAACTGGGCAGAAGCTGACAGGATTCGTGATGAACTCAAAGCACAGGGCATCGTTCTTGAAGATACACCACAAGGTGTAAAGTGGCACAGAGAATAATCATACACGGTCACAGAACAATGTAATCGAATACTGATTGCAAACAATTGTATATTTATATTTGCCGACGGTAATGACATTGTTACTGTCGGCATATTTTATTGTATCCGTATTAATTTGGCAATTATCAAAAATTGATTTCTGCGTATCATAATCGTTGCCTGTAAAAACGCAACACATATTACAAAAGAAATTAATAGTATTTGGAATATCCTGTGAGTCAACTGAAAGTAAAGATATTCCCTTTATATCGTTGTTATTATCTAATGACAGGGTAATAAGCGAAGACTCCAATTCGCAAAATAAATTATTATTCTCATTTTCATTAATCCAAAGAATAAAATCAGCGGTATCAAGACTATAATCAAATTGAGAATTCATTCTGCTTACGAATTGTTCTAACCCGAATTTGCTCTCTTTTGAACAACCACAAAGAAGAATAAGAAAAACAGAGATAGTTACCAACAAGATTTTTTTACACATTTTTATCACCTGATAAATATATGTGGAAAATAATTGCAAGTTTACAAATTTTTTACAAATAATATATTGGAATTTCAAGTGATTTGTAGTAGAATATCTTTATATTAAAATAGGAAAGTGTGATTTCTTTGCTTAAAAATTTCAAGAAAAAAAGTATGAAAGCAAAAATAGGCATCATTTCGTTTATTGTGTTTATGGTGCTTTTAGTATCTTATGTGCTTTATTCAAATTTCAAACCTGAGCCACCTGCAGAATATGAAATGACAAAAGTGGCTTATGGCACAATTGTTGATTCACTTGATGTTGTTGGTAAAGTTGAATCAGGTGTTACTGAAAACTTTGTTGCAATTGAAGGTGTAACAGTTGAAGAAGTGCTTGTGAATGTTGGCGATAAAGTTAGCAAAGGTGATAAACTTGCAACATTCAATGTTTCAGGTGCATCAAAATATCTTGATAACGCAAAAAAAGAATATGACAAAGCATTGAAAGATTATAATGATGCAAAGCAGTCAGCGGATAGCAATTCAAAACGTAAAGTTGAATTGGCAAGTGAAATTGATAAAAAGAATGCTGAAATTACTGCAAAGAAAAATGAAATTGCAAAGCTCGAAAAAGAAGTTGAAAATAACGAGCCTGTTACAGAAATGACTGGTATCCCTCAAGAACAAATTGATGCTATCGCAATGCAGATGGCGCAAAATGGTGCAAGTCAGGAAGAAATTGACGCGTTTATTGCATCTGCATCATCCACAAAAGTGCCAGTTGTGTCAACTGATAACTCAAAATCAGAAGAATTAATGCAAAAAAATCTTGAATTGGCACAGCTTAATTCAGAACTCTCTTCACTTCAAGCAGAAAATGCAGTTGTGAGCACAGGTGATAGCGACTCAATTCTTGATGCTCTTAAAAAAGTTGCAGATACAAAAGAAATCACATATAAAAATATCAAGAGCATCTATGACAAAATGAAAAATGGTTGGTATGCTGAAAATGACGGCATTGTAACAGTTGTAAACATTAAAGCAGGCGAAAAGTTTATTCCTGTAGCAACAAACACATCAACACTTGACATTTCAGCATTGTTAGGTTCATCAGGTATGGACGCAAACACAACTGATATGATTAACTCATTGATGGGTAGTGGAAGTAGCACAGCAACAGGCACAGGTATTACACTCGAAAGCTATGATGATATGCTTGTTTCTGTAACAGTTGGCAAATCAGACCTTCTTAAAATCAAAGTTGGTATGGAAGCAACTGTAACAAGTCTTGACAGTCAGTATGAAGGCGAAGTTGTTTATGTTGGCGCAACTGCAATTGAATCAAACGGATTAAATATTGGCTCACTCATGGGAACAGGTAGTGGTGCTAGTGGTGCAGAAATAAAGGTTAAAATCAAAAATCCTGACGAAAAAGTCGTTATTGGATTTGATGTTGATATCAAGATTAAGCTTGCAACAGTTGAAAACGTGCTCAAAGTACCAGTTGAATGTGTACTATACGAAAATGGAAAATATAGTGTATTTGTATTTGACGCTGAAGAAAGCATTGCAGTTAAGCGTGAAATCACAAAGGGTACTCTTGATGACACAAGCTATCAGATTATTGATGGACTCGCAGAAAATGAAATGGTGCTCAAGAGTCCTGACCCAAAAATGGAAGACGGCATAAAAGTCAAAGAGAAAGCTTCATAAGTGGGGTGTAAACTTTGAATATTAAAGAAAATATAAGAATTGCCGTTTTCAGTATCAGAACAAATCTGTTGCGTTCATTGCTTACAATGTTGGGCATTATCATCGGCGTTGCTTCTGTTATTTCTATTGTTACTGTGGGTAACGGTGGTCGCGATTATATCGTTGGCATGATTCGCGATATGGGTAACAGCGCAATATCCTTGACAGTTAACAGCAAAACAGCAAGTGATGATGACTATTTTACAGATGCTGATATACAGGCAATTAAAAAACTTGATGGTGTGCAATATGCGTCAATGCAGAGTATGGCAATGTGTGCTTTAACTGCAAATGACCAAAAGGGCTTTTTAATGGGTATCGGTGGTAATACCGATATGCAGAGTCTTATGCAAACCCCATGTATATATGGCAGATTTTTCACTCAAGAAGAATATGACGAAGCAAAAAATGTGGGTGTTATCGATGTGGGTAGTGCTCTGCAGGCTTTTGGACGCAAAGATGTTGTGGGTGAATATGTCTATTGCACATCAAATGACTTGACATTCTCAATAAAGATTGTTGGTGTTGTTGATATCATGGCAGGTATGAATATGGATACCGAAGATATGATGGAGCAGATGACGGCATCAATGGGTGGAATGCAGATGATGAGCTGTATGGTCATTATGCCTGCACCGGTTATATCTACCATAAATGGCACTACTCAGGGAAGATATGATGTAATCAATATTACTGCAACTGACGAAAGCAAATTGGATGGTATCGGCACAGCGGCAATTAACTATATCCGTTCACTTCATGATAATTTTGATAAAGATTGTTACACAGTTACAAATATGGCAACATATATTGACTTGCTTGATACTGTTATTAATGTGTTTACTATCTTTATCGCAGCAGTTAGTGCGATTTCTCTTGTAGTTGGTGGTATCGGCGTTATGAACATTATGCTGGTATCAATCACAGAGCGTACCCGTGAAATCGGTATCAGAAAAGCACTTGGTGCAAAAACCGGAACAATTATGTTCCAATTCTTGACAGAGTCAATAATCCTTTGTCTGATAGGTGGCACAATAGGTCTTTTGTTAGGTGTTGCTCTTGCAGCATTTGTGTCATATATTATGGCAGTGCCATTGACAGTTGAACCATCAACAATTGCTCTTGCGGTTGGTTTCTCATCTGCAATTGGTATAATTTTTGGTGTTTATCCGGCGAGAAGAGCCGCAAAAATGCCACCAATCGAAGCTCTTCGTAGAGATTAAACTAAAATGAAATAAATCCTTCAAATTCTACAGTGTATATGCATTTGTATATACACTGTTTTTTTATTGTCAATTTGTTTTGTAAAGTAAAAACCTTTACAAAAATAACCAATTTTTATATTGAAAACCATTGTATTATCAAAGTTTTAAACATTTTCAACAGAGTTTTCAACAATATCAAAGTTGAAATCAATGTTAAAAAAAGACCAAAGAAAAAGAGCATAGTTCATTTTTAACTGTATATTTCAGCGCTTTTTTGCCTGAATTTTGCAGGATTTTATTTTCTTCCATCATTTTAGAGTGTCTTTGATAACTTTCGTTAAATGTCGAAAAGTTTTTAAAATATTTTGGAAAAGGCTATTGCCATATTTTACCATTTATGGTAAAATATGGCAGAAATAAGAAATCGAAACGATTTTAAAATAAAAACGGAGGGCTTTAAAATGAGCAACAATTTAAAGGTATTATTAACGGGTGAGGGTAGCGAGTTCGGAAAGAACTGTGCAAATGTGTTGAGAACTTATGGTTGTGATGTGATTCTTGTTCAAAAGGATGGCAAAGCTTTACTTTCAAAAATTGAAAGTATGGGTGCAGATGTTGTGGTTATGGATGCATTTATGTCCAACCTTGATGCACTGGGAGTAATTAATCAGTTAAATGAAAAAGAAACAAAACCACTTTTAATGGTAATGTCAAGTGCTGATAATCAAAGATTTGAGCAAGAACTTTTGTCAGCAGGGGCTGATTATTATTTCTTAAAACCTTTTGATGTGCAAATGTTGGCGCAGAGAATCAATCAACTTACAGGTTGGTCAAAATCAAAAGGTGATGTGAGCAAATTACAAGAAACCAACGATTTGCAAATGACCGTCAGTGAAATTATGCATCAGATTGGTGTCCCTGCGCATATAAAAGGATATCAGTATCTTCGTGAAGCGATTGTTCTTTCAATCAATGACCGCGAAATGATGAGCTCAGTAACAAAGGTTTTATATCCAACAGTTGCAAAAATGTATTCAACAACATCATCACGCGTTGAACGCGCAATTCGTCATGCCATTGAAGTTGCTTGGGACAGAGGTGATGTTGATGTGCTTGGTTCATATTTTGGATACACAATTCAAAGTGCAAGGGGCAAGCCAACAAACTCAGAATTTATTGCAATGATAAGCGATAAATTGAGACTTCGTTTAAAAATTTCATAATGTAGTGTTATCTTGACAATAAAAAGTGAAAGTGTTATCATTTTAATGTTTAAATAATGCAAAAATTAAAGACTCATTTTAGGGTGTCTCATTTAGGAATTGAATAGGTTTTAATCCTATTCTTTCCGTTAATACTTTACGAAAAAACCTCACAAGGCGTCAGCCTTGCGAGATTTTTATCGTTTTGTCTAAACGAAAATTATATGGATTAAAACTGCTTTGCACCTTAAATCATATTAGTTTGTGTGCAGAACAAGGCATAAATGCGTAGGAACCCTGACGGGTTTCAAGCATTTTAACGAAGTTCTGTGCCAAAATCATTGATTTAAGGCTGTTAAATCCCTAAGTGAGACACCCTTTTGAGTCTTTTTTTTAGGGAGAAAATTATGTTTGAGTTAGTGCTTATTGCAACAAGTCTTGCAATGGATGCTTTTGCAGTTTCAATCTGCAAGGGACTTAATATGCGAAAACTTGATGTTAAACAAATGGGGCTCATCGCTTTGTTTTTTGGCGGTTTTCAGGCAGGTATGCCACTCATAGGTTGGTTTATCGGCTCTCAATTTGCTCAATATGTTGAAAGTGTTGACCATTGGATTACATTTGTTTTACTAGCCATAATTGGTGGTAAAATGATAAAAGAATCTTTCGAGAAAGAAGAAGACTGTGGTTGTCGTGATTCAAAACTCAGTTTAAAAGAGTTAACAGCTTTGGCGATTGCAACAAGTATTGATGCTCTCGCAGTTGGTGTTACATTCGCATTTGAATATGAAAGAAATCAAGCAATTACAGTAATTGTTTTAACAGGTATAATCACAGGTCTGCTCTCTGCAATAGGCGTGTTTATCGGTCACAAATTCGGTGCTAAATATAAGAATAAAGCCGAGTTTACAGGTGGTTTGGTACTTGTGCTTATAGGCGTAAAATTCCTTTTGGAAGGACTTGGAATATTATGATTAAAACTTTGTTGTGGGATATTGATGGAACGCTTCTTGATTTCTCTAAATCCGAAGAATATGGTATCAGAAAATGTTTTGATATATTCGGCTTAGGTGAATGCACCGACGAAATGCTTTTAAGATATTCAAAAATTAATCGTAAATACTGGGAAAAGCTCGAGCGTGATGAAATTACAAAACAACAGGTTTTAACTGACCGCTTTGTTGAATTCTTTAAATCAGAAAATATTGATTTTAATGATGTTGACAAGTTTAATGACGAATATCAAATGCGACTTGGTGATAAATCTTTCCCTTGTGATAATGCAATTGAAGTCGTAACAGCACTTAAGGGTAAATATAATCAATATGCAGTAACAAACGGTACAATTATTGCCCAACAAAGAAAACTCGCCCAATCAGGACTCATTGACATATTTGATGATGTGTTCATTTCAGATAAAATCGGATTTGAAAAGCCAAGTATAGAATTTTTTGATGCAGTCCAAGAAAAAATCGGTGCGTTCAAAAAAGATGAAGTAATGATTATTGGCGATTCTCTTACAAGTGATATTAAAGGTGGCAACAATGCAGGTATTCTTTGCTGTTGGTATAACCCTTTAAATCACACAAATAAAGAAAATTTAAGAATTGATTATGAAATCAAAGACTTGAATGAAATACTTGATATAATATAATAGACAAAAAACGGGATTGTTGCACAATAAACAATCCTTTTTTTTGTGCAGTTTTACTTTGAATAAAGAACGGAATTTGATTGTTTAATGTTTAAAAATATGTTAAAATATTATGAATATATTTAGAAAGGGAGATGAACAATGAGCGACATACTTAATAAAGTAAAAGATTTCGGTACAGAAATCAAAACTCATTGGAATACTCCGGCAGAAGGTAAATATGTTCCTTATAAAGAATATAAGGACGTTGTTATCGGTGTCGGCGCAAACTACACAGGTGCAAAAGTACTTGAATATATAGGATTCTGGTCAGCATGTTTCCTTATTATGCACCACTACAAATTACCTTATCTCACATTCTCAGTCATCGGTATTCTGAATATGCCTTTGGGCTATATTACAGCTCTTATCTGGTGGTATGTGTGTGATAATCTTGGGTTCTTGCCTAAAAAACAAGAGCGAAAAGTATATCTTGTTTATGGTCTTATGATGGCATTTGGTATATCTACTATATTGTTTGATTATTCAAGATTATTTGACCCTACAAGTCAGTTTATTACACTTCTTAACGGACTTGAAGGAATGAATGCTACGGCGTGCTTTAAAACCTTTGGTACACACTTCTTGTATTCAGGTTGGGTGGGCGCTCGTAATATTTTCTGGCGTAAAAAACTTATTCCAAAATTCGGCAGATATAAATATAGTCTTTACTGTGACGTTGTGCCAAAGTGCATAATGGTTATTCTTATCGGTTGGCTTCCTGTTTATGAGATTACAGACGTTGCTACTCGTGTTTGGGTTGCAAACCTTCTTTTTGCTACATACAATGTATTTGGTTTTGGTAATGTTCTTGAAGAATGCTCAAAGAGAATTAGTCCTAACCTTCAAGAAAGAATTCTTGTTCGTAGCTATCCTGTAAAGATTTCTCATATTTTCAACTCAATTCTTTCAATTATTCTTCCTGCAATTATCGGTGCTCTTCGTTATGAGTGGGCAGATATCAATATGTATCGTTATGTTATTCCAATTACATTTATTACATCAGCATGCTTTACAATGTACTTGGCAGGCAGAATTAAAGAGAGAATTCCACAACCACCAATCGAAAAGAAAGTCCAGATTAAATTCTGGGATGGTATGTTCGGTGTTCTTAAAAACAAATATTTGCTTATCAATACAATAGTTGGTCTTATTGACTCACTTGGTAATGGTATGCTTCCATTTGTTACAATCCTTTATTTCTACACATTCCGTCTCAGCGGTCTTCCATATTCATTGTTGGTAGCACTTATTTCATTCGCAGGTACTCCACCTGATTTGTTATCACCATATTTCCTCAAGAGATTCTCATATAAGCAGATTATGGTGTTCTATCAGTTAAGCCGTGCAATCGGTTATGCAATTATTGCAGCTGCTATGTGGTTCTGTGGCGATAATCTTAACCTTTGCGGTACAATCTGCGTTGTTGTTCTCTTCTTTATGGAAATGACAAAGACAGTTCCAACAACAGCAGGCCACGATATGAACGTTCGTATCGGTGACTATCAGATGTATCTTTCAGGTGAACGTCTTGAAAGTTTTGCAGGTATCTTCGGCTGGTTTACAGGTCCAATCACATCATTTGTAGGTCTTATTATTCCACTTATGCTTCTTCGTTATGGCTTTAACAGTAACTGGGACGTTCTCTTTATTGACGAGTCAAGAAGAAATATTATCGTTATTCCAATTATCGTTGACGTTGTCGGTTTCTTCCTTATGACTATTCCTTATCTCTTCTGGGATTATGACAATAAGAAACAGAATATGGTTATGGAAGTTCTTAAACGTCGTGCAGAA
The DNA here is from genome assembly GCA_045655645.1 of Candidatus Fimenecus sp. GTDB lineage: Bacteria > Bacillota > Clostridia > Oscillospirales > Acutalibacteraceae > Fimenecus. The sequence goes on from JAZOPS010000052.1 coordinate 16,016, forward strand.
GTTACAGAAAAGAAAGCCCAAGAAGAAGGCGTTTCTGTATCTGGCGGTTATACAGGTTGATGGGGGTGAGTTATTATGAGCAAAAAAGAAAAGAAAATGGCGCCTTTACAGGAAGAGATTCATCTCGATATTCCTGAGGACGAAATTTGGACTTATCAGGTTCCGGGTCTTGCAGCACCTCATATTAACAAGCCTTATAAGTATTATGGATTCAAAAAATTCATATTTGCCCTTGTTATTATCGTAGCAGTTTCTCTTTCAATGTATTTTTCAGTTCGTACAGTTCAAAGTGATACATTTGAATATTCAGAAACTGAAACAGGTGTTCAGTTTGATAAATTCAGTAATACCGGTTTTATTACTGAACTTGATATTGACTATGCTATGGAAGTTGTTTACGACGAAAACAATGCTGACCCTAATACCAACTTCACACTTAAAAAGGACGAATCAAAACCAATTACTGCAATTCGTCAGTATGCTCTTAACTGCGACGAAAAAGTTAAGGTAATCAATATTGGTGCAGATGTTCTTGAAATTGACGGCAAGTCTTTCTATTCTTGCTGGGCACTTCAACGTATCGAAGTTGATGAAAACAACCCTAATTATTGCGATATCGACGGTGTTCTTTATAACAAAGATAAAACAGAGATTATCTGTGTGCCAACTGACCGTGATACATATCTTGCTGAAAAATACGGCTATGCTAAGTATGACGAGTTTGGTTATAGAGTAGAACCAACTGTTGAAGATGAAAATTATGCTGATTATGAGCGAGATGTTCTTACCTATGTAATTCCATCAACAGTTAAGACAGTAGGTGAACTTTGCTTCAACTATGCAAATGTGACAACTGTTTATATTCCAGAAGGACTTGAAACAATTGAAACTCTTGGTTTCTATGAAATCCCAAGACTTGCAAATATTTATACTTATGTTTCAACAGGCGAAGTAATGGATACTACATATACATCTGACGAAGCACTTGGAAATATCTACCTTTCTCTCCCAGAAGGACTTAAATACATCGGTTCTGATGCATTTACACAGTGCCAGGCACTTACATATATGTATGTTCCATCAAGTGTAACATTTATTGGTCACCACGCATTCTGGGATACTTGTTATAAAGAAGACAAACAAGTTAAAGGCGTTAATGTAATCAATGTTGGTGCAAGCGAAGAAGACTTTAAGTCTGTCCAGACAGGTGACAGTTGGCGTCCACAGTATGACTACCTTCTTTTCAAGAAGAGTGTTGATATTAACTACTCTGCAGAAAGACAGGCAATGCCAACTGAATAAAAGAACATAAAAAATATCCCCACAGTGAATCACTGTGGGGATTTCTTTTGTTTAGTTTTAAATTATAACTTCATTGCAACGTCCCAAGCGCCCCAGATAACTGTACGGAGATTTCCGACTTTCTGAGCATCACCGATAACGTGAACGTGCTTTGCTTTTTCTGCAACAGGAGCTGGTTTGTAACCAACTGATAGGATAACTGTGTCAGCCTCAACATCAATTGTCTTACCGTCTTTATCCATAATTGTTACACCGTTGTCACGGATTTCTGTAGTCTTGCTTTCAAGATAAACAGGAACTTTGTTTGTCTTGAAGAAATCACGAAGGTAGCTTGTGTTGGCAAGAGCAACACCAGGAGTTGTGATAAGGTCATCCTGCATTTCAACGATAACAGGCTTCTTGCCCTGAAGATAGAGCTCGTAAGCGATTTCACAACCTGTAAGACCACCACCAACAACTACAACCTTGTCACCTGCAAGTGAGTTATCAAGAAGGAAGTCAACTGCTTCGATTGCCTTTTCAGCACCTGGAACAGGAATCTTGTTAGCTGTTGAACCAGTTGCAACGATAACTTCGTCTGCACCAAGAGAAGCAATGTCCTTAACTTCTGCATTCATGTGGATTGTAATTGAATCATAGAGTTTGATTTCACGATTATACCATGCAATAAGGTCACGGTCTTTTTCTTTATATGATGGAGCAGCTGCAGCAATGAATACACCGCCGAGCTTGTCGCTCTTTTCATAGAGGTCAACTTTGTGTCCACGCTGTGCACAAACCATAGCAGCTTCCATACC
>JAZOPS010000053.1:0-26388 GCA_045655645.1 Candidatus Fimenecus sp.
AATCAACAGTCTGTTGTTTATTATTACTACTTTTATTTCATTCTTGCTTCAAGTCGATAAATTGGCATTCCCATATCTACAAACTTCTGCTCATATTCTGTCACAATATTACCCTCGAAATCACTCTTGTGCAAGTCAAGAGAAATGTTTGAAAGAACAAATCCATTCTGTGAAAAGCTTTCAAGTGAATATTCAAAAAAGCCCTGACTATCAGTTTTTTGTGCGATAAAACCATCGTCAACAAGAAGCTTTTTATAAATATCAAGAAATTCTCTGTATGTAAGTCTGTGACATTCGTGCTTGTTTTTAGGGTAGGGGGTGCTGAAATTAAGATAAATTTCAGAAATGCTCTTCTCTTTAATGAAAAGTGAAAGATATTCGGCTCTCATTTCGAGAAAACGGATATTTGTTATATTTTCATTTTTAACTTTTTCACAAGCCTCAACTAAAACACTTGGTACACATTCAATGGCAAGAATGTTTTTGTCAGGATTTCTTTTTGCATATTCGCAAACGAATTGACCTTTGCCACAACCAATTTCCATAACAATTGGTGCAGAGCGACCGAAAATCTCATCTAAATCAAAAAAGTTTTCGTGTTCTTCATTTGTGCGAAAATCAAAAGATTTAAGTTCATAAGGAATTCTTAAATCTGTACAGTTTTCTCGTCTTGTAGTCAAATTTCTGATTTTTCTTGGTCTCATAAATACCCCTTAAATATGTACAAATAAAATTGATGTTGCTAAAAGTAACTGTGCGATGAAATAAGCATAAAGACTTACAGTTTTAACTGTTTTGTTGCCCTTTGCACCACCGATAAGTCGAAGCCCTAATGTGAAGTCAGAAACAAAGAAGAAAATTGCACCTGCTATAAGAATAAGCATAGCGGGGAGTCCGTTTTCTGCTCCACTTAAATAATAAGTAACACCGAAAGCACAAGATTTTAAAAGCATTATAATCAAGAAAATGCTATATAAATGCAATGTCACTTTCATAAAAGTGTTTTTATAATTGAACTTGAAAACAGGCTCAAGGGTTAGTGCAAATGCAACGAAAATAATTGCAAACGCAATAATTTCAGGTAATGTGAAGAATTTATAATCAGGTGTAAGTGCCATTGTTGATTTAACAAACGCTAACACATAGAAAATGTGACCGATTAAAAATGCACTTGCACCGATATAAACCACTGACATTCTTGGATTATTTGGTGGGTGGGGGATGTGCATAAACAAGTCGCCAACCCAACCTAAAATAAGGCCTATGAGCATCATATTTGCATAATAAGACTCATTGCCTGTAATTTCCATAGCAATGAAACCAATACCAACAAATGCAGTTGCGGCAATCATTTTGCAAGTAAGAGATTTCTTTGTGGGCTCGGGCCAATATGCCTTGTCATAAAGTGGCACAAACACAAAGAAGAGAATATAGCAAATTCCCAATAAAACCTTTAATACCATAGTTTATTTTCCTTTTCTTAAAAGTGTACCTGCAGGGAATACTAAATCACTTTTAATTTTAACAGTCATCATTGGATGTGGTGCAGATTCAATTTCGTTGTCGTTACCATCAAAAAGTTCATTTGCAGTAAAAACAACAGGTTTCTCACCGGGCATAAGAGCGTCTAACTCGTCACCACGAGAGAATTTGTTTCTCTGCTCTGCAATAATAAAACCATCTTTACATTCTTTAACCTGTGCCATAACATCATAATGGCGTTTATATCCACCATCAAAGCTGATGTTAGCATCTTCATTTGGTGCATTATAATAAAAACCTGTGCAATATTCACGATAACTTACCTTATAGCACTCGTCAACAATCCATTGTGGAGTCTTAAAGTCATCTGACGGATTTTTAAGATATTCATCAATAGCCATTCTATAAGCATTTGTGATAACTGCGGCATAATATGCAGATTTTGCACGACCTTCGATTTTAAAACTGCTAATTCCTGCATTAACAAGGTCGGGGATATGCTCAATCATACACATATCTTTTGAGTTGAGAATATATGTACCTTCTTTTGAGTCTTGAATAGGGAAATACATTCCGTCACGCTTAACTTCCATAATTGCATATTCCCAACGGCAAGGTTGAGCGCATTCACCGCGGTTAGCATCGCGATTTACGAGATAGTTTGAAAGAAGACAACGACCAGAGAATGACACGCACATAGCACCATGAATAAAACACTCAATTTCAAGGTCTTTTGGCACTTTTGCGCGGATTTCTGCAATCTCATTAAGAGACAATTCTCTTGCTGTAACAACACGAGAAGCCCCCATATTATAAAACTCATTAGCAGTAACATGATTTACAATACCTGCTTGAGTTGAAATGTGAATAGGCACATTGGGTGCATATTTTTTGCAAAGAGAAAGCACACCAATATCAGCAACGATGAACGCATCAACGCCGATGTCGGCCCAACGCTCAAGATATTCAGGTAATTTCAAAATCTCGTCGTTACGGGCTAATGTGTTGCAAGTGAGATAAACCTTGACACCTTTTGCGTGACAAAGCTCTGTTGCTTCTTTTAATTGTTCAAAATTGAAATTTTGTGGTGCTGCACGCATACCAAATGCGTCGCCACCAAGATAAACTGCGTCTGCACCAAACATCAACGCCGATTCAAGTCTTTCACGGTCGCCTGCGGGTGCTAACAATTCGGGTATAATCATATTTTTAATCATCCTGTGCGTTTACTTTTTCAATGGCTCTCTTGTTAGCACTGTGCTCATCAAGAGTTGTTGCCATATAAATCTTTTTGTTATTGTCGTGAGCAAAGAAATAATATTGGGTTGTATCAGGGCTAAGAGCTGCTTCAATAGCGGCTGCACCCGGATTACAGATAGCACCTGTTGGAAGACCAGCTCTTTCATAAGTGCTATAACCAAGAATAAATCCATTAATTTGAGATGGAGAAGTTACTCTTTGCGAAATTGTGTTTGTAACATAGTCTTTTGTTGAGTCGCATTCAAGTGTTGGGTAAAGACCTGAACGGTTAAGACGGTTGTGAAGAACTGAAGAAACCAATTTAAATTGGTCGTGGTTTGCACCTTCCTTTTCAATAATAGATGCAAGTTTTATAATTTCATCAGTTGTTTTGCCGAGAACTTCAGCTTTTTTTGCATATTCTTCTGTCCAATAATTTTCAAAAGCATCAAGGAACTCACGAATAACTGCACCAGGTGTTGCACCTTGCTCAAATTCATAAGTTGCGGGGAAGAAATAACCTTCAAGAGCGTGATATCTTTCTTCTTTATTCTCGATTTTAGCAATGAAATCATATTCGTCACTGAAATCGATTTCATCAACAACCTTATAAAGCGAAGATGCTGAGCATATATCATTCTTTTCAAGTCGTTCAAAAATCTGGTCAATTGTATAGCCTTCAGGGATAGTAACACTTATAATCTTGCCACGCTGAACACTTGTTTTAAAGCGGGTAAGCATTTTTTCAACGCCCATATCCTCTGTGAAATAATAGATACCGGGCAAATAATTTTCGTTAGTATATCCCATCACTTTAACGAAAAGATTACAGAACATTGTGTTTTTAATAAGCCCTGCTTTGTCAAGCACACGAAGAGCCTTGAATGTGTCCGCATCGTTTGGTAAAGTAACTTCGACAATTTTTTCGTCGTCACGGTTGATTGCAAGAACATCGTTGAGACAACTGAGAATTATAGATGAGCTTAAAATTGCAACAAGAATACAAACACCCAAAACTATAAGTGGTTTTTTAAATTCCTTTTTCTTTTTATTATCTTTTTCTGTGTCTGAAGAATTTGAATCAGAATAAACGGCTTTGTGCACTGAAGTTTTGAGTGTCTTAAGCATAGTTTTGAAATTCGGCTTTTGCTTGTCATTTTTCTTTTCAATAACAGGCTTTTTCATTGCACTTTTACTGAATTCCATAGTGTTTGAACTTTTCAATTCTCTTTCTGCATTTTCTTCTTCAAAAGATTTAATGAATCCAAAATCGTTTGACTTTTCATTGATTGTGTTCTTCTTTTGCACATCAATATTAATTTCAGGCTTCTTTTTTGGTTCAACCTTTTTCTGTGGCACAGCAGGTTTAGGAATTCTCTTTTGTGGCTCAACCTTTGAAGGTTTGTTGCCAAGGGCATTCCCTGCATATTCATTTAAAAGGTCGTCATAACTATTGTCGGAAAATCCTTCTGAAAACTTATTCATTGGATAACCTCCTTATCTGTAACAACAATGTTAATTTTTATATCATATTTATCGGTTGGAATTTCATCTTCTAACAAAATGTCATAACAAGGTGAAACGCTCACACCGTTAAAGTCTTTAAGAAATCGGTCATAATAGCCTTTGCCGTAACCGATACGGTTTTTCTGTTTGTCGGCAGAAAGGCAGGGGACAATAACCAAATCATTTTCTTTTTGAACATATTTTTCACAAGTTGGTTTTGGCTCAAAAATGTTATACATGCCCAAAACCAAATCGTCAGCATGGCTGACTTTGAAAAATTTCATATTGCCATCTTTATCAAGGCAAAGGGGATAAAAAACATCTTTTGCTTGAGCTTTGCAACACTCAACAATGTGCTTTGTGTCGAATTCATCATCAGTTGATGAGAAAATAAGCACTTGTTTTGCATTTTTAAAATAATTACTATTGCAAATGGAGTCACTTATGATTTTATCCCAATGGGATTTTGCATTTTTATCAAGACTTTTTCGTTTCTCAATAAGTCCTTTTCTTAAAACCTTTTTATCCATTATAAATCTGTAAAGATGCGCGGATTTTCTGTGCATTCTCGCGTGATGTAAGAACTTCTGCTATCTGTAAACCAAATTCAATAGCACTACCCATTCCACGAGCTGTGATAATGTTGCCATCTTTCACAACATAATCTTTTGAAATGTCAGCACCGAAAAGTTCTTCTTCAAAACCAGGGAAGCAAGTAGCACTCTTGCCATTTAAGAGCCCTTTGTGACCAAGAATTGATGGTGCAGCACAAATAGCACAAACTAATTTCTCGTTTTGGGTTGCCCAATCAATAGCTTTTTGCACAGTTTCACTTTTTTCAAGATTTAATGTGCCTGGCATTCCACCGGGGAGAACAATTGCTTCTGTTTTTTCATCAAAAATTAAACTTTTTTCAGCAATATCACAAGCAACAGGAATTTGATGTGAGCCGATTACAAAATCTTCGCCCACGCCAACAGTGAGCACATCAAGTTCTGCACGACGAAGTACATCAACAACTGCGAGCGCTTCAATTTCTTCAAATCCGGGTGCTAAAAATACATATACCATAAAATCACTCCAAAGTGATGCCAACATAGCAACACAATTTTTTTATATTGTCGTTTTCTGTTCTAATCATAGCAGGGTGCTGGTCTTCACCAAAATCAATGTTACCCTGAACAATTATATCGTTCTTTTTATATTCTTCTGGAATATTCAAAAATTCGCATTCGGCGTTTCTGATAATCACATTATCATCATCAAAAATCAAGCCGAAATCTTCGACCTTGCCACCATAGTGGATACAAGATTTTTTCCAATATTTAACTATTTCTTCGTTGAAACTGAATTCACAGTCAAAAGTGATTTTTTCTTTGATTTTTGGTGTGGTGCCATCGAAAATGTAGCTTCGTCTTAATCCGAAGTTCTGGAATCCGCACTTTTCATAATAGTCAAAAAGACTTTTTTCTGCGGGAACTAAAAACAAAAAGTCAAATCCGTTGTCACGGCAAAAATCATAAGAATATTGAAGCAAAGTTTTCATGTAACCTTTGCCACGATGACTGTAATTTGTCATGGCACAATAAACGCATTTGCCTTTGTATTCGCCAATGGTACAATCCAAGAGAAATAACGCAGATGCAATTTCACCGTCAACACGAATAACGGGTGTAATTGTGTCACCAAAGATATTCTCGAAAAAATATTCAGTTATCTCACTATCTTCAAGAAAAACACTTTGCCATAAATCTTCTAATGCTTTTCTGTCAGAATAACCTGCAAAATCAATCATAATTAACCCTTATATACTGCAGAATACTTAATAACAAGTCGGTGTGGATGATAAGAGAGTTTTGCTCGTCTTAAACCTTCACTACCTGTATCATCTTCACGGTTGATAAATTCATATCTGTCTTTAAGTTGACGAGCAAATTCACGGTTAATCATTTGATAAGCACCGCGAATATTACCATAAGCCTTTTCAACATGAGTACAGAATGTGTTGTTGTTGAGTTTCTCACCAAATGTGAATGCAACAATCTCGTTTTCAATTGTGAGAATTCCACCTTCAAGACCTAATTCAAAGAAGTTAGCAAGAGCCTTTTTTATTGCAAGATGCTCATCACCAATTTCTTCGGGATTTTTCTCGCGATTAAGTCTTTCCCAATGCTCGTTGAGAAGTTCACATTGATGAATGTTATCTTTTGTAATGGGTTCATATTTCCAATCAAAAGTCTTTTCAAAATATGAAATATGATTTCTCTTGCTTGCGAGTTTTCTACCTACAAGATTCGCTAAACTTTCACTTGTGTAAAGATAGTCGAAATAATCACGCTCTTCTGTGATTTCAAATTGTTTTGGAAAAAGGTAATTTAATTCGTCACGGTCTTTTTCTGTCATTCCAAAGAATTCAAGACTAACGCCAAGACTTTTTGAAAAGTCTATGAGCTTTTCAATAGTGGCTTTTTTGTCGCCGTCACCGATTGGATAACAGAAAACAGGCTCGTCTGTGAAATCAGCAGAAACAAAAATACCGTTATCGTTATAAATTTTATTTTCATAAATATCCGACCACATAAAAATATTGCCAAAACAATATTCACAACAGTCTGTTTGTCCAAAGTCAAAGGCTCTGAGAACCCATTCTTTGTCTTTAAGAGTAGGGGAGTGAAACTCCATTATAAAATCTCCTTAACAATGTTAAAAATTGTATTTCCGATTTCTTCAATTGATAAAGGTTCGTTACCATGGAAACATTTAACAACATTCCAGCCGAAACGGTCAGCAGCATAAAGTGCTGCTTCACGACAAGATTTAAGATATTCCACATTTGCCTCGTGAACATCTTTTTTTGTCTCTTCACCCTCATAGCGTTTTGACATGAGCTTTTGTGAAATGTCAACATCCATATCAAGATAGATAACTGCGTCAGGTGAAGGGATTTCCATCATTTCATATTCTGTATGGAACAACCAGTCAAGATATTTGTCCCATTCTTCTTTAGGAAGCTTTACTGTTTGGTGAACAGCATTTGATGTGGTGTAACGGTCTGCAAGAATGAGAGTGCCGTTGTTATAATCATCGCCCCAGAGTTTCTTGAAACTTGCATATCTGTCAACTGCATAGAAAAGTGATGCAGAATAAATATTAACATCCTGTGGGTTGCTACCAAATTCGCCACCGAGATACATTTTAACAAGTGTGCTTGATGGGTTTTCATAGTCAGGCAATTTAATTTGTCTGAGTTTAATATTATTGTCAATAAGTTTCTGTTTTAAAAGCTCAACCTGAGTTGATTTACCACTACCGTCAAGACCTTCAATAACAATCATTTTTCTGTTCATAGCACAGTCTTCCACCTTACATAATTATACAGATAACATTATAACAAATAATTTTTAATAATACAATAATAAATAAAAATAAAAATTTGGAATTGATTTTACAAATTTGAATTTGTCTAATTGTTTAATATGTGATTTCTCGGCTCCCCTTGTCAGGGCGCGAGCATCCGGTGGATGCTGAATTAGCGCTGTCTGAGCCGGCAGGCGAGTAAGGGAGCTGTCGCGTAGCGACTGAGGGGTAGTCGGTTGATTTGCAAATATCTCTCCCTCCGTCACCTACGGTGACCCCTCCCTCGTCAGAGGGATGCAATTATGATTTGCGTCGCAGACCCGACATTTTGCGTTTACAAACCCTAATTTGTCAAACAAATATTAGTTTCTGCGTTCTTGCGTTTTGAGTTTGTTTATGATAATATCATAGTGGTGATTATTTATGAAAAAACTAAAAAATACTTAAAGTTCCTTTTAGCATGGGTGCTGTGCATTTTAGTTTGTTTCATAATTGTTTTCTTTTGCGTATTTTGTGGTAGATGGGAGCTTTTTGAATCAGGCAATCCAATAAAAATTGAAATTGGTGCTGCCGTGATTATTGGTACGCTTTTCTTTGTGATAATAGACATCATATATGAATTAGAAAAACAACACGAAGAAAAAATCAAAAAACTTGAAAAACGCATCAAAGAATTAGAAAATAGGGGAGAATAATATGCAAAACTATCCAAATCCTTTTATACCCCAACGCGCTGACCCTTATGTTGTGAAGGGGCCGGACGGGTTTTATTATTTCACAGCATCATATCCCGCTTTTTATAATGTTGATGCAGGCTATGACCGTGTAGTTTTAAGAAAAAGTGAAACTGTTTTAGGTCTTGCAACTGCTGAAGAGCACACAATCTGGAAAGCACATAATAAAGGCGTAATGTCAAAGCATATCTGGGCACCTGAAATACACTTTATCGGTGGCAAATGGTATGTTTTCTTCGCAGCGGGGGAACAAGAAAATGTGTGGAATATCCGTCCTTTCGTTATTGTTTGTGATGGTCAAGACCCAATAAATGATAGTTGGACAGAACTTGGCAAAATGCAGGCTTGTGAAGATGATGGGCGTTCATTTACTGAATTTTCACTTGATATGACATACTTTGAAAATAATGGTAAGCATTATGTTATTTGGGCAGAAAAATTGGACGATTCATCACTCTTTATGGCAGAAATCAACGAGAATGAGCCTAACAAACTCGTTTCAAAACCTATTCTTCTCACTAAACCTGAATACGATTGGGAAAAAATCAGATTCAGCGTTAACGAAGGTCCAGCAGTGCTTAAAACAGACGATAAAGTCTATGTTTTCTTCTCTGCTTCAGGCACAGGTGCAGAATATTGTATGGGCAAAGTTTATGCAGACAGAAATGCCGATTTAATGGACACAAATAATTGGATAAAAGACGAAAACCCTGTTTTGCAGACCGAAGATTTAACCGACCAGGCAGGGCCGGGACATAATAGTTTCGTAGTCGATGAAAATGGTGACTTGCTCATTGTCTATCATGCTCGCCCATTTTCACATTTTGAGAAAAAATGTGGCACATATTGTGATGAACCACTCTATGACCCTTGTCGCCACGCAAGAATAAAAAAGGTTAATTTTGATGAAAACGGAATACCAATTTTAAGATAAAAACAGTAGGGGACGACAAAAATCGTCCCTTTTTTAATTGTGCACTTTGTTATATTTTTGTCGATTTTTTCTTGCACAATGCACATATGGAATTTGTTTACAATTTATTCAAAATTTGCTATACTATATTAGTAAAAATCTGTAAAAGGAGTCTTGCAATTATGAAAAACTTCCAAAAAGTAATCTCTGTTGTTATGGCAGTGGTTATGATGTTGTCTTGTATGTCAATTTTAGGTTATGCTCGTGATAAAGAGTATGTTCCTACAATTATCATTCCAGGACTTTTCCAAAGCGAAACTTATCATTATGTAAACGGTGAAAAAGAAACTGATGCTGATGGTAATCCTCTTCCTGGTCCATTCTATTTCTCAGTTTCAAAAGAATTTATCGGTGCAGCTCTTACAACTGCTTTGATTCCAACATTGAAAATGTTTGTTACTCAGCAGGATAAAGACCAAGCTGCTGCAAAAGCGGTTGCAAATCTTCTCAGCGACCTTTTGATGGCTAAACAGTCAAGTGATGCTAATGGTAACCTTGACCCTGATGTTCTTCCTGAAACTTATAACGGAAGCTTTGCAACATTTACAGATGTTCAGAAAGAGCATGTTCTTAAGAGCTTCCCTGTTGAAGAATATTTTGAAATTGCTGGTGAAGATAATCTCTATGTTTTCAACTATGTTTCAACAGGTAACATGATTCAGACAGCACAGGCTCTTTATGACTATATTCAGTTCGTTAAAGAAGATACAGGTTCTAAAAAGGTTAACCTTGTTCCTGTTAGCCAAGGTGGTTCAATTGCAAATGCTCTTATGCAACTTTATGTTGACAACGGAAGCAATATTGCAGTTGATGTTAACAGAATCGTATTCACAGTTCCTGCACTTGACGGTGCAAACCTTCTTGGTGACTGCTATACTTATGGTATCAATGACGAGAGTGCAGCACTTTACACAACAATGTTCACATCTCTTTTAGGTGAAAACAATGTTCTCAGTTATGTGCTTAGCCTTGCAGTTAGACTTATGCCAAAAGCTGATGTAAGCAATCTTCTTGATACTATTGGTGATACACTCATTAACAAATATCTTAGATATTCAACACTTATGTGGGGTCTTATCCCATCAGGCCAATATGAAATCTGCCGCGAGAAGTACCTTGCAGATGACAATATGGCAGAAATTCGTCGTCAAGCTGACTGGTATTACAATGCTCAGCTCAATTCTGATATAAATATTTTAATGGCAAAAGCATTTGGCGTTGAAATTTTTGATATCGTTGACACTAATGTTACACTTTATCAACTTGCAGAATCTTATAGCTATACTCAGGCTGATGGTATCATTCAGGTTGACTCAACATCAATGGGTGCATACAGTGTGAATGTTGGAACAAAACTTCCTGACGATTATAAGTATGAACAGGGTAATTGCTGGAATCCAAACCACGACCATACTGACCCAGAAGGAATTATGGATGTTCGTAAAGGTCTTCTTCCTGACCATACATTCTATTTCAGCGGTCAAAACCATGCGACAACTGCATCAAATGATGTTCTTATGAGCCTTATCATTCATCTTCTTACAGACGACAACTTTAAGAATGTTTTCTCATACCCTGACAGATTCCCACAGTTCAACTACAGCCGTGAAACATTACAGCTTCGTAAAGATGTAGATGAAATGAGAGAATATAACAGAGCAACTCTTAGCGCAGCTGATGCAAGAGAACTTGATGCAGCAATCGCAGAAGTTGATGCAATGCTTGAAATTACAATTGTTGATGCTGCTGCATGCAAAGCAACAGCTGACAGATTCTATGCAATCTATGATAAGATTATGGGTAACGATGGAATGTTCAGTGATAAGAACACATCAGCAATGGCTTGTGTAGCTATCAAGGGTGTTTGCGATGGACTTTATGCAGTCTATGGCGATGCAGCTTATAGCGAAATGCCAATGATTACTCTTAATAATCTTGGTAAATTATTACCACAATAAATTAAAAACCCCGTAAGGCTAAGGCTTTACGGGGATTTTAAAATGAGGGATTATTATTAAAACATTTCATAAACTATTTGCTTGTATTTTGGTGATATTTATGGTGATGGCGTTTTCATCTTGCAAAAGAACCGAGCAAACTCCCGAACCTAGCCAATCTACTACAACAACAGAAACAACCACAGAAGATATGGGTCCTACATTGAGTCCAAGTGAAGCAAAAGCCACAATAATTGGCACATGGATTTATGATGAAATAATTTCACCACAGAAATTCTATGGGAATTATTATAACGAATCAATTACAAAAACAAAGGTTCAAATGCGCACAACTTATAAGTTTAGCGAAAATGGTTCATATAGCACATCTGTTACAATTTTGAATATTTCTGATGTGCGAAAAGAATATCGTTCATTGATGGTTGAGGGTGCAAGAATAAAGGCTGAAAACTCAGGTAAATTTCTCACAACCAATGATGTAGTTTATTATGAAAACTATGCAGATAATGTGCTTAACGATATTTTAAAAGAGACAAAAGGCACTTATAAGATTGATGGTAACAAACTTATATATAGTGACTCTACAACAGAAGTTTTTGATTTCAATGGTAATCAGTTGACAATTAAAGGTAGTTCACAAGATACTGGCGAATATACAATTGTATTGAAAAGGAAATAAAAAGAGACGGATTTTCATCCGTCTTTTTTGTTTATTCAATAACATATTTTTGAAAACTGTCGGCATAATCTGTTGGGATAATCACCTTTAAAAGTGTGCCATCTGCGGTGTATTCTTCACTTAAAATCTTTGCATTATTTCGCAAGAAATTCACTTCACCACCATCAGAAAATGGAATAAGCAAGTCGATTTCAATGATTTTAAGGGATAGTGATTTTTCAATTTCTTTTAACAATAGGTCAAGGTTAATTCCTTTTAATGCACTAATCATGACAGTTTTGCCCATTGAAAGAATATCAAAAATATTCTCTGCTTTGTCGCATTTGTTCATAACTGTGATTATGTTGTCGCCATTGCAACCCAAATCTTTTAAAATGCCCGTCGTGATTTCAATATGCTCACTGCAATGCTCGTCAGATGCATCACACACATTTAGCACAATATCAGCACTTGCCGCTTCTTCAAGAGTTGAACGGAAAGCCTTGACTAAATCGTGGGGGAGACGGCTTACAAATCCAACCGTGTCAATAAGCATAACATCTTGTCCGTTAGGTAAGGAAAGTTTTCTCGATGTGGGGTCAAGTGTGGCAAAAAGCTTGTCTTCTGCCAAAACCCCTGCATCTGTCAGCGCATTCATAAGTGTTGATTTGCCTGCGTTGGTGTATCCAACAAGGGCAACTGTTGTAACATCGTTTTTCTCTCGTCTTTTGCGAAGAAGTGCACGACGCTTTTCAACTTCGTCAAGTTGCTCTTGTAAAGCATACATTCTGCGCATAATGTGACGACGGTCACTTTCGAGCTTTGTTTCACCGGGACCACGAGTACCAATACCACCACCAAGACGGGATAACTGTTTACCCTTTCCTGTAAGACGGGGGAGAGCATATTTTAATTGTGCCAATTCAACCTGAAGCTTACCTTCACGGGTTTTTGCTCTGAGAGCGAAAATATCAAGAATTAATTGAGTACGGTCAATAACTCGCACATCAGTTGCGTTTTCAATGTTACGGATTTGCGATGGTGTCAATTCGCCGTCACAAATAATCAAATCAATTTCTTGGTTATGACAAAAAAGCTCTGCTTCAGCTAAACGCCCCTTGCCGATATATGTTGCACCGTCGGGGTTTTCGCGTCTTTGAATAATTGAGCCAACAACAGAAGCCCCCGCACTTTCTGTGAGGAGCGTGAGTTCTTCTATTGAACTTTCTGCGTCAAAATCACCTGTGTCAACACATAAAAGCAAAGCCTTTTCAGGTGAAGAGTCAATTTCATAAAATTCCATAAGTTAATTCCATTCCAATAAAATGGTGGGGACAATGCCCCCACCACCATTATTATAATTCTTTAAGTTTTAAAACATCAGCTCAAAGCATTAGCAGCCACAGCCACAGTCATAATCTCTGCGAGCGCAGCCACAACCATTGTTGTTTTCGCAACCGCAACCGTTGTTGTTATCTGTGAGAAGAATTAAGATGATAATAACAATCAACCAAGAGTTGTTACCGAAGAAGTTACACATTCATTTTTCCTCCTTCCCATATTGAACTTACATTACATTCTATGGGAAATGTGGGAATGTGTTACATTACAAAATCAAAGATTTTGCATCGATATAAATCCTTGTAGGATTTTCGATATGTCATACTGACTCGATATGTGCTGACGCACTCGATATGTTCACTTCGTGAACGAGATTTATATCATATCGAGTTTGAGCGATAGCGAAAACATATCGATTTTACGAAGTAAAAATATCGAGCAATCGAAGATTGCATATCGACAAAAACCATTATCTTATTAGTGTTATACAGTAACTTTATAAACAGTAGTTGTTTTAACAACCTCGTCTTTATCAAACACACAGTTGTAGAAAGATGGTGTGTTTGTTGCATTTGGATAATACTGTGTTTCAAGACAGAAACCGCTACGGAAATCCATTGGAGTGTTGTTCTTACCGATTTTACCTTCAAGGAAATTACCAACATAGAGTTGCATACCAGGTAAGTCAGTAAGACAATCAAGACGAACGCCGTTAGGAGCAGTAACAGTAGCAGCAAGGCGAAGCTCCTTGTTGTAATTGTTAATGCAGAAGTTGTGGTCATAACCATTACCTGCATCAAGTTGTTCATAATCTGCACCAATATCTCTGCCAATAGTCTTTGGCTCTCTGAAATCGAATGGAGTACCTGTTACATCACGGATTTCACCTGTTGGCACAAGTCCTTCACCCATAGGTGTGAAAGCATCTGCGTTGATATAAAGAGTATGGTCGAGAATGTCACCATTTTGATAACCTTTAAGGTTAAAGTATGCGTGATTTGTAAGGTTAAACGCAGTTTTCTTATCTGAAACTGCTGTGTAATCAATAATGATTTCGTTTTTATCAGTAAGTGTATATCTTACTGTTACCTTTTTGTTGCCGGGGAAACCTTCTGTACCATCAGCGCTGAAATATGAAAACTCAACAGCGTCAGAGTCAACGATAATCGCATCCCAAACAGCAGTTGAAAATTCTCCGTTACTGTGGAGAGTCACATCACCGTGAGTTGTTGTAACAGGAACTTTTTCACCGTCAATTGTGAGTCCACCTTTACTGATTCTGTTAGCAACGGGACCAACAATCACGCCTTGATAATCGTGACGGTTTTCGAAGCCTTCCATATCGTCGAAACCGAGCAATAAATCAAGCTCGTTTTCATCCTTATCCTTTACAAGAATGCTCTGTAAAGTAGCACCCCAAGTGATAAGATTGATTTTCATATTATTGTTGTTTTCAATGAGAAAAGCGTCAACCTGTTTGCCGTCTTTTGTAACACCGAAAACTGATTTTGTAATACCCATATTTTCTCACTCCTATAAGAGATTTATACAAAGACATTATATATTTTATAGGGGACAAAGTCAACAAAAAACGCAAAAACGCAAGAACGCAAAACGCAGAAATAAAAAAACATTCTATCATTCTGCATTTTGCATTTTGCATTCTGCATTCTTCTATATCTTGTGATTGCAAAAAAAATAAAATTATGTTATACTTATTGTCCCTGACCATATTCAATGAAAGGAGAGATAAAAATGTTCAAAATTGCACCAAAAGTCTATTCGTCAATGTTTTCTTTACCAACAGAAATCGCTGATAAAGGGCTTAAGTTTGCAAGTGGTGAACAATTAAAGGTAATCATCGCAATTTTCAGAAATCCTGAAACAAATGAAGAAGAAATTTCAAAAGTTACAAATCTCTCACTTTCAACAGTTAAAGAATGTGTTGAATATTGGGTTGATAGCGGAATTTTGCAGACAGAAAAAGCAGAAGAAACTGTTAAAACTGAAAAACAGACAAATCCCGTTGAAAAAATCAAAGTACCATTGCCCGAAATTCATTTTACTAATCCAACACAGGATGAAATTGAAAAAGTGCTTAAAAAGAATGGCTCCATGAAACGACTTTTCAACGAAGCACAACAGATTTTAGGCAGAACTTTTGGTTTTGCAATGCAAAGCACAATTTATTCAGTTGTTTATCGTTATGGAATTAAGCCCGATGTTGCTAACTGTCTTTTGCATTTTGCCAAGAGTATTGATTCAACAGGGCACAACGATATTTTGAAAATTGCAAAATATTGGGCAGAAAATGGAATTACAAATCTCTCATCTGCTGACGATTATATCAGAGAAACTGAAAAATCTTTGGCTCTGTTTAAAGAATTAGCAAAGCGTACCAACAACGACGATTCCGCGCCAAGCTTTGCAGTGCTTGAACTTATAAGTGAATGGATTCGTTGGGGATATACTATTGACGAAGTTGAAAAAGCATTCAATATAATGAAAAATGAAAAGCAGACCGGCAGACTTGTCTGGGTGAATATGCGCCATATTAACGGAATAATCAAAAAATGGCATAGTGCAGGAATGCTCACAGTAGAGGATATTGAAAAGGGTACAAAGAAATTTGAAACCAAATCTCAAAAGCAAATCAAAACGAAAGAAACATCTTTTGATATAGAAAAAGCCGAAGAAAAAGCAAGGTCTAACAGAAAAGATTTCGGCGAAATGAAAAATAAGAGAAAGAAAGTAAAGGGGGCATAAATTTTGGCATATTCAATTGAACTTCACGAAAAAGCAAAAGCAGAAATTAAGAGAAGAAAACTCAATGCAGAGAATACTGCTACACAACGAAAACAAGAAATGTCAGAAAAATTCCCTGAGTTTCAATTGATTGAAACCGAACTTTCAAAAGTAGGCTTTGAAATTTTGTCAGTTTATGCGGGAAATAAAGAGGATATAGCAGAAAAACTCAGCATCGTTCGCAAAAAGAACGAAGATTTAAAAACAGAAAGAGCAAATCTTTTAAAAGCACTTAAACTTCCAAAAGATTATTTTGATGTGAAATATACTTGCCC
This sequence comes from Candidatus Fimenecus sp., assembly GCA_045655645.1. Taxonomy (GTDB): domain Bacteria; phylum Bacillota; class Clostridia; order Oscillospirales; family Acutalibacteraceae; genus Fimenecus. Next base: position 16,329 of record JAZOPS010000053.1, read on the forward strand.
TAAGTGTCAGGATACAGGCATAATCGAAGATTATGACGAAGAAAGAAAAGTGTCCTATGGCTCAAAATATTGCGAATGTTATATGGATATTTTAAAGAGATTTGCAGTGAATGAGCTTACCCGTTCAACACCATTAGAACTTTCAAGTTTTGATGAATTCAGTCTTGATTATTATCCAAAAACAAAGATAAATGGTGATTCACCATATAACGAGATGTCTGACGTGTTTAATTCTTGCAAAAAATATGCAGAGAATTTTGATACGGATTCAACATCACTTTATTTCTATGGTAGAACAGGGCTTGGCAAAACTCATCTTTCACTTGCCATCGCAAATGAGGCTATTAAAAAGGGTTACAATGTGCTTTATGGTTCGGCAATCAATTTCCTTAATAAAATGGAAAAAGAGAAATTCGGCAGAACAGAAAGCCCAATAGACACTGAAGAATTGCTCATTGATGCTGATTTGTTGATTCTCGATGATTTGGGCGCAGAGTTCTCAACTGCTTACACGGTTTCAGCACTTTATAATGTAATAAATAGCCGAGTTGCTCGCGGTGTTCCAACAATTATCAGTTCAAATCTTGATTTAGAAGAACTTAAATCAAGATACCCTGAAAGCATAGCATCAAGAATTATTGGAACTTATGCAACGGTAAAATTTATTGGTAAAGATATTCGTCAACTTATAAACGAAGAATAAAGAAAGAAGGAAATATAGATGGAAAACAAAAAGTCAAAGAAAATCATAATTGGTGTTATCTGTGCAGTTGTTGCAGTAGTATTGATTGTTGCAATTCTTGCAATTACAGGTGTATTCGGCAAAGACCCAAGTGAAGACCCAAGCAATTCAACAACAGAAAGTACAACAGAAACTACAACAAAAGCACCTAGATATGACCCAACAAAATATGCAATCCAAGGTGTCGACGACAAAGCATATTTAGTTATGCTTGATGAAGACGGCAATGCAATTATCAATGATAAAAATCAAATTGTAGTTGTTGACAGAGATGATAAAGGCAATATCATTAAAGACGAAAAAGGTGAGCCACAAACACACCTTGAACAAATCGAGAATAAATATGTAACAAAAGATTATATTTATGCTACTGACTATACAATCAATGTTGTTGAAGGTTGGGAAGGTTTTGGTAGTGGATACATCGTTAAAGAAGGTGACGCAACTGGCGGTTGCCTTATGAAATGTATGACTCTTCCTGATATTGATGGCAAAAAGGTAACTCTTGAAGAATATCTTGCTGATTACAATGTGAAACGCATTAAACAGAAAGAATCAAAAGAAAAACAGGGATTTACTATAAAATACGAAGAAAAGAAGATTGAATTTACAAATAAGAAAATTCCTGCAACTTATGTTATTGAAGAAACTCGCAAAGCTGATGGCAAGTTGGCAACTTATTATGAGATTATCTATTTTGAATTGAATGGTAATAAATATAGATTCCAATGGCTTTGCACAGGGGACGAAAGTTATAACGCAAACAAAGATTTTGATTTCATTGATTATGTAAACAAAAACTTCATTGTAAAATAAATATTTTTAAACTACCTGATTTTTTTCAGGTAGTTTTTTATTTGTATTCGATTTAATAAAATTTGACCTTTTTTGACTTTTGCTATTGACAACTGAAAAATCATTGCTATAATAGTAAGTAGAAAGGTCAAAGAAAGTCAAAGTCAAACTTTGATTAAAGGAGATGACAAAGTGAATATCAGCAATATCATAGCAACAATGATTCAAGAAATGATAGAAAACGATGGCTACACCGAAATTCAGCGTAACGAATTGGCACAAAAAATTGGTTGTGTACCAAGTCAGATAAATTATGTAATTTCATCACGCTTTACACCCGAGCATGGCTATATTGTCGAAAGTCGTCGCGGTGGTGGGGGATATATCAAAATTACAAGAGCAACCGTTGATAGAAACTCAATAAAAATGCACATAATCAATTCAATAGGTAATATGCTCAGTGAAAATGTCTGTCGTGCTCATTTAAAAAACTTATATGAAAACGATATTATAGATGAAAAAACGGTCAAAATATTTTTGTCAGCATTGGCTGGTAATGCATATCGTGACATTCCACGAGAATATGGTGATATTATCCGAGCATCAGTTTTCAAACAGATGATACTTAATATATTGTAATTGCAGTTAGGAGGAATTTATTATGTTATGTCAAAATTGTGGTAAGTATGAAGCAACAACTCATGTGAAAAGAATTATAAACGGTGAATCTGCCGAAGCACATCTTTGCTCTGATTGTGCACACGCGTTAGGATATAACGATGTGTTTGGTGGATTCGGAAATACATTTTCTGACCTGTTAGGCTCATTTTTTGGTGAACCCGCTGTGAGTGCTCTCAGTTCAAGAACAGTACGCTGTGAGAAATGTGGCAACACATTCAACGATATTGTTAATAACGGCAAATTAGGTTGTGCTGATTGTTACATCACTTTCTATGATAAACTTTTACCGTCATTACAGAGAATTCACGGTAAAACCCGTCATGAAGGCAAAGTGCCACTTATCCGTAATGCAAGTGTAGAAATACCAAAAGTCGATAAAATTGAAATTCTTTCAGAAGAACTTAAAAAAGCAATCGAAAATCAAGAATTTGAAAAAGCTGCAGAACTTCGTGATGAAATCAATAAAATGAAAGAGGGTGGCAATAATGAGTAAATGGTATATCGGCGCAGGCGAACAAAGTGATATTGTTGTAAGCACAAGAATAAGACTTGCAAGAAATATCACAGAATATCCGTTTCCCAATAAATTAAATACTAAAAGCCGTATGGAACTGAATAATGTAATAAAAGAGGCGTTAGAGAGCGATAATAAATATAATCTTCGTTTTCTTGAAATGCGAACTCTTGCAAGATTTGAAGCAGCATCTATGGCAGAGCGTCATATAATCAGTCCTGAATTTGCGTCTGATTTAGACGGCAGAGCGCTGATGCTTTCCCCCGAAGAAGATATCAGCATAATGCTCAACGAAGAAGACCATATAAGGCTTCAAGTGATGAAATCAGGTTTTGCTCTTGACGAGACTTATAGCGTGGCGAACGAAATTGATGATGTGTTGGGTGCTAAATTTAATTTTGCATTTGACGAAAGAATCGGTTTTTTAACTCAATGCCCAACAAATCTTGGCACAGGCATGAGAGCATCTGTAATGCTTCATCTTCCAGCACTTACTCTCAGCGGACAAATCCATAAACTCATTAACACCGTCTCAAAACTTGGGCTTACATTCCGTGGTGCATTTGGCGAAGGTACAAATGCTGTGGGTGATATGTATCAGTTAAGTAACCAGATTACGCTTGGAATTTCAGAAGAGTTTGCAATAAAGAACTTAAAAGCAATTACATTGCAACTCTGTGCACAAGAGAGAACAGCAAGAGAAGAAATGCTTAAAGATGTGAGCACCGAAGACAGAATTTTCAGAGCTTATGGACTTCTCAAATGGGCTCGTCTTCTCTCAACAAAAGAGCTTATGGAAAATCTTTCATTTGTGCGACTTGGTTCAGTAACAGGTAAAATCAATATACCAATTGAAACAGTCAACGAATTGATGGTTTCAATGCAACCTGCAACAATCAATGCACGAGCAGGACAAAAACTTGAAACTATTGAAAGAGACTCGGTAAGAGCTAATGAAGTAAGAAATAAGTTAAATTAAAAAATATAGCGGGGGAATGATTATTCTCTCGCTATTTTTATCTCTAAAAATGATTATGAGGTGAACGAAATGTACAATTTTACAGGTTTTACAGAAAAGGCAAATATGGCACTTAATAAAGCAGTAACCGTAGCTGAAGATTTGGGACACACCTATATCGGCAGTGAACATATTTTGTTAGGGCTTTTAGAAAGTACTGATAGTGTAGCAGGAAAATTGCTTACATTAAAGGGTGTCACATACAGAAAAATATATGAAATGATAAAACAAGGTGTGGGTGCAGGTCTTCCGACTGAATTAGCACCAACAGATTTTACACCACGAAGCAAGCATATTGTTGAAGGTGCTCTGGTGCTCAGTAATGGTATGAAACAGAGTTTGGCTGGCACAGAGCATATTCTCTTTTCAATGTGCCGTGAGGGTAATGGTTATGCTTGCGATTTGCTTAATCGTGCAGGGGCAAGTCCACAAAGCATTCTAAAAGAACTTGGCAATATGGTTGGTAACAATAAACAACCAAAGCAGACAAATCAGCAGAAAGACGATAAATCAACTCTTTCAAAATTCTCAAGAGATTTGACCACTCTTGCTAAAGAAAACAAAATAGACCCTGTTATAGGCCGAGAAAACGAAATTCAGAGAGTTATTCAAATTCTTTGCCGTCGCACTAAGAATAATCCTTGCTTAATCGGTGAACCCGGCGTTGGTAAAACAGCAATAGCCGAAGGTCTTGCTCTTAAAATCGCAAAAGGTCAGGTGCCCGAAATTCTTAATGACAAAAGAATTTTCTCTCTTGATTTAACGGGTATGGTTGCGGGCACAAAATACCGTGGCGATTTTGAAGACAGAATAAAGAAAATTATCGACGAAGTGAGAGATGCAAAAGATATTATTCTCTTTATTGATGAAGTGCATACTCTTATGGGTGCAGGTAGTGCCGAAGGTGCAGTTGACGCGGCTAATATTTTAAAGCCGTCACTTGCTCGTGGTGAGTTGCAGGTAATCGGTGCAACAACTATTGACGAATATCGTAAAAATATCGAAAAGGATGCAGCACTTGAACGCCGTTTTCAACCTGTAACCGTTGGTGAGCCAAGTGTTGAAGATACTATTGAGATTTTAAAGGGAATACGCGATAAATACGAAGCACACCACAAAGTTAAGATTACTGATGAGGCAATTAAAAGTGCTGTGAATTTGTCTGTGCGCTATATTGGTGATAGATTTTTGCCCGACAAAGCAATTGATTTAATCGACGAAGCATCATCAAAAGTAAGGCTTACTACATTCACAGCCCCACCTGAAATTAAAGAGATGGAATCACGACTTCAACAAATCGAAGCCGAAAAAGAAATGGCTGTGGGTAGGCAAGATTTTGAATCTGCAGCAAAACTTCGTGATGAAGAAAAAGAACTTTTACAAAAATATAATACCGAAAAAGCCAAGTGGCAAGCAGACGGCTCAAACCGTGATTTGCAAGTAACCGAAACAGAAATTGCCGAAATCGTGTCAGGGTGGACGGGTATTCCAATCACTCAGATGACCGAAGAAGAGAGTGCAAGACTTTTAAAACTTGAAGACGAGTTACACAAAAGAATTGTTGGGCAAGAAACAGCAGTCAAAGCGGTGTCGCGAGCAATTCGTCGTGGTCGCGCAGGACTTAAAGACCCCAAAAGACCAATTGGCACATTCATTTTCTGCGGACCAACAGGTGTGGGCAAAACTGAACTCACAAAAGCATTGGCAAATGCAATGTTTGGTGATGAAAATGCAATGGTCAGACTTGATATGAGTGAGTTTATGGAAAAACACACCGTGTCAAAACTTATCGGCTCACCACCTGGTTATGTGGGCTTTGACGAAGGGGGACAATTAACTGAAAAAATTCGAAGAAAACCATATTCAGTAGTTCTTTTTGACGAGATTGAAAAAGCGCACTCCGATGTTTTTAATATGCTTTTGCAAATTCTTGATGATGGTATTCTTACAGACTCACAAGGACGCAAGGTTGATTTTAAAAACTGTGTGATTATAATGACATCCAATGTGGGCGCGCGACTTATTACCGAAGAAAAAGCATCGTTTGGTTTTGTGGCAAATAGTGATAATTCTTCAAGTGAAAAAATAAAAGAGTCTGTTTTGGGTGAACTCAAAAACACATTCCGTCCTGAATTTTTAAACAGGGTGGACGATATAATAGTCTTTAACCGACTCACAGAAGATGAAATCAAACAGATTGCAAAAAATCTTCTCAAAATCCTTGAAAAGAGAATGCAAGCACTTGAAATCACAATGACCTTTGATGATAGCGTTGTGGACTTTGTGAGCAAAGCAGGTTTTGATAAAATATATGGTGCAAGACCACTCAAGAGAGCAATCCAAACAAATATTGAAGATGTGCTTTCAGAAAAAATTCTTGAAAAATCCATTCAAAAAGGCAAAACATATATCTGCTCAATGTCAGAAGATAAGTTGAAAATTGAGAACTGTTAGACAATTTCAATTTTATACACCAAACAAAAAAGGAGAGTAAAATTCACTCTCCTTTTTTCATTAATCTAGAATTATATGTATTCCACTGTTTCGTGTTTGACTTATTATTGCATCAATAATAAGTACTACTGATAATACTGATACAGGGTCAACTCCGTTCACAATATCCACAGCGTATGCATCACCGAGTGTGAACCATTCCTTTGAAATTGTTGCGATTGTATAGTCACCGCGATAAATCTCATATTCGTGCGCGAAAAAATCACCAGCAATTTCCCAATCATAACCATTGATATAATATTTGTGCTTGAAAAGTGTAATTTGCTTTACAACTTCTGCAACATCTTTGCCATTTACTTCTATAAAATATCGTGGCATCAACGACAAAACTTTTTGATGGATATGTGCTTTGTGGTTGTTATCTTTATCAAAAAGGTCAAGCTTTTTGCCAATGGTGAAGAAATCACCCTCAACCCAATACGCTTCATTTTCTTGTTCGTCATAGATTGAGAATTTATCTACTAATGAAAAAACTTGTTGCTTGATATAAAACTTCATGTTTTACCCTCAAATCTTGATTATAACGCTTTTCCGTCTTTTGTGAATAATGGTAATTCTTCAAGGAAGATAATGTCGTCACGCTTTGCAGCGTCACCTTCAGCCAAGATAAACATTTTACCGCAAACAATGCCACCTGCATCATTAACGAGCTTCTCAACTGCTTTAAGAGATTCGCCGAGAGATACAACATCATCAACGATAAGAATTCTCTTGCCTTTCATTAAATCTGCATCTGCTTTGTCAAGATAGAGTTTTTGCTCGCCTTTGGTGGTGATTGAATTAACAGTTGATTCAAAAACGCCTGTCATATAAAGCTTTGGCTTTTTACGAGCAACAAAATACTTTTCGTTATTCTGAAGTCTTGCCATTTCGTGAGCAAGGGGAATACCCTTTGCTTCTGCTGTGATTATGTAATCGTATTCTGGCGCTTTGTCGAGTAATTCTTTTGCACAAGCAGTTGTAAGCTCTGGGTCGCCAAAAATAACAAACCCTGCAATCATAAGCTCTTCGTTAAGTGGGCAAAGTGGCAAATGTCTTTCAAGTCCTGCAATATTCATTTTGTGAAACATAATAATTTTCTCCTTATAAAAAGATAAACGGTGGACATCAAATCCACCGTTTTTGTTAATTAGTTAGCCAATGCACGTGTGAGCCACACTTCTGCAATATCCATTGCTGCATAAAGACCTTTTTTCTCACTTGATTTAACAATTCTCTCACGGGGACTAACATCAGGGTCAGTGTTAAGAAGCTGAATTGAAACTTTTGAAGCAACTTCAACGTCATCAACAGGTTTAGTTGCAAGAATCTGCATCATAATAACATATTTTTCTGATGGGTCGCCATAATAAAGGGTATTGCCGTTACGAACTAATGGCTTGCCTTTATAAGTGAGGAACTTTTCGTTTTTAGCCATGAAAATACACCTCTTAATTATTTGATTTTAAGATATTCTTTTACAAGGTCTTGCAAAAGTTCATCTCTGTCAAGGCGGCGAATAAGACTTCTTGCATTGTTATGAGTTGTGATATAAGTTGGGTCTTCTGAAAGAATATAACCAACAATCTGGTTAATTGGGTTATAACCTTTTTCAACCAAAGCGTCATAAACTTGCATAAGAGTCTGTTTAGTAGCCTCTTCACGCTCATCCTTTAATGAAAACTGTATTGTCTTGTTAGGGTCAAGCATTTACGCCACCTCCTAATAATAATTACATATATTATATACTGAAAATAAATAAAAAACAATAGCAAAATTAAAATAAATTCTGAATTCTGCATTCTGAATTCTGCATTAAAAAAACTCCCCGAAGGGAGTTCTTTATTATGATTTCAATGCAATTCCGTCTTTTGCAAGAGCATCAATGATTGAGTTTGCAACTTCCATAACTTCTTCAGTTGTGAGAGTTCTTTCAGGGTTTGAGAAAGTGATTCTTGTTGTGATTGATTTGCCGTTTTCATCACGGTATGTGTCAGTCACTTCAACTTTCTTAATAAGTGGACAATTTGCATTTTCGATAGCTTTGCCGATTGGAGCAAATGTTTCGCTCATGAATGAAAGGTCGATTTCCATGTTAGGGAATTTTGAAGGCTCTGCATAGTGAATACCAGCGTCAGCAAGTTCTGCGAACATTGGAACATCAATTTCAGCAAATACGATTGATGCTTTCTTGTCGATTTTCTTGCTAACTGTTGGGTGAACAACACCGATTTTACCAAGAACTACGCCATCACAAGAGATTTCATTAAGGTTTCTTGGATGTTCATAAGAAAGAGTAGCATCCATTGGAATGAATGTGAGTGCCTTATGCTTGATGTTGTCAGTAATAACTGAAAGCATTGTTGCAAGCTCAATGTAAAGTGTTTCGAGAGACTTTGTCTTGCTGAAAAGTGTAACACAGAGCTTCTTTCTTTCGTCGCACATTCCGTCTGCTTTGAGTCCGTTAACAGTTCTGCCGATTTCAAACACACCAAAATCAGTTGAGAAATTAGTGTTTGTCTTAACCTGACAAAGCTGTGTAGGAATAATTGACTTACGGATTGTTTCAATATTAGGATTTGTGGCACTCTGGAGCTTGATGTTTTCTTCAATTTCCATGCCTAATGCTTTGTATTCATCATAATACTGCCATACATAAGAATGAAGTTCATGAAGTGAGTAACGATGAACAAGCATATCCTTGATTCTGTCTTCAACTGTTTTTTCTGTCTTTGCACGAACAGGGTAGAGTGGAGCAGCAGCTGTGTGAATATCGAAGTTATCATAACCATAAATACGAGTGATTTCTTCAACGATGTCAGCTTTGATTGTAACGTCCTTTGTTGCTCTCCAAGATGGAACTTCTACTGTGAATTTGTCACTATCGTTAGAAGCCTTGAAACCAAGAGAGTTAAGTGTATTTACAATAGTATCATTAGCGATTTCAATACCTGTGTATTTGTCAATAAATGCCTTGTCGAAATCAAGTGTAACAGTTGGGTATTTGAATGCATATTCGTCAGTAAGTGATGAAACAACCTGAGCGTCAGGGTCAATTTCAGTAAGAAGATTTACAAATCTTGCAATAGCAGGAACTGTCATTTCAGGGTCAAGGCACTTTTCATAACGGTTTGAAGCGTCAGTTCTGTGTGCAAGACGAACAGTTGACTTACGGATTGATGCAGCATTGAATGTTGCTGATTCAAGAGTAAGAGTTGTTGTGTCTTCTACGATTTCACTATCAAGACCACCCATAATACCTGCAATAGCAACAGGAGTGTTGTCGTTGCAAATCATAAGAGTGTTTTCGTCAATATTTCTGTCGATTCCGTCAAGTGTCTGGAATGTGAAAGGAGCATCGAATCTCTTGATTCTGATTTTTTCAACTTTTCTTGAGTCAAAAGCGTGCATTGGCTGACCCATTTCAAGCATAAGATAGTTTGTAAGGTCAGCAAGGAGGTTAATTCCTCTCATTCCGCAATAGAAAAGACGGATTCTCATATTAACAGGACTAACATTCTTTGTAATGTTTTCAACCTGTAAGCAAGAATATCTCTGACAAAGGACATCTTCAATTTTAAGGTCGATTTTTGGAAGATTGTCATACTGTGAAAGGTCAACCTGTGGTAATGGCTTTAATTCGCGACCTGCAAGTGAAGCAAATTCACGAGCAATCCCATAATGACCCCAGAGGTCAGGACGGTTTGTAAGAGATTTATTATCAACCTCAAAAACGATGTCGTCGATTTCGTAAACATCCTTAAGGTCAGTACCATTCTTAACATCTTCAAGAATGTCCATAATACCTGAATTGTCG
>JAZOPS010000054.1:0-3114 GCA_045655645.1 Candidatus Fimenecus sp.
GATAAGGGCTGTGGCAGTCCTGACTGTAAAGTAGGTTGTGAATGCGACAGATTTATCGAAGTTTGGAACCTTGTTTTCACACAGTTTGAAAATGATGGTAACAACAACTATACTCGTCTTGCAAATCCTAATATTGATACAGGTATGGGTCTTGAAAGACTTGCTTGCATCATGCAGGATGTTGACAATCTTTTCGAAGTTGACACAGTTCAAAATATCATGAAGCACATTATTGATATTTCAGGCATTGAATATCATAAGGATGCTAAAAAGGATATTTCACTTCGTGTTATTACTGACCACATCCGTAGTACAACATTTATGGTTAGTGACGGTGTTCTTCCATCAAACTCAGGTCGTGGTTATGTTTTAAGAAGATTACTTCGTCGTGCAGCTCGTCACGGAAGACTTATCGGCATTGACAGACCATTCCTTAGTGAAGTTTGCGAAACTGTAATCAAGGAAAATGCAAACGCATATCCAAACCTTGTTGAAAAGCAAGATTACATCAAGAAAGTTATCGCAATGGAAGAAGAAAGCTTCTATAAGACAATTGATAGTGGCTTAGGTCTTCTCAACGAAATGATGGCAAATTCAAAAGACAAAGTTCTTTCAGGTGAAGATGCTTTCAAACTTCAGGATACATTCGGTTTCCCAATTGATTTGACAAAAGAAATCGTTGCAGAAAACAATATGACTGTTGACGAAGATAAGTTCAGAGTCCTTGTAGAAGAAGCCAGAATGAAGGCAAAATCAGTTAAGCGTGATGGTGCTGAAACTGACTGGAGAAACACAGGCGTTTCATTCAAAGACATTGCAAAAACTGAATTCACAGGTTATGAAGAAAACAATACAGAAGCAACTGTTGTGGCTCTTGTTGCAAACGGCGAAAGAGTGGATTTTGTAGAATCTGGCGACGCAATTCTTGTTCTTGATAAAACTTCTTTCTATGCTGAAAGTGGTGGACAAGCAGGGGATAAAGGTGTTATCACAATCGGTGATAGTACATTTGAAGTTGTTAACACAACAAAAGACGCTGATGGTGTTGTTCTTCACCATGGTACACTCACAGGCGATGCTATCAAGGTTGGCGACACAGCAACAACCACATACAATGAAGAAAACAGAAAAGCAACAATGCGTAACCATACATCTGCACACCTTCTTCAAGCAGCACTTCGCGAAGTTTTAGGTACTCATGTTGAACAAGCAGGTCAGCTTGTAGATGCTAATGAAGTGCGTTTTGACTTTACTCATTTCACAGGTATGACAGGCGAAGAACTCAAAAAAGTTGAAGACCTTGTTAACGAAGAAATTCTTAATGCAACAGAAATGCTTATCAAAGAAATGCCTATTGATGAAGCAAAGGCTATGGGCGCAATGGCTCTCTTTGGTGAAAAATACGGTGATGTTGTCCGCGTTGTAAAAGCAGGTGACTTCTCAACTGAACTTTGCGGTGGTACTCATGTTGACAACACAGGCAAAATCGGTCTTTTCAAGATTGTTTCTGAATCATCAGTTGCAGCAGGTGTTCGCAGAATTCAGGCAGTAACAGGTAAAAACGTTCTTAAATATATAGACGAAAAGAATAATCTTCTCTACTCAACAGCAGAATGTTTTAAGGTTGGTAACGTGTCTGCACTTCCACAGAAGGCAGTTGCAGTAGCAAACGACCTTAAAGCAAAGGATAAAGAAATTGAAAAACTCAAAGCAGAAATCAACTCATTCAAAACTGCTGGTATTATGGCAGGTGCAGTTGATGTGAATGGTGTTCAGCTTGTAGTTTACTATGCAGGTGAGCTTGATGCTAACGGGCTTCGCTCTATGGCTGAAACTGCAAGAGACTCTGCACCTAACACAGTTGCTGTTATAGCAGGTTCAAACGCAGAAAAGGGCACTTGCTCATTTGCTTGTGCTTGTGGCAAAGATGCAATCTCAAGTGGCGCTCACGCAGGTAACATTGTTCGTGAAGTCGCAAAGGTTGCAGGTGGCTCAGGTGGCGGAAAACCTGATATGGCTATGGCTGGTGGTAAAGAAATCGCAAAGATTGACGATGCTTTAATGTCAGCAAAAGAAATTCTTGCATTAATGGTTAAATAAGGAGATTTTGTTATGGATTGTCTTTTTTGTAAAATAGCAAACGGTGAAATTCCATCAAACAAGGTTTATGAGGACGATAAAATTCTCGCATTCCGTGATATTGCTCCTCAGGCTGATGTTCATGTTTTGGTAATTCCAAAAGACCATGTTGCAAGCAGTGCAAACGATATTAATATGGAAAATTGCGAAATTGTTGGTTATATTTTCGCAAAAATTCCTGAAATTGCTTCTCTTGCAGGTGTCGACAGTTACAGAGTAATCAATAACTGTGGTGACAAAGCAGGACAAACTGTTAAACACATCCACTTTCACATTTTAAGTGGGGATAACCTTTCAGAAAAACTCATATAAAATTAAAGTCCCGAAAAAATCGGGACTTTTTTATTGTATAATCTTAATTTGTGATATATAATGAAGAAAAAGGGGAGTGGAATATGAATATAGAAAAAGTTAAATCAAAAGAAAACAAACAGCTTACAAGGCTCAATAAAACAAGGTCAAAAGGGAATTATAAAGGCTATTTTTTCGTGCTTTTAATGCTCATTGCCGTCGTTAATATTCTTGACGAAGTCACAAGTAACTTAACCGTTACAGTTCAATCGTCATTCGTCACAGAGTTTTTTGTGAATAATCCGTTTTTGGGCAAGTTTTATACATTTCAAGAAGGTTTGGCATTACACTCAACAATCGGCGTGTTCACTTATGTTTTAGGGCTTATAACTCCATTCTATAAGGCTCTCGCAGATAAATGGGGACGCAAACCATTGTTTGTGCTTTCAACTTTGGGTATGGCGACAGGTCTTTTGGTAATCCACTTATCAACAAGCTACATAATGTTCCTTGTGGGCTTTGCTATAATCAGTTTCTTTATGGGGCACGATATTCAGATTATATATATTCTTGAAGAAGCACCACATAAACACCGTGCAAAGATTTATAGTTTTCTTAAAAGCTTTGGCATTTTAGGTGTTATTCTTATTCCTACTCTTCGTGATGTGTTGATGGGTGACGACC
>JAZOPS010000055.1:0-5006 GCA_045655645.1 Candidatus Fimenecus sp.
TAAAAGCGATTTTTTGTCTGCTACACAAATCGTAACAAAATAATGACCTGCTTGCGAATAATCATAACCTTGCAAACGGATATTTTTTCTTATTGGCTTTTTGTTCAATTTACCATCTCCGTTTACAAGTAAGATGTTAAACTATGCGGACAGACGAGGACGTCTGTCCCTACGCGTCCTTCAAATACGGTAATTGCTTCACCGCTAAGATACACGTTATTATTTTTACTCCATTTAACGAATAATTTTCCGCCCGAAGCTTCAACGGTAATCTCTTTATCCATTTCACAGTATCCGTTCAACACCGCCGCAACAACCGTTGCACAAGCGCCTGTGCCACAAGCAAGGGTTTCTCCGCTGCCACGCTCCCACACACGCATTTTGAGATTGTTTTTGTCAATAATCTCTACAAATTCGGTGTTTATTCTTTCAGGAAACATTTCATGGTTTTCAAAAAACGGACCAATTTTTTCTAAATCTAATTTATTTATATCATCATGAAAAACTATGCAATGTGGGTTGCCCATACTGACGCAAGTTATTTCATAATCCTTATTTTCAATGTTAAGAATTTCATTTTTTACGATATTGTCGCCATATCGTGTAGGAATACTGTGACCATTTAATATGGGTTTGCCCATATTCACTCTGCCACCCGTTGCAAATCCATTTTTATCAAGAATTTCAACAAGTTTTATTCCGCTGAGCGTGTCAATTTTTATAATTGATTTCTTTTTTCTATTATCATATATGTATTTTGCAACACAACGAATTGCATTGCCACACATTTTAGCACGGGAGCCGTCTGCATTATAAATATCCATAAAGCAATCTGCAATATATGATGGTTTTATGAGCACAATTCCATCAGCACCAATAGAAAAATGTCTATCGCTTAATCTTTTCGATAATTCTTCGGGATTTTCGACATTTTGTGAGAAACAATCAATATAAATATAATCATTTCCTGCACCGTGCATTTTTGTAAATTTCATAAGTAATCCCCCACTGCATTTTTATAAATTTTATGCAGTGGGGTTAGTTTTATGAATTATTCATATAAAGGATATTTCTTGCAAAGTTCTGCAACACCGTTTTTAATATAATCTTTCTGATTTTCAAAATCAGTTGCTGCAAGATAGATGAACTCTGCAATTTTATCCATATCTTCAACACCCAAGCCTCTTGTTGTAACAGCAGGTGTGCCAAGTCTTACACCACTTGTTACGAATGGCTTTTCAGGGTCGTTTGGAATAGCGTTTTTGTTTGCTGTGATATGAACTTCGTCAAGTCTGTGTTCAAGTTCTTTACCTGTGATGCCAACTGAACGAAGGTCAACAAGCATAAGGTGGTTAACTGTTCCACCTGATACAAGGTTAATGCCACGCTTTATGAGCCCTTCTGCCAACGCTTTTGCATTGTCAATAACTCTCTGCTGATATGCCTTGAAGTCATCACTCAATGCTTCGCCGAAGCATACTGCTTTACCAGCGATAATATGCATCAAAGGACCACCCTGTGTACCTGGGAAAATAGCCTTATTAAACTGCATACCGAATTCTTCGTCTTTGCAAAGAATAATACCACCACGAGGTCCACGAAGTGTCTTATGAGTTGTTGATGTTACAACATCTGCATAAGGCACAGGAGATGGATGAAGACCTGCTGCAACAAGACCTGCAATATGAGCCATATCAACCATGAAATAAGCACCAACGCCGTGAGCGATATTTGCAATTCTTTCAAAGTCAATTGTTCTTGGGTATGCAGATGCACCTGCAACGATAAGTTTTGGTTGACATTCTTTTGCTTTCTTTTCAAAAGCATCATAGTCAAGGAAACCGTTTTCGTCAACACCATAAGGCACGAAGTTGTAGTATTTACCTGACATATTAACAGGTGAGCCATGAGTTAAATGTCCACCTTCAGCAAGGTTCATACCCATAACTGTGTCGCCCGGATTAATAAGAGCAAAATAAACTGCCATATTTGCCTGAGCACCTGAGTGTGGTTGAACATTCGCATAAGCTGCACCAAAGAGTTTTTTAAGTCTGTCACGTGCAATATCTTCAACGATATCAACATGTTGACATCCGCCATAATATCTCTTGCCCGGATAGCCTTCAGCATACTTATTTGTAAGCACGCTACCCATTGCTGCCATTACTGCAGGTGAAACAATGTTTTCACTTGCAATAAGTTCGAGATTTTCTCTCTGACGAGTAAGTTCCAAGTTCATTGCACTTGCAACTTCAGGGTCTGTGTTGTTAATAAATCCGATTGAGTCGATTAAATTAGCAAACATATTTTCAAATCCTTAATTACATATTTCCTGAATAGTTAGGAGCTTCCTTTGTAATATAAACATCATGTGGATGGCTTTCTTTAAGACCTGCATTTGTAATTCTGATAAACTGAGTCTTTGTTTTGAGTTCTTCGATTGTTGCACAACCACAGTAACCCATACCAGCTTTAAGACCACCCATAAGCTGATAAATTGTATCTGAAAGAAGTCCCTTGTAAGGAACACGTCCTTCAACGCCTTCTGGAACAAGTTTCTTGTTATTAGCTTGGAAATATCTGTCTTTTGAACCGTTGTTCATAGCTGCGATACTACCCATACCACGATAAACCTTGAACTGACGGCCTTGATAGATTTCGCTTTCACCTGGTGACTCTTCACAACCTGCAACAAGTGAACCAACCATGATAGCAGAAGCACCTGCAGCGATAGCTTTAACGATTTCACCTGAATATTTAATACCACCGTCAGCGATTACTGTGATACCATGTTTTGCTGCTTCGTTTGCTGAATCATAAACTGCTGTAATCTGGGCTACACCGATACCAGCAACAACACGAGTTGTACAAATTGAGCCAGGGCCGATACCAACTTTAACGCAGTCTGCACCTGCATCAATAAGAGCTTTTGTTGCTTCTGCAGTTGCAATGTTACCACCTATAAGTGAAAGGTTTGGATATGCTGCCTTAACTTTTGCAACAGCATTGATGATGCCTTGGCTGTGGCCATGAGCAGAGTCAAGTGTGATAAGGTCAACACCTGCTTCAACAAGAGCAGCAACACGGTCAAGAACATCTGCAGTAGCACCAACAGCAGCACCGCAAAGAAGACGACCCATTGAGTCACGAGCTGAGTTTGGATATTTAACTGCTTTTTCAATATCTTTAATTGTGATAAGACCTTTAAGGAAACCTGCTTCGTCAACTAATGGAAGCTTTTCAATCTTATGCTTCATAAGGATTTTCTTTGCTTCGTCATGGCTTGTGCCAACAGGAGCAGTAACAAGGCCTTCACTTGTCATATAGTCTTTGATTTTACCGCTGTAATCAGCAATAAATCTCATATCACGGTTTGTGAGAATACCAACGAGTTTGCCGTTTTCATCACAAACAGGAACACCAGAAATCTTATAACGATGCATAAGATTATCTGCTTCTTGAACTGTATTTTCAGGAGATAAGAAGAATGGGTTGTTGATAACGCCGTTTTCACTTCTCTTAACCTTGTCAACCTGTGCTTTCTGAGCTTCAATTGACATATTCTTGTGAATGATACCGATACCACCCTCACGAGCAATAGCAATAGCCATATTACTTTCAGTAACTGTATCCATCGCTGCTGTGAGCACAGGAGTATTTAACTTAATATTTTTTGTGAGCTGTGTTGAAATGTCAACATCACTTGGAAGAACATTACTTTCTGCTGGGATTAAGAGCACATCATCAAATGTAAGTCCTTCTTTTGCAAACTTGTTATCTGTTATCATTTTTTATATCTCCTTTTCTTTAATAATCCGTTTTATAAATTATTCCTCAGGGAAGAATGCTTTGTGTATTGCACTAACTGCACGGTCTGCATCTTCAAGGTCAATAAGAACTGAAATCTTGATTTCGCTTGTTGCAATCATATCGATATTGATGTCTCTTTCATAAAGAGCTTCAAACATTTTTGATGCTGTACCAGGATGTGATTCCATACCTGCACCAACGATTGAGATTTTTGCAACTGATGTGTCGCAGATGATATCTTCATCTTCAATATCAAATACTTTCTTTACGCATTCAACTGTTTCGTCAGCATTACCCTTTGAAACTGTGAATGTGATATCTTTTGTATTGTCACGACCAACTGACTGTAAAATAATGTCAACGTTGATTTTATTTTTTGCAAGAACATCGAAAAGTTTAAAAGCAACACCTGGTGTGTTTGGGATTTTTGTAACTGAAATTCGTGCTACATCTGTATCTTTTGTAACACCTCTAATGAGCATTTTTTCCATTTTGGTAACCTCCTTAACAATTGTACCTGGAACTCTTTTAAGACTTGAGAGAACCTCTAACTCAACATTATATTTCTTTGCCATCTCAACTGAACGGTTATTAAGCACCTGAGCACCCAAAGTTGCAAGTTCAAGCATTTCATCATAAGTGATTTCTTGAAGTTTCTTTGCATTCTGGACTTTTCTTGGGTCTGCTGTATAAACGCCTTCAACGTCTGTGAAAATCTGGCAACGATCTGCACGAAGTGCTGCTGCAATTGCAACTGCGCTTGTGTCACTACCACCACGGCCAAGAGTTGTTAAGTCGTCATATTTGTTAAGTCCCTGGAAACCTGCCACAACAACAATGTTATGACGGTCGATTTCAGAACGAAGTCTGTCTGTTTTAACATTCTTGATACGAGCTGTACCATAAGCAGAGCTTGTGTTGAAGCCTGCTTGCCAACCAAGAAGAGAAACTGCAGGGCAACCTAATTTTTCACAAGCCATCGCAAGAAGTGCAATTGAAATCTGCTCGCCTGATGCCATAAGCATATCCATTTCTCTTTTTGATGGCTTAGAATTTATTTCATAAGCCTTTTCAATTAAATCATCAGTTGTGTCACCCTGTGCTGATACTACAACAACTACATCGTTACCTGCACGGTAAGTATCAGTAACAATCTGGGCAACATTCATAACTCTTTCGGCGTCACGAACACTTGA
>JAZOPS010000056.1:0-19282 GCA_045655645.1 Candidatus Fimenecus sp.
AGGGAATCTTGTTATTCTTGTAAGTATGCTACCACTGCAAGAAATTCGGATATTACAATTGGTGATTATTGGGGAATAGACGAGAAATATCCGGAATTTAATGACGATAAGGGCTGCTCACTGATAATGATAAATACTGAAAAAGGTAAAGCATTTTTTGATGAGATTGCTCAATTAACAGATTATGTTGAAACAGGTGTGGATTTTGTCATGAAAACGCATCCCAAGTTGTTAAAAAGCGTAAGCAAAAATCCATATCGTGATAATTTTTTTGCGGAGTTTAATGAAAATATTTCGCCCAAAAGTTTTTCAAAGCTCGTAAAAAAATATACAGGAAACGATTTGCTTAACAAAATAAAAAGAAAAATTAATTTCTAAATTAGGAGATAGTAAAATGATTAACGTTATCGGACTTGGATATATTGGCCTTCCAACAGCACTTATGCTTGCTTCTCATGGTGTTGAGGTTGTGGGCACTGATTATAATCCTGAACTTGTTGCAACACTCAATGCGGGTAAAACTACATTTGAAGAAAAAGGTCTTGATGAACTTTTTGCAGAAGCAGTTAAGGCGGGCATAAAATTCACAACAGAATATCAGAAAACAGATATTTACATCGTTTCTGTTCCTACACCTTATGACAGCTTCAGCAAAAAAATTGATGCTTGCTATGTAAATGCAGCAGTTAAAGAGGTTATGAGGGTTTGCCCAAAGGGTGCAACGGTTGTAATTGAGTCAACAGTTTCTCCAGGTACGATTGACAAGTTTGTTCGTCCAATTATTGAAGAGAATGGTTTTGTAATAGGTGAAGACATTAACCTTGTTCACGCACCCGAAAGAATTATTCCAGGTAATATGGTTTATGAGCTTCTTCATAATTCTCGTACAATTGGTGCGGATGACCCAGTAATCGGCGAAAAAGTGAAAGAAGTTTATGCATCATTCTGTCTTGGTGATATTGTTATTACAGACATTAAAACTGCAGAAATGACAAAGGTTATTGAAAATACATATCGTGCAGTAAATATTGCTTTTGCAAATGAACTTGCAAAAATTTGCCGTCATGACGATATGGACGTTTATGAGATTATAAGAATTTGCAATATGCATCCAAGAGTAAATATTCTTACTCCTGGCCCAGGTGTTGGCGGTCACTGTATTTCTGTTGACCCTTGGTTCCTTGTAGGCGATTATCCATCACTTACAAAGGTGATTTGGGAGTCAATGAAAATCAACGATTCAATGCCTGAATTCGTTCTTGAAAGAATTTATAACATTATGAAAGAAAACGGTATTACCGATTTCTCAAAAGTAGGTCTTTACGGGCTTACATATAAAGAAAATGTTGATGACTATAGAGAGTCACCAACACTTCAACTTCTTGAGTGTCAGGATAAGCACTTAGCTCCTCAACTCAAGGTTTATGACCCGTATATTACTAAGGATATAGTTGATAATCAGTACCACGATTTAGATAAATTCCTTGAGGATTCAGAATTAGTAGTAATTCTTGTGGGTCATGATGAAATTAAAGAAAATGTAGATAAACTCAAAGGTAAAATTGTTCTTGATACAAGAAAAATTGTGGACCTTCCAGGTGTTTACAGATTATAATAGGTGAGTAAAATGAAAACAGTAATGCTTGTTTTTGGTACAAGACCTGAGGCAATTAAAATGTGCCCGCTTGTAAACGAGCTTAAATCAAGAGAAAAAATTAAAACAGTTGTGTGTGTGACAGGTCAGCATCGTCAGATGCTTGACCAAGTGCTTGACGCATTTCAGGTTGTGCCTGATTATGACCTTTCAATCATGAAGGATAAGCAAACACTCTTTGATATTACAACAAATATTCTTGTTCGCATAAAAGAGGTGCTTGAAGAAGTTAAGCCGGATGTTGTTCTTGTTCATGGTGATACATCAACGACCTTTGTAACAGCGCTTGCTTGTTTCTATCTTCAGATTCCTGTTGGACATGTTGAGGCTGGCTTGCGAACATATAATATTTATTCTCCATACCCTGAAGAATTTAATCGTCAAGCAGTGAGCATAGTGTCAAAATATAATTTTGCCCCTACTGAAATGTCAAAGAATAATCTTCTTAAAGAGGGTAGAGACGAGAGCACAATTTATGTTACAGGTAATACGGCTATTGATGCTTTGAAAACTACCGTAAGAGCAGATTACAAGCATCCTGAACTTGAATGGGCAGAGGGTAGCAGACTTATCGTTATAACTGCACACAGAAGAGAAAACCTTGGCGAACCAATGCACCAAATGTTCAGAGCAATTCGTCGTATTATGGATGAAAATCCCGATGTGAAGGCAATTTATCCTATTCATATGAACCCTGTTGTCAGAAAAGCAGCAAACGAGGAACTTGGTGATTGTGATAGAATTCATATTATTGAACCCTTAGATGTTCTTGATTTTCATAATTTCCTTTCTCGTTGTTATTTGATTTTAACTGATAGTGGCGGAGTTCAGGAAGAAGCACCGTCACTCGGCAAACCTGTTCTTGTAATGAGAGATACAACCGAGCGTCCCGAGGGAATTGCCGCAGGTACTTTGAAACTTGTAGGTACTGATGAAGAAACGATTTATAATAGTTTTAAAGAGTTGCTTGAAAATAAAGCAGAATATGATAAAATGAGTCTTGCAAGTAATCCTTATGGCGATGGATTTGCAAGTAAACGAATTGCAGATGTTTTAGAAAAATAATAAAAATAAAGCAGTAACATTAATGTTACTGCTTCATTTTTTAAGAATTGGTAAACTATTAATTATTCAGCGTCGTCTTCTTCGCTTTTGTCTTTACCTGTACTAACGATTAAGTTAGTGATGATACCGAAGATGAGAGCAGTTGCAAGAGCTGTAACCTGAACAAGTGGTCCGTTTGTAATTGGGTTGAAACCAAAGTTAAGTGAAAGGCCACCGATACCGATAACAAGAATTGCACTTACAATATAGAGATTCTTGCTCTTTCCAAGGTCAACATCTTTAAGCATTGAAAGACCAGAAACTGCAATAAGACCATAAAGAGCAACGCAAGCGCCACCCATTACGCATTTAGGAATTGAGTTGATAAGAGCAACGAATGGTGTGAAGAATGAAAGAATCATACAACCAAAACCAGCTGTGATGATTGAAATAACAGAAGCGTTCTTTGTAATAGCAACACAACCGATTGATTCGCCGTATGTTGTGTTAGCAGCACCACCGAAGAAACCACCGATAATTGAACCTACACCGTCACCGATAAGTGTTCTGTCAAGACCTGGGTCTTTAATAAGGTCTTTACCGATAAGGTTACCAAGGTTTTTGTGGTCAGCAATGTGCTGTGCAAGTTCAACAATAGCGATTGGAACGAATGTAATAGCAATGTTACCAACAGCTGCACCATCAATAGGAAGAACACCGTCAACCTTATGTGTGAGTGCCTGAAGGAATGTAAACTTAGGATAATCAACGATTGACTGAATTGTGAATGGTTCAAATGCTGCTTTGAATGAGTCAAAACTGAGAATCTGAAGAGCAGCAATATCAGCAGCGTTGCCGATAAGAGTGAGAATAAGAGCAACAATGTAACCTGCGCCAACACCGATAATGAAAGGAATAAGGCGAAGATTTTTTGAACCCTTAACAGATACAATAACAATAGCAAAGAATGTAATTGCACCAACAAGAATTGTTACAAGATTATAATCAGTGCCACCATTAGTTGACATCCAACCAGTAGCTGTGCTTGAAAGTGAAAGACCGATAATAGTAACAATAGGACCAGCAATTACAGCAGGCATAAGTTTGTTAACCCAACCTGAACCAACAAGTTTGATAATAACTGCAAGAACAGCATAAACAAGACCTGCAAGAGTGATACCAATAATAACACCCCAGTAGCCATAGTTCATACCGATGATTGCTGCATAAGCACCAAGGAATGTGAAAGAAGAACCAAGGAAAACAGGACTTCTGCGCTTAGTAGCAAATGTGTAGAAAAGTGTACCGATACCTGCACCGAAAAGTGCTGCAGCAGGGTCAAAAGAAAGTGTGTTGCCGTTGCTCATAGCAAAGCCTGACATAAGCATTGGAACAAGCAATGTTGCCGCCATAATTGCAATCATCTGCTGGAAAGCAAAGAGCAGAGTTTTGCTTAAACCTGGGCGGTCGTTTACATCATAAATGAGTTTCATAAGAACAACTCCTCTTAAAATTTTTTGCTCGACAACAAAAATAAAAACCTTGTCAATATAGACAAGGTTTATATGCAACAGAAAGCTTATGTAATATGCTACACACTTATCTTGCCGATATTTTTTTGCAATATTTAATATTGTCAAGTCATCTTGTGTAGTATACCACATATTGTGGTTTTTTGTCAATAATTTTGATTAAAACTCAATTTATGTCTGATAAGAAGTTTTTGAGTTCAGGGATTTCGTTTTCAGTAAAAACAGAAAATCCAGCATTTAAGAACATTTCAGCAGCAATTCCATTGCCTTCTGTTTTGTTGCCTGTGAATGTTCCGTCATAAATTATGCCCTTACCGCAAGAAGGACTATTTGCTTTGAAAACTACTGTATCTGCATGGTTGACTTTTGCAATATAAAGAGCCAATTCTGCACCTTTTGTATATTCATAGGTAACATCTTTGCCGTGGTTGCTTATAACCTTGTCACCAACAATTTCAGCAGGGTCACGGGGTGTTGAAAGTCCACCTAACTGTTCAGGACAAACAGGAATAAGTGTATGTGTGTTTGCTAATGCCAATAATTCGTCACATTTGCAGTTATCACCTTTATAACGGCAATCGCAACCTAAAAGACAACCGCTAACAATAATTTTAGCCATAATATTGCTCCTTTAATATGGTTTCTACAAAATAATTATATCATACGCAATTTTTAGTGTCAATTTGTAAATATCTTGCCAAAAACATATAAATATGTTATTATGAATAAGATAAAGTATTTTGAAATGAGGCGTTATTATGTCAGATTTTACAAAGAATTTAACTAGCTTTAACGACCATCCTTTGGTTGCTCATAAAGTAACACACCTTTGTGATATTAACACAGGGTCAAAGGAATTCTGCGAAATTGTTGATGAGCTTACAATGCTTATGGGTTATGAGGCACTTAAAGACCTTAAAACAAAATTAGTACCAATTCAGGCACCACTTGCAGACTTTGATTCACCTGTACTTGCAGAGGATTTCACAATTGTTCCAATTCTTCGTGCAGGGCTTGGTATGGTTGAAGGTCTTCGTCGACTTTCTCCAACTGCAAAGGTAGGTCATATCGGTCTTTATAGAGATGAAAAAACATTGTTGCCTGTAACTTATTACTATAAAATGCCAGTTGACATCGCAAAGGGTCCTGTAGTTATCGTTGACCCTGCTCTTGCAACAGGTGGTAGTGTTGATGCGTCGATTGATTATCTCAAAAAAGAGGGTTGCACAAACATTAAAGTTATGTGCATTTTCGCATCTGATGTTGGTGTTAAACTTCTCTATGAAAAGCACCCTGATGTTAAAATTTATGCAGCACAGTATATTCCAACAGGTCTTAATGAACATGGTTACATTGTAACAGCAGCGGGTGATGCAGGTGACAGAATTTGTGGTACTTGTAGTTATAAACCAGCAAGACCAGCAAAACCATAATTTGAATAATAATAGTAGGGCGGGGGCTTGCTCCCGCCATTTCTTTATTCATTCTACTGCTAGTAGGGTGACTTTTTAATTGATTTGTGTTATTTTTAAGTAGGAGGTAGGTTTTATGGATAATATAAGAATAGGAAAATTTATTTCACAACGCAGAAAAGAATTGGGTTATAACCAAAAAGATTTAGCAGAAAAACTTAATATTACCGATAAAGCCGTTTCAAAGTGGGAAACAGGCAGGAGTGCACCTGATGTTTCAATATTAATTCCACTTGCTGAAAAATTAGGCGTTTCAGTAACAGAAATTCTTAATGGCGAAAGAATCAGCGAAGACAAAATGCCTACAATATCAAATGAGATTATTGTTAAATCACTAAAAAAATCAAAATCAAAGAAAATGTTAGCACTTATTCTTGCATTGGTTTTATTGATAAGTATTTTTGTGTCTTATCTCATTTATGTATATACTAACTCATTTGAAGTATATGATTTAGATTCAATTGCTACCGAAACAAGCAACATGTTTAATATAGAAAAACCGATTTATGCTAACTTTGAAATGAAAGGTGATTATTCAGCATATCTTTATTACGATAACGAAAGTTCGTATGTGGTGTTATTCAAACAAAATAAACTATTCAAAAATCGAATGGATTTAGTGGGTGGAACAGGCGCAGATATTTCAAAATTAGGTTTATATTCAACGAGTGGGTATGGAGAGAATATAAACATATTTTTCGCTGCTGGAACTGATGCAGAACGATATGAATTTTCGATTATGGAAGTTGATTATTCCGTACCTATATATGATAAAGATTTTGTTAATATTTTTGTAGAAAAATCCAATATATATTATCATGCAACAGATTTCGAGTTTGTTGAATAATAAAAATAAGGGACGATTAAATCGTCCCTTTAATTTTGCGCTTTGCGCTTTGCATTTTGCATTTATATATTGCTGAGTGCCTGTTCAATATCTGCGATAATGTCTTGGACATTCTCAATACCAACTGAGAATCTGATAAGGTCAGGTGATACACCACATTCAACTAATTCTTGGTCGCTTAACTGTCTGTGAGTTGAAGAAGCAGGGTGAAGCACACAAGTTCTAGCATCTGCAACGTGAGTAACAACTGCTGCAAGTTTAAGTGAATTCATAAACTTTTCAGCTGCATCTCTGCCACCCTTAACACCGAATGAAACAACACCACAAGTGCCATTTGGCATGTATTTCTGAACAAGGTCATAATACTTGTTGCCGGGAAGAGCAGGGTAGTTAACCCAAGAAATCTTGTCATTGTTTTCAAGATATTTAGCAACTGCAAGAGCATTAGAGCAATGTCTTTCCATACGAAGATGGAGTGTTTCAAGACCTAAGTTAAGGTAATATGAGTTCTGTGGAGCAGGAGTTGAACCGTAGTCACGAAGAAGTTGAGCGACGATTTTTGTAATATAACCTGCTTTGCCGAAATCCTTCGTATAAACAGCACCGTGATAGCTATCATCAGGCTGTGTAAGACCTGAGAATTTGTCATTCTGTTCCCAATCAAAATTACCACTGTCAATAACTGCACCGCCGATAATGTTTGCGTGACCTTCCATATACTTTGTTGTAGAATGAGTAACAATATCAGCACCAAATTCAAATGGACGGCAGTTAATTGGTGTTGGGAATGTGTTGTCAATAATAAGTGGAACACCGTTAGCATGTGCAATCTTTGCGAACTTTTCAATGTCGAGAATGTCAAGTGATGGATTTGCAATTGTCTCGCCAAAAAGTGCCTTTGTGTTAGGCTTGAATGCAGCCTGAATTTCTTCTTCGCTTGCATTTGGGTCAACAAATGTAACATCAATGCCAAGTTTTCTCATTGTAACATTGAAAAGGTTGAATGTGCCGCCGTAAATTGTAGCCGCTGAAACAAAGTGGTCGCCCGCACCCATAATGTTAATAAGTGAGAAGAAGTTTGCAGCCTGACCTGAAGATGTGAGAACGCCTACAACGCCACCTTCAAGCATTGTGATTTTCTGTGCAACCATATCACTTGTAGGGTTTGCAAGACGAGTGTACATATAACCTGGCTCAAGGTCAAAAAGCTTTGCCATAGCCTCACTTGTATCATATTTAAATGTTGTACTCTGCACAATTGGGAGTACTCTTGGCTCACCGTTCTTTGGCTGATAAGCACCCTGAACGCAAATTGTATCTCTGTTATAACTCATTTAATTAGTCCTCCAAAAATTTCTTCATGAGTGCAACGCCACTCTCAACGAAAAGACCTGTTGCTTTTGCAGTTTCTTCGTTGATTGTATCAACACCATTAACCTCATTGTTCTTATGATAAATCATAAATGGCACAGGGTCAGATGCATGAGTTGCAGTAACAATTGGTGTTGGGTGGTCAGGAAGAATCATAATTTTGTAGTCATCATAATCTTTCAAACCGTCAAAGATTATTGGCAATACCTGTTCATCAATAATTTCGATTGCACGAACTTTGTTTTCTGCTTCGCGTCTGTGACCGCATTCGTCAGGAGCTTCAATGTGAATGTATGCATAGTCGCAACCATTTTTGAGTGCTTCAACTGCAGCTTCTGCTTTGCCTACAAAGTTAGTGTCTATGTAACCTGTTGCACCTTCTACATCAGGTGTTTCCATCTTTGCACATTTACCGATACCCTTGAGAAGGTCAACAGCTGAAATTACAGCACCCTTGATGCCATATAATTCTTCAAATGGTGAAAGTGCAGGCTTTTTGCCTTCGCCCCAAAGCCAAATTGAGTTTGCAGGACGCTTACCATTCTTGATTCTCTCAATATTAACAGGGTGGTCTTTAAGTAAATCGTAACTTTCTTTCATCATTCTGATAAGGTCAGTTGCGTTTTCGCTTGTTGAAAGATATTCGCCCACAACTCTGCCTGAAATATCGTGTGGGGGAGTCATATTGCCAAGGTCAGTTGTACCTTTATCCCAAACAAGACAATGACGGTAACTTACACCACTATAAAACTTGTAAATATCGTTGCCAAAATGTTCTTGCACAGTAGCAATAATCTTTTCTGCTTCTTCTGTTGAAATATCGTCAGCACAATAGTCAACCATTGTCTTATCTTCATATTTCTCTTCATCAGAAAGAGTAACCACATTACAACGAAGAGTAACATCTGTGTCTTTAAGGTCAACACCAATGCTTGCAGCCTCAAGTGGACTTCTGCCTGTATAGTAAATTGATGGGTCAAAGCCCATAACACTCATATTAGCCACGTCACTGCCTGGTTTCATTCCATCAGGAACAGTCTTTACAAGACCAACTGTACCTTTTTTTGCAAGTGAGTCAAAATTAGGCTTGTTTGCTAACATCATAGGTGTCTTGCCGTCAAATTGTGGAACGGGATAATCAGCCATTCCGTCGTATAAAACTACGACATATTTCATATATAACGCCTCCGAAATATGATAATAGAATCGGACACTTATTAATGCCCGATTCCAAATATTATTCTTATATATTTGATTCGTCTTCTACAACGATTTCTTCATGGACTACTTCAATTTGTTCTTCGAATGCTTCTTCTACTGCAGAACCGATTTCTTCAATTTCTTCATTTGAAATATCAACAACAGCTTCTTCTATGTATGATGGAACAACAGGGATTTCATATTCAGTCTCTGTTGTTTCTTCTACAACTGGAAGAATACCGAATTCTTCAGGACTTGCAATACCGCTCATAATTGCGTGGTGCTTTAAGTTTTCATAATACATAGCACTTGTGCAAGCCATATAAGGTCCAACATAGAGATAAGCAATGCCAAGTGTAAATACTGAAAGAATAAGCCAAAAGAAGAATGAAAGATTCATAATAAAGATGTCTGATTTGAAACCATCTGTCATTCTCTTGCTCAAATCTCTTGCTTGTTTACCATCAAGATTTGGGTTGTCGTGAATAATCTGATGAACAAAATACCACTCATAAGTTTTAATAATACCTGGAATGATAAGCAAGAATGTCCAAAGAGCTATAAAAATGTCAGTAACTACGCCGACCTTAAAATATGTACCATAGTTGTCAAGACCTTCACGGTAAAGGCTCTTCCAATCAGGATTCATTCCACGAAGATGGTTAAGAAAATAACCTGCCGCACCAATCATAAATGGAACAAGTAACCAAGCTACAAAGCTTGAACCGCTTGAAAAACTTGAAGAAGAAACATCGCCATTTTCACTGAATTGAAGAGCAATATTAAATCCACCCGAAATAGCACCATTAATTAACACTAATGGAAGACAAGCAAGTGCCATTGTGAGCCACTTTCTGTCCTGACTAATAAATGATTTTGCCTCTGCCTTAATAAGTTTGCAGTTAAGAATATCCATGGAATAACCTCCCTTTTCTTTTATATATTGATTTTATCACATTGTTATATCAATTTCAACAACTTTATATATAATAGGTATTACTCACCAATACCCCAATTGCTGATGTTGCCCCTTTGCATTCCACCTACAATTTTTTGACGCAGAGCAGGGTAGCGTTTCTCTAAATCTGCAAGAAGATTTTTGGTGTCTTCTCTGTTGGTCTTTTCGTCAGCGGGACACTCGCTTTTTACAATAGGTACATTCTCTTTGTTTGCAACTCTTGTAATGTCAGTTTCATAAGCAAATACCATTGGTCTAATCATATATAAATCTTTTCGTGAAAGATATGAAACAGGTGAGAAGCATTCCGCACGACCATTGCCGAACAAATTCATAATAAAAGTTTCAGCGGCATCATCAAGATGATGACCAAGTGCTATTTTATTGCAACCTAATTCCTTTGCTGTGTCGTGAAGTAGTCCGCGACGCATTCTCGCACACAAACTGCAAGGATTACTCTCTTTTCTCTCTTCAAAGATTATGTGATAAAGTTCAGTTCTCTTTATGCAATACTCGATGTTGTTATCTTTGCAGATTTTCTCGATTTCAGAATAGTCTGCATTTTTGCCGTGAAAAACAGGGTCAAGTGTAATGGCACAAAGGTTGAATTTTTTAGGATAAAATATCTTTAAGTTGATAAGACATAAAAGCATAACAACGCTGTCTTTACCACCAGAAACGCAAACGCCGATTTTGTCGCCATCTTCAATCATATCATATTTATCAACTGCTGCACGAACAAGACTTAACAACTTTTGCACTTGAAAACCTCCTTTGTGACACTTTACAATATTTTATATCAAATATATGTAAAAGTAAACAAATATTTTCAAAAATAATAAAAAAGAAAAATATATAAAAAACGAAGAAAAAGAAAGAAAAACAAAGATTTATATTTATCTCATTAAATTTTCGAAAAAATGTGTTGACATTGTGCTTTCCCTTTGATATAATTCTCGAGCAATGAAAAAATATTATTCGGAGGTAAAGTTCTATGTCAACTTATATGCCAAAAAAGGGCGATATTACCCGTAACTGGTATGTGCTTGACGCAGCAGGCAAAACTCTCGGTAGCGTAGCTGCTGAAGCTGCTGTTCTTCTTAGAGGTAAGCACAAGCCAACATTCACTCCTCACGCTGACTGTGGTGACCATGTAATCATCATCAATGCTGAGAAAGTTGTTCTTACAGGTAACAAGCTTGAACAGAAAATGTACTATCATCACACAGGTTATGTTGGTAACATGAAAGAAGTTAAGTATAAGACTCTTATGCAAACAAAGCCAGAGTTCGCAGTTACAAAAGCTGTTAAGGGTATGATTCCTGATACAGTAATTGGTCGTGAAGCTCTTACTCGTCTTCGTGTATACCGTGGTTCAGAGCACAAGCATGCTGCTCAGAAGCCAGAAACAAGAGAATTCTAAGAAAGGGAGGCTATAAATTATGTACGAAACAAATCCATATTTCTACGGTACTGGTAGAAGAAAGAAATCTGTAGCTCGTGTTCGTGTATATGCAGGTACAGGTAAAATCACAATCAACGACAGAGATATCGACGATTATTTCGGTCTTGAAACACTTAAACTCATCGTTCGTCAGCCTCTTGCTCTTACAGGAACAGCTGATAAATTCGATATCGTTTGCCGTGTAGGCGGCGGCGGTGTTACAGGCCAGGCTGGTGCTATCCGTCACGGTCTTTCACGTGCTCTTCTTCAGTATGACGAAAATCTTCGTCCTGAACTCAAGAAGGCAGGTTTCTTAACAAGAGACCCAAGAATGAAGGAAAGAAAGAAATACGGTCTCAAAGGCGCTCGTCGTGCACCTCAGTTCTCAAAGAGATAATTTCATTATTTCAAAAATTACAGCACTCACGAAAGTGGGTGCTGCTTTTTTATTGACTTAAATTTGCGAAAGTAGTACAATCATTCACGGTGATGATTTTGGAAAAGCAAAACTCATATAAAGCTGCGTTTAAAGCGGCGTTTCCACACACAATACCAGTAATGACAGGCTATCTTTTTATAGGTATAGCCTTTGGCGTTATGTTTGCAGATAAAGGTTATAATTTTGTCTGGGCTGGGATTATGAGTTTGCTTGTTTATGCAGGGTCGGGGCAATATCTCGCTGTGAATTTCTTTGAGCCTTCTGTCAGTCTTTTGCAAGTTGTGTTTTTAACCTTTATGGTTAATGTTCGCCATATTTTCTATGGACTTTCACTTCTTGATAAATTTAAGGTATCAGGCAAGAAAAAGCCTTATATGATTTTCTCATTGACTGACGAAACCTATTCTCTGTATTTTCTTACAAAAACACCTGAAAATGTTGACGAAGGCAAATTCTTATTTGCAATTGCAACTCTTGACCAATCTTATTGGGTAATCGGGTCAATAATTGGTGCAGTTGTGGGAACTATTATTCCGTTTAATTCTACTGGCATCGATTTTGCCATGACAGCGTTGTTTATCGTAATCTTTGTTGAACAATGGCTTCAGAAGAAAAACCGCTTTCCTGCGATTGTGGGTGTGGTTGCAAGTGTAATTAGTTTGCTTATTTTTGGCAAAGATAGTTTCATTCTTCCAACAATGATAGTTGTTATGATTGTTCTTCTTGCAAACCATAGAATTGAGCAAAAGAAGGGGGATACTACAAATGACTAATCTTCCCGTATCTTTTTGGCGTTCAGTAATTATAATAGCCTTGGTTGCAATAACTACATTTATTACTCGTGCGATTCCATTTGTTTTATTCCCAGATAACAAAAAAATTCCTAAAACGGTTGAATATCTTGGCAAGGTGTTGCCACCTGCAGTAATAGGAATGTTAGTGGTCTATTGTTTAAAAGGTATAACACCAACAGAGTTTCCTTTTGGATTACCTGAACTGATTGCTGGCGCAACAGTGGTGATTTTACATCTGTGGAAACGAAACAACCTTTTGAGTATAGGTGTGGGTACAATACTCTATATGATATTGATACAGTCAGTTTTTGTGTAAAATGAATAAATACTAAAAGACAGAATTAATTTTCTGTCTTTTTTTATGTTAAAAACTACTGAAAAACCCCTATATATAATAGTATAGTAAAAAACAGGAATATTTTCTAAAATTTTCACATAGAATATAGGTGAAAATGTTTCAAAAACCGTAAATTTTGTAACCATTTTGTAATAATTTGCTCGTTTTTTAAAAATCTCACAAAAAATATTACAAAGGGGGTAGGCAAAAACACTATATATTGTGGAAAACAGGGGTTCTTTGGGATATTCAGTCAAAAATTGACTTGCGTTTTTGGACAAATTACACAAAAAACATTTTGAAAAAAATTTGACTTTTTATTTGCGTTTGAATATAATGTCAAAAGTCACAAAGCGAGAATAACGGTTGTGCGTTAAGTGAGCCTTGAATATGCTTTTCAAAGTTATGTTTGGGGTGAGCACTTTGCCAAAGGGCAAAGGTTGACACAGCTTATTAAAGGAGCAGAATGATGATAAAAAATATCATTGAGCGTGCGAAAGCAACTCGTGTACCATTTCGAGTTCTTGCACTTATAATGGCTTTAGTCGTTTTATGTGCAGGTACAGTTTTCGCAGCCAGCGGTGAGACTTATATAGTTGATATCTATGAAGGCTCACAAATCACAAGAGTAGAAACAACTTTAAAAGATGCTTATGCTGTTGTGGAAGAAGCAAAAATTGAATTGTCAGAGCAAGATAAACTCATACTTGATAATTTCACAGCAGGTGCACAGAGCGAAATCGTAATCTGCCGTGCAAGCAAAGTTAGATTTATTCATGCTGACGGAAATATTGTAGATACTGTTTTTGCAGGAACTGTTGCAGAACTTATCGAGAGTCAAGGCGTTGTGCTTTCAGACAAACTTGTTTCAAGTGCCAATGTAAAAGCTGTTGTGACGAACAATATGGAGGTTGTAATTCTTAATTCTTATGACCTTACAATTAATGTTGACGGCGAAACAAGAGAGGTGAAATCAACTGCTAAAACTGTTGGCGATTTACTCGCTGAACAGAATATAATTCTTGATAGTGATGATGAAGTTGTTCCAACAGCAGAAACTGAACTTTCTCACAATCTCACAATTGATGTTCTCAGAGTAGAATATGTAACAAGAGAAGCAAGTGAGAAGATTCCATTCTCAAAGAAAACAGTTAAATCTGCATCAATGACAAAAGGTACATCTAAAATCACAACAAAGGGTGTTGACGGAACTAAGACAGTTGTCTATAAAGACAAGGTTGTTAATGGTGAAGTTGCAGAAACATCATTTGTAAGTGAAACTGTTACAAAGAATCCTGTTACACAGGTTACAACAGTAGGTACGCTTCAAAAGTTAGGTAATAGCAGAATTGAAAAGAATGGCAACCCCATTTCAGAAATGACACTTCCATCAAAATATACTATCGGTGAGAATAATATTCCAACTGAGTATAAGTATAAAATCACAGGTCGAGCAGCAGCTTATTGTGAACCAGGTGGAAAAACTGCAACAGGCAAGGCGGTAATGCCAGGTCGTGTGGCAGTTAATCCAAAACAGATTCCTTATGGAACAGAAATGTGGATTGTGTCAAACGACGGTGTTGTTTATGGCTATGCGGTCGCTGAAGACACAGGCGGATTTGCTAAAAAGGGTTATTACACAGTTGACCTTTACATGAATAGTGTAAGTCAATGTCGTCAATGGGGCGACCGTGGAGTAACTATCTATGTTCTCTAATTAAAAGTTAAAGGAAAGAGTTTAAACTCTTTCCTTTTTTCTTTGCTTGTGATATTATATTTACATATTATATGTGGAGTGAATTTAATGAGAGTTCTTACAGTTGAAAACACAAGAAAAGTAGAGAGACTTGCAAATGAAAGCGGAATTTCATATCTTCAGCTTATGGAGAATGCAGGCTCTTATTGTGCGAGAATTATCCGTCAGACTTTTGAAAATACCAATAAGAGAAATGTTCTCGTTGTGTGTGGTAAGGGTAAAAATGGCGGTGACGGATTCGTCATTGCACGAAAACTTTCTGAATATGGTTATAACCCAACTGTAATGATGACTATGGGACTTCCTGCTGATGAAGAGTCGTCTGAAATGCTCTCGCGAATTAGAGCCATGGGGATTACGGTTGTTCATTATGATGTGACAACTGATAAATACTTTGAGAATGCTCAAATTATTGTGGATTGTATTTTTGGTGTTGGATTTAAAGGTGAGCCAAATGAAAAGATTGCAGAGCTTTTCAATAAAATCAATCTTTCTTCTGCAACTGTTGTAAGTATTGATGTCCCAAGTGGATTAGAAGGCGATAGCGGAAAACTCACATCTTCACATATAAAAGCAGATATGACAATCGCGGTTTTAGTGCTTAAACCCGTCCATGTGTTAAAGCCATCAATTGAAAGTTGTGGCAAAGTTGTCGTAGCACCAATTGGTATCCCTGAAAAATGCTTTGCAGAGGTCAATGCAACCCTTTTCACAATGAGTACGGATGAAATTAAAGCTTTTTTTTATAAGCGCGATGCAGAAAGCCATAAAGGTGCTTTCGGTACGGTGCTCGTGATTGGTGGAAGTTATGAAATGCCTAATGCCGTATATTTCGCGTCACAAGGTGCAGTTAATAGTGGTGCAGGGCTTGTGAAAATCGCTTTTCCCGCAGTGGCTTATAGTGCTATTGCACCAAAAACCTATGAGCAGATTTTGATTCCTCTTGAAAGCAATAAAATGGGTCGAATTTCACAAAATGCAATCAAACGCATTGAAAAAGAGTTGTCAAAATGTTCTTGTGTACTTGTGGGATGCGGAATGGGTTGTGATGATGATACAAAAGCTGTAACAGAATTTGTTATTAAAAATTCGCAAGTGCCCGTAATTCTTGATGCTGATGGCATAAATTGTTTAGAAAATAATATAGATATAATAGATAGCGCAAAATCAACTGTGATTCTCACACCACATCCAAAAGAGATGTCAAGAATAGCGGGGGTTAGCGTGGGAAGTATTCAGGAAAATCGTGGAGCAGTGGTAAAAAGCTTTACAAGAGCTCATAAATCCATTCTCGTGCTTAAAGGCGCGTCAACTCTTGTGGGGTGCACAGAGTATGATGATATCTATGTTAACAATACAGGCAATCCCGGAATGGCAACTGGTGGCACGGGGGATGTACTTGGCGGAATAATTGCATCTTTCATAGCGCAAGGTATTGAACCTTTTAAAAGCACTATGGCAGGCGTAAAAATTCACGGAATAGTTGGCGATAAGGTGACAGAAAAATATTCAATGATGGGTAATACGCCATCTTTAATGCTTGGTGAGTTACCAAGTGTACTCTCAAAATTTGAATAAAGGTAGAATAATATGAAAAAAGTCCTTTGCATTTTATTTTGCATTCTTTTGCTTGGTGGATGCGGGACATTGAAAACAAAGGATTTAGAAAAAGAGCCACTGAATATCAGTGGCTTTAATACTGTGGTGAAAACCAAAATCAATAATATTGAGATTTGTGGCAATGCTCATTATGTTGTATCTGACGCTCTTTATTTTGATTTTGTAGCACCTGAAACAATAAATGGAACCGAAATTGTCTGTCGCAATGGTGAATATCAAGTCAGTTTTAATGATTTGTCAATAAGCCTTGTGGGGAATAAATTGCCATTTAATATGATTTGCAATGCACTTGAAACTTGTATAAACAATGTGCAAGGTACAACACCACAAATTGATAATATCACAAATCAACTTGTATATACTTATAATACTGAAAAACATCTGTGTAAGTTATATGTAGAAAAAGAAACGAAACATTTTATAAAACTCACTATTGATGGTGCAGATGTTTTGCACTTTGAAAATTTTGAATACACAGTGGGACAGACTGAATAGAAACTTCATAATATGTATTACTCCCTAAATTTTATCTTAAATGTTTAATTATGCATTTTAAAGGTAAAAATAAAAACAAAGGAGTGATACAGAAAATGAATGTTAAAAGAGGGGACATATATTACGCTGATTTAAGTCCTGTTGTGGGTTCAGAGCAAGGTGGAGTAAGACCTGTACTTATAGTCCAGAATGATGTTGGCAATAAATATAGCCCAACTGTGATTGCAGCGGCAATTACAAGCCAACAAGAAAAATCCCGTTTACCGACTCATATAAGTGTTAATGGAAATCAATGCGGACTCAGTAAAGATTCAGTGGTATTGCTTGAACAGGTCAGAACAATCGATAAACAACGCCTTAAAGAACGAATGGGTAATTTGTCAACTAACGATATGAATAAAATAAATAAAGCGTTAACAGTGAGCTTTGGATTGATATAAATAAAACTGATTACGCCTCCCTCTGACGAGGGAGGTGTCTGCGATAGCAGACGGAGGGAGAGATAGGTAAAAATAAAATATTAAATATCTATTAAATTTACATAAAAGACTTGACCTTTTGGAAAAAAGTGGCTAAAATATAATTAGCACTCGAAAGATGAGAGTGCTAAAAACTTGTAATTTATAATTCTTTATGGAGGTAATATAAAATGACTATTAAACCACTTGCAGATAGAGTTGTTCTCAAATCATGCGAAATGGAAGAAACAACAAAGAGCGGAATCGTGCTCACAGCTGCTACTCAAGAAAAACCACAGATATCTGAGGTTGTTGCAGTTGGTCCTGGCGGATTTGTTGACGGTAACGAAATCAAAATGTATGTTAAAGTCGGTGACAAGGTAATCACAGGCAAATATTCAGGCACAGAAGTTAAGATGGATAACGAGGAATACACAATCGTTCGTCAATCAGAAATTCTTGCTATTGTAGAATAATCGGAGGGAATACACACTATGGCTAAACAGATTATTTATGGTGAAGAAGCAAGAAAAGCTCTTCAAACAGGTATTGATAAATTAAGCAATACAGTTAAAATTACACTCGGTCCAAAGGGTAGAAACGTAGTTCTTGACAGAAAATATGGCGCACCACTTATTACAAACGATGGTGTTACAATCGCAAAAGAAGTTGAACTTGAAGATGCATTCGAAAATATGGGTGCACAGCTTGTTAAAGAAGTTGCAACAAAGACAAACGATGTTGCAGGTGACGGTACAACAACAGCAACTCTTCTTGCTCAGGCTCTCGTTCGTGAAGGTATGAAAAACGTTGCAGCAGGCGCAAACCCAATGGTAGTTAAAAAGGGTATGCAGGCAGCAGTTAACGCAGTTGTTGAAGAAGTACTTAAAAATGCAAAACCTGTTGCTTCAACAGAAGATATTGCAAGAGTTGCAACAGTTTCAGCAGCAGACGAATATGTTGGTAACCTTATTGCAGATGCAATGGCAAAGGTTACAGCTGATGGCGTTATCACAATTGAAGAATCAAAAACAAGCGAAACATATAGTGATGTAGTTGAAGGTATGCAGTTTGACCGCGGTTACATCTCACCTTATATGGTAACAGACACAGATAAGATGGAAGCAGTTATCGACGACGCTCTCATTCTTATCACAGATAAGAAAATCGGCAACATTCAAGAAATTCTTCCATTACTTGAACAAATCGTTCAGGCTGGTAAGAAACTTGTAATCGTTGCAGAAGACATCGAAGGCGAAGCACTCTCAACAATCCTTGTTAACAAACTTCGTGGCACATTCACTTGCGTTGCTGTTAAAGCACCGGGCTTTGGCGACAGAAGAAAAGAAATGCTTCAGGATATCGCAATTCTCACAGGTGGTCAGGTAATCACATCAGACCTTGGTCTTGAACTCAAAGATACACAACTCTTCCAGCTTGGCCGTGCAAAACAGGTTAAGATTTCAAAAGAAAATACAATTATCGTTGATGGTGCTGGCGACGTTGATGCAATTAACGGCAGAATCGGTCAAATCAAATCTCAGATTGCAGAAACAACATCAGACTTTGACCGTGAAAAGCTTCAAGAACGCCTTGCAAAGCTTGCAGGTGGTGTTGCAGTTATCCGTGTTGGTGCTGCTACTGAAACAGAAATGAAAGAAAAGAAACTCCGCATCGAAGACGCTCTCGCAGCTACAAAAGCAGCTGTTGAAGAAGGTACAGTTGCAGGTGGTGGTGTTGCTCTTCTCGGCGCAATCAAAGCAGCATCAGTTCTTCTTGATACAGAAGATGCAGACTTCAAAACAGGCGTTAAAATTGTTCTTAAAGCAATTGAAGAGCCAGTTCGTCAGATTGCAGCAAA
>JAZOPS010000057.1:0-19286 GCA_045655645.1 Candidatus Fimenecus sp.
AGTTAATCGGAGTGAGTAAATTCACGATTCTTTCACTCGAAAAGAAGCAAAGAAAAATGACTTGGAATACATTTTTATCTTTGATTCTTAAAACAAAGAAATTGATAAAATGCTGACACTTTTTGCAATCTATACAAACGAGTTTCATTAATTTAATAGCAGATTTCTTTAAAAAATTGACTTTTTTATGGTTTAGAATAGAACTTAAGGAGAGGATAATATTATGAATCCAATTTTTGATAATTTTAATGATGTTTTTGAGAAATATTTGCATAATAGTTCTCTAAGTAGAAACAAAAACTTATTAAATCTGCGTGCGCCTGAAGAAGTTTATGAAAAAAGGATTGAGGAATTTTACAAGAGCTTGTTGGACCTGTGTTTATATGATGTTATTTTGTTACATTATGTTGCACAACACAAGTGTAAACTAAGCCTCAGGAATGAAATACAACGCAATTTAGAAGATAAAGCATTAAGTAAATTGAAAATCATTAATGCAACAACCTCCGAAGAGCAAACCTTGTTGGATTTCTGCGAAAATTTTAATAAAGCTTATTTTGGTAACGAGAATAGCATTTCTTATATTGATTCCAAACATTTCACTTCAAATGTTTGTTCATACATTTCAGAAAACATATACGGCTTTGAGTATGTTTCTTCAAATCTTGATGAAATAGCTAATGTTATAACTGAACATATTGAGGCTAAAAAAGAGAAAGATGTCAACGGAATTAACTTCAGATATGAATGTGCTGATGAGATGGTTCCACAAATTCTTCCATGTGCATTGCTTTTATACGTAGATGATATATACGGGTCGGCTATGTCAACAGTGGGAAGAAGAGCTAAACTTTTCCCAGCTTATGAAAAATATATTTTTTCTAGTTTTTATAAATGTCATTTACTTGATAATTGTCGACCAACCAATGCCATCATAATGCACATTTTTGAACAGTATTGTGTGTATTTTAACGAAATGAACCAGCCTTACTCTAAACCTTCAAAAAAAATTCAAAGCTTGGTATATCCCCCTAATAAGGACGCTAGTTATTTATATACCCAAGAGGATTTATACAATGAAGCATTGGAGATAGAAACGCACAAATGCGAATATATAAATGAAGAGTTAATTTCTTTTTCAAAAGAATACAAAAATGTGTTCGATTTATTTTTGAAATGTGTAAGCAAAGAGAGCTTCAGGTCATATAAAGTAACTGAAATTGAAAGTTTCTCAAATTTGGTAATGGGAAATATAATTTTCTTATATTTTTCCGGAAATAAAAAAGAAGCAGAAAAATATCTGATTAAGTACTACGATGATATTGGTCTTAAAGAAAAAACAACTAATTGGTTTTTTGCTTCTTTTGTACGAATTATCAAAGATTGTGAAGATTATGAAACAGCATCCATATTGTTGAGCCTTTTTATTAAAGATTTTGTAAATACTTCTGAAAATATGGTTATTGCTCATACAAAGCAAATGGTTGAATATATTTCTGAAGCCCTTAAGGTTGCTGAAAAAGCTTATTGTGACGAGGTGTATTTACAAAAATCATATAAGCATTTATATGAAAATGTATTCAAAAACGATCAGTTTGTTGAGTTCTTTAATAAGTGCAAGAATGCTGTAAAAGATAATGTGATATTAGAACGATGGGAATTCTCGTCACTAACAAATATTTATACTGAATTTTCAAAAAAGAATCTGGAAATTGATTTAACAGTACTGAAAGACGCTTTAGGATGGGATGATTTATATTATCACGATTTGGTGAGAAAAAATAACTATGATGACAAGATACTGTGTTTCCCACAATTCAAGTTCAGTTTTGTTGACAAATATATTTCAGAAGCTGATTTTTACACATGCAGACTTTATTATGCAGATAAGAATAATATAATAAAGCTTATTTCCTGCGAACTTCAGGGCAAGGTTTATAAATTGCAGAAGGAAGCTCTTTTTGCTGAAGCTAAATCTTTCAAAAAGATAAAAGAGCAGATAGAGGATAATGAAACTGATGAAGCCTTGCAAAAACGCTTACCTGAATTTGAAAATTTAAGTAATTTGTATGGTAAATCCCTTATGAGAATAAGTGGTATACCAAGTGCAGGATATACTTCTATGCTAGACGCTTCGCAGAAGGCTTTTCTGAAGGAATATACTGATACAAATTCCAATGTTAAATTACTCGTTCAGAAATTACCCAAGGATATCGCATATCAAATTACAGAATATATAACCACAGCGTATATGGTTTATGAACTGTTGAGCGATATGTCTAATGTTGGGGCTGAATTAGATTTTTCCCCTGCTTGCTTACCACTTACAAAGTCATTGGAAATGATGTTAGGATATATCTGGAAAACTGCAATTGAGAAAATCGACATAACTTCAATTAATTCTAATGACCAAAAGTTCTATTGCAAAGGGGGGGCAATAAAAGAAAGTCTTGAGTTAGGCTCTTATGCCAAAATGTTTGAAAAAAACTGGTTTATAGATGCAAGCAAAAAAAACAATATTATTAATTTTGATAAATTAAATAATCTGAACGAAAAATTCTACAGAACTATTGAATTGCCTATTTGGGATGGTCAAAAATTACACTTTATAAAAAATAATGAATCAAGTAATAGAATTGCAATTTCTAAGGCGCTTTCTTATGTAACAAGTAATTACAGAAACAAAGCAGCCCATAAAGACCCTTTCAATAAAATCGATGCTGAAGAATGCCGAGCATATCTTATTTCCACACAAAAGCTTTTATGGATTTTGTTATATATGATGAAAGAATATAAAGCAAAAGAGATGTAAAAAGAAAAAAGCAAACCCTTGTGAGAATCTTACAGAAGATTATACAGGTAATGGCGTGGTAACCATTGGCAACAAAGCCTTTGGTAGGCGTAAAAATCTCAAAACCATTTTACCTCGGACAAATTGGTATTCATTAGAGGAATTTTCTTGATAATCAACTAAATAATAAAAAGCGTTGCAAAAGGGACTGTTTGTTTTCCCAAATGCAACGCTTATTTCTTTTAAATGGCTTAAATGCTATATAAAACAGCGATACCACTACTGGCACAAATTGTATCAATAGTGGTATCTGATTTGGCATTGATTACGCTATTTAATACAAATCGTCATTTGGGGAGTAGCGTTGCACTCTAAACACAATTAAGCTTCTATTTTTGGAGTGATATTGGTGTCGAGTCGTATTGTTTGTTTAAAACATATTGTTTTTATCTTGGTTATGTGATACTATATTCACGCTCATCGGAGGATGTTGTAATTCGTATGTACAGCACCGGATAAGATGTCGCATAAACCTTTTGTCGGAGGGCATGCACAGCGTATATGATGCTGCCAGATTAAGATAATTGCGTTTGTGAGGTTTCTTATCCGGCGTTTTTATGACCAAGGAGATATGTTATGAATAAGGCACAAAATTTCACAGAGGGGAAAATATTTTTTCCGCTTATTCGCTTTGCGTTGCCTGTTTTGTTGGCTCTGTTTTTACAGGCCATGTACGGTGCAGTTGACCTTTTAATTGTAGGACAGTTCGGTGGAGATAATGCAGATGTTTTTGTATCGGCAGTATCTACAGGAAGTCAGATTATGATGACTCTTACCATTGTGATAACCGGACTTGCAATGGGACTTACTGTGTATGTAGGCGAAAAAATTGGAGCCGGCAAACGAGAAGAAGCGGGCAAGATAATCGGTAGCGGTATAAGCCTGTTTGGTATTATTTCTTTAGTATTAACGATTATTATGGTGATTGCTTCCCCTGCTCTTACAAAGATGATGCATGCCCCTGCTGAAGCATTTGATAACACAGTTTTGTATGTTGCAATTTGTTCTGCAGGAACACTGTTTATTGTTGCATACAACTTAGTAGGCAGTATTTTCAGAGGAATCGGCGATTCAAAAATACCATTGCTTACTGTTGCGATTGCTTGTGTATTAAATATTTTAGGCGATTTTATACTTGTCGCTGTTTTTGGTTTAGGCTCTTCCGGTGCTGCTATTGCAACCATTTTTGCACAAGCAATGAGCGTAATTCTTTCGTTGTTCATTATCAGAAAACGCAAATTGCCTTTTGATTTTTCACGAAAATACATTCGACCTGATTCTACTCATATCAAGTCTATTTTGAAGTTGGGAACACCTATTGCTCTTCAAGACTTGCTTGTAAGCATATCTTTTCTTGTAATCCTTGCAATTGTTAACAACCTCGGGTTAACCGAATCGGCAGGTGTCGGTATTGCAGAAAAAGTATGCGCTTTCATTATGTTAATTCCATCAGCTTTTATGCAGTCAATGTCTGCCTTTGTTGCTCAAAACATTGGCGCACAAAAACATAATCGTGCAAAAATGGCATTGTGGTATGGTGTTGCTTCTTCTTTGGCAGTTGGCGTTGTTGTGGGATATTTATCATTTTTCCACGGCGATATACTTGCCGGAATATTTGCAAAAGATGCCACTATCATTGCACCTGCTGCTGAATATCTGAAAGCCTATGCTATTGACTGTGTATTTACCGCATTTCTGTTTTGCTTTATGGGTTATTTTAACGGCTGCGGTAATACAACACTTGTTATGATTCAAGGCATTATTGGTGGTATATGTGTTCGACTTCCGGTTTCTTGGGCGATGAGTAAGATTATGCCGGTATCTTTATTCCGTATCGGTCTTGCTACGCCTATATCAACTGTAGTGCAAATTCTTCTTTGCGTTGGATTTTTTGTGTATATCAATCGAAAGCAGAAAAACAGTTTTAAGTTATTGTAGGGAGAAAAAAGTATGAATGAAGAATGTTTAATCTGTAAAGCACCGTTGGAATATCTCAACACAGATGTTCTAATGGATTGTGAGATTTGTCATAAAAAAGAAAATAGTAAAACAAGATGTTCAAAAGGGCACTATATTTGCGATGAATGTCACACCAATGGAATGGACGAGATTTATTCGATTTGCCTTAACGAGAAATCAAAAAATCCTATACACATACTTGAAAAAATAATGTCGTTAGATTTTTGCCATATGCACGGCCCGGAGCATCATATTATGGTGGGTGCAGCACTTCTTACCGCATATAAAAATGCCAGTGGCGATATTAACCTTGAAAAATGTCTTGCTGAAATGCAATCGAGAGGTAAACAAGTACCTGGTGGAGCTTGTGGTTTTTGGGGTGCTTGTGGAGCAGGAGTGAGTAGTGGAATGTTCATGTCTATTGTTACAAATTCAACACCACTCAAGAATAAGGAATGGGGACTTTCTAACCTTATGACCTCTGCTTCATTAAAAGCAATTGGTAAAATCGGTGGACCAAGATGTTGTAAACGAAACTCATATCTTGCAATTACCGAAGCGGTTAATTTTGTAAAGGAAAATTTCGGCGTAGAAATGGAATTGGACGAAATCAAATGTATCCATTCGTCACAGAATAATCAGTGTATCAAAGAGAGGTGTCCGTTCCATTGAAAAAGAAGATAGCATTTATTTGCGTACATAATTCCTGTCGTAGTCAGATTGCAGAAGCGTTAGGCAAACACCTTGTAGGTGATAAATACGATTTTTATTCAGCAGGAACGGAAACAAAACCACAAATTAATCAGGATGCCGTAAGACTAATGAAGCAACTTTACGGCATTGATATGGAGCAGACACAGTACAGCAAGACCTATGGTGAAATACCCGAACCGGATATAGCAATATCTATGGGCTGCGATGTAGGATGTCCTTTTATTGGCAGAACCTTTGATGATAACTGGAACTTGTTTGACCCAACAGGTAAAGATGATACCATATTTATAGGTGTTATTAAACAAATCCACGAACTGCTATTAAAACTATAGCACAAAATGATTGTTTTCAATCTCTTACCGATGATTTATATAACGAGAGTTCAACTGTTAGATTTTCTTAAACACTTTGAAATTCAGTCGTTTAACGATTATCAGTAATTTAACGATAGGTTAGATAGAGTTTCTATGCAATCAACTAAATAGGCATAACAAAAGCGTTGTAAGAGGGAGTAATCTTCCCAAATGCAACGCTTGTGCTTTTTATATAGCTTAAATACTATATAAAACAACGATACCACTACTGGCACAAATTGTATCAATAGTGGTATCTGATTTGGCATTGACTACGCTATTTGATACAATTCGCTGTTGAGATAGCGTAGCTCTTTTTTTAATTATTCTTCGTCTGGTTCTTTGATTAAGAAATCATTTTTACTTTTCTGCTCAATATTATGCATATCAAGTGTTTGAAGTTCTGTTTCAATAACATCAAATGCGTCAACTGCACCATCTTGATTAACATCAGCTGCCATAAGGCACCATTTATTATCTATTGTTCCCGTGCAATTTGCAACAGAAGTGATGATTTCTTTGTCAGTATCATTTATTAAGCCATCGCCATTTACATCGCCATAGAGAACAATAGTATATGACTCTATAAGGCTATCTGTTTGGCTATCATAAATTCCAACTGTTGCACCTGTACCAACAAGGTCAGTATCTTCTAATAATGTACCATCAATGCTAAAGATTTTAACATAAGTATCTTTGTGTTTTAAGTTATCTTTAATATCAGAAACAGTATTTTTACCATAAGTAAGATATTCAATGTGCATATCTGTTGCATCAAACACAACTGATTCTTCTCCACAAATTGAGCAAATACCATCTACATAATCATGGCATTCTTGCACATCAGGAATAACCTCGTCACCATACACAAATTCATATGTACTAAA
The DNA here is from genome assembly GCA_045655645.1 of Candidatus Fimenecus sp. Classification (GTDB taxonomy): domain Bacteria; phylum Bacillota; class Clostridia; order Oscillospirales; family Acutalibacteraceae; genus Fimenecus. Next base: position 6,765 of record JAZOPS010000057.1, read on the forward strand.
GTGGTCTGTTTCGAAAACAAGATAATCACCATCAGATGTTGCCTTAAGTTTTGTTCTTGTGCCATCGTCATTTACACGATAAACTTCAATCTTCATACCTTCCGGCACATCTGAGAAACACTGGTCAAGTGGCACTGAAATTGAAACAGTTTCACCTGGTTGTTCATTTGCACCTGATGAATTATTCTTGAAGTATAATTCATAAACGGCTTTACCCTTGTTATTGCCGTTATCCTTTTGTATTCTTATGAATTCCAAAGAATTATCATGAACAGCACCACAGTGTTCGCATCTAAATCCAACAGTTGAATTATTTGTTTCTGATGCAGGACCTGAAATCGCATGCCATTCGTGATTTGATGGCTCTATTGCTTCATCATATTCACTACCACATTGACATTCATAGTGAAGTATTCCACCTTCTTCACAGGAGTTGAAATTCTTTGTAACTTCATAGTTATGATAATGAACATTATAAAGTGCAATAATAGTTAAATTCTCTGCTGGCATTGTGTGTGGTACATCTGTATCCCAACAAGCAAACAAGTCACCTGTTGAGTCAAAGGTTACTATTGGTGGAGTTATAACATCACCAACAGCATAATACTCAACAATCAATTCACCATCAATATTCCATGTTATTGAATATTCGTTTCTTGTAAGTGTTGCATCAAATGTTTCACTTGCATTGTTAAGTTTATAATTATTTGGCACATTCCATCCACTGAAATGATAATCTTCATCAAAACTTACAGCAGGCGCAATAACCGTTTCGCTTGAAGTTAAGCGTTCAATATGATATGGAATACCGTTTATTGTAAATGTTGCTATACCACTTGAGCCAATAACATCAACTGTTTTTGCATCAAACACATTCTCATATTCTTCACTGTTTGGAAGAAGTATTCCTGAATCAAGTGTATTAACCGCATATGTCCCACTTCTGCGAGTACCACCATTTGCAGTAACACTAAATGTGAAGTCAATTACAAATTCCGAATTCACAAGTGTTGGATGAACATTATTAATTACAATTTTTGTTGTTCCGTCTACATTTCTTGTGATGACAATATCATCATCTGTAACCCCAAGTGTTTCGATTGCATCTTCTCTTAAAATTTCTTCTTGAACACTTGTTAAAGTGAAATATTTTGAAACTGTATAAACAATAGTTGCATTATCAAACACACCTGTTTGAATAACACTTTCTTCTGCGATTGTTGTGAATATTCCAGAAAGTTTTGATGTATCTGAAATGCTCATGTAATAATCTGCAGGTGCGGGTGTTGTAACATCTCTCTTTGAGTTGAGAAGATTCTTTTCAGAATAATTTGATGAAACATAGTTCATAAAATTATTTACATTTTTATTGTTTGTTGTTTCACTGTCAAATAAGCCAACGCTATAAACTGTTGCATTGTAAGTATCTTTAAGCTGATATGCATTTTCAAGTGCAGCGTTAGCAACACCATACTCAAAGCTTGATTTACTTGTTGGAACACCATCAGTTAAGAATACAACGATTCTTTGTCTATCAGTTGTTGGGTTATTTGCAAAGATTGATGCAGCCATTTCAAGACCAAGGTTAGCCATTGTAGCACCCTTTGCATCAATATTGTTAACTGCAGTTGTAAGTAATGGATTAATTGTTCCACCTGCATTAACTGTAACAAATGCATTTCTATAGTTTGACTCTGTAATGTCGTTATAAGATATCGGATTACCACCTGCTGTTAAAAGGTTAGTATTACAATATCTTGGAATGTAATCGCTTGAACCTACTCTACCATAATCATCGTTACCCATACCAAAACCGACAATAGCGATTCTGTGGTCAACACCATTTGCAACTGCATTTTCGTAAACAGATGCATTGAATTTATTTACAGCATCTACAAGTGCATCTCGCTTTGTGTTGCCATATGGCTCTGCCATACTACCTGACTGGTCAAGCACCAAAACTATATCCAATGGAACTGATTTCGATGAGTTGATTATGATATTTTTGCTTGGTGATGATGCAAACAAATTAATATCAACCATACCTGAACTTGAATAGTAATCTACTGTGTGGTCAGTTGAAATTTCATTAAGACCATCTGAATCAATCTTTGTATATTCAGCATAAATTACAATATTTTTGTTCTCAGGAACATATTCTTCCCATTTACCAACATATCTGTTTTTCTTTGGTACTTCAGGTTCATCAATTTCAGTTGCATCTTCTGGGAAATCTACAACAGCCACAATTTCACCATCAGCAATAAATGTTGCTGTATATTTTTGAAGTTTTGGAATTTCCTGACTTTCAATAAGGTCACAGTTGTAGCAGTCGTGAGCTTTAATGCCAGATTCATCCATTGTTGCTTCTTTAGCAATATACCATTTGCCAAAGATATGTCCTGAAACAAGAATTATAGTTATATCAGTTTTATCATCACAACGCAAACAATGGTGTGACTTTGAGCCTTCTTCAAGACATGTTGGTTCAATGTCAATTGTCCATCTTGTAGAATAGTTATGGCCATAGGCATCTACAGTTTCATAAATACTATTCTTACAAGAATCACATGTTTTATGTCTTTGCCCTGTTGCCGTACAAGTTGATTCAACATCTGTTATCCAAGCACCATAGAAATGCCCTGTAGCCATAATTTGTGTCACATCTTTACGAGCATCACAATTCAAACAGTGGTGTGATTTGATACCAGTTTCTGTACAAGTAGGAACTACATCCACTGTCCAAATTGTTGAATAAATATGTCCTGTTGCGCTTGTACCTTGAGTTTCACGAGTAGCACATACTTCACATTCTCTGTAGAGAGTGCCATCTTCTTCACAAGTTGCTTCGTCAGCAACAAGCCAACCGCTGAAACAATGTCCTGTTGCTGGTAAAACTGTAATATCTTTCTTATCGTTACAACGGATACAATGATGTGACATTGAACCGTCTTCTTCACAAGTTGCTTCAGTATCAACTGACCAATTGGTTGAATAATAATGTCCCAATGCATCAATTAACTGAATGTCTTCATGGTCGCAAAGACTACAAGTTCTTACTTTTGAACCTTCTTCTGTGCAATTTGCGGTTGCAGTTACTTTCCAGCCGCCATAAACGTGATTTCCTGCTGGCAAATCTTCATAAACTGTTTCGTGACAATTCTCACACTCTTTATATTTGAGACCTTCTTCAAAGCAAGTTGCTTCTTTTGCAATATTCCAATCAGAATAAGAGTGGCCTGTTGCTGCAATTGCAGTAATATCCGTTCGTTCTCTACAATTCAGACAACGATGTGATTTTTCACCGTTTTCGTTACAAGTAGGTTCAATATCAATTGTCCACTTATTGTCGAAGTTGTGACCAAGTGCTTCAACAACTTGAATATCTATTCTGTCATCACAATTGTTACAGTGATAAGATTTTTCGCCAGGTTCTGTGCAAGTAGGTTTTATATCAAATGTGTATTCAGTTGAATAATCGTGACCTAAAGGTTCAATCACAGTAACATCACTTACTGAATCACAACGAGAACACTTGTGTGACATAGAACCTGCTTCTGTACATGTTGGCATTATATCAATTGTCCAGTCTGGTGAATAATTGTGTCCCAACTTAGGTAAATTGCTAGTTTTTGTATGTTGACATGTCTCACAAGTCTGTTTAAGAATACCGCCTTCTTCACAAGTTGGAACTTTTTCATATTCAAGTGGTCCATAAATGTGACCTGTTGCTGTAATTGTAGTTTTATTTAATTTAGTATCACAGACAAGGCAATGTTTTGATTTTGAACCATTTGAAGTACAAGTTGCCTCTTTATCTATTGTCCAAACACCTGAAGTCCTATGTCCGGTTGGAGATAAGTAACTAAATTCCTCGTAACCACAATCATAACAAGTAATTTTCCCAAATCCTTCAGTTGTACAAGTTGGTTCGGTAATAATCTGTGGTTCAGAGAAGTTGTGATACTTTACAGTTGCACGTCTAACCCAAGATTTCCAGCTGGAAACAATTCCATCCGTTGCTTCAATCTCATATTCATATTCAAAATAGTCTTCAACATTATAATCATAATAATATGGGTCAGTAACTGTTGCTATAAGTTGGCCATCTCTGTAAACATTATAACTTGTTGCTCTAGAAACAGGATTCCACATTAATTCAATTCCACAAGGTGCAGAATATGCATATACTTCAGGTTGTTGTATTGCATATATACACACTTCGTTAGAGAATGCACTAAAATAAGTTACATTTTCTTGATTTCCACAATCAAGTGTAATAACTTCTTCAACTGAGCGTCTAATTTTAAAATAGTCAAACTCGGTACCATAATATGTAAAGTAGTCTGTCGCTTCACCAAGCTCCACCCAATCGCCAGTTGCAGACCTACCATAAACAGTGGCAGTAATGTTATCATTAACCCATACTATTCCAGACACAAGTCTTGTTCCCCAACGAATTTCAACTCCACTACCATCATCTAAAATATGACCGGTTATTTGAGGAATTGAAAGATAAAAATGTTCTATATATGGGTTAAGTGAGTTAGTCTTTGGAAGTGATGTTGCCACATCATTCGATGCAACAATGCGATAATAATATTTTTTCCCATCTTCAACAGTGGTGTCTAAAAACTCCAAATTTTCTGTTGTTCCTAAGTTTGTGGTAAATGACCAATAAAGAGCGCTATTGGTATTGGTTCTATATATATTATATTTTGTAGCACCTTCAACTGCGTCCCAAGTAAGTTTAACACCTTCTTGAGTATTAGCTGCTGCCAAATTTTCTATATTATTTAAATAGACTGTTTTGGTTGAACTTGTTATAGAGCCTTGATATGGTTCAACTGCAGTTACCGTTACAGTCAGCTTTTTACCTAAATCTTCTTCTTTGACAGTATATGAAGTTCCTGTCTCACCTTCAATTGGATTACCATTCAAATTCCACTGATAAGTACATTCAAATGTTCCACCATTGCCTACTGTTAATCCTGAGATGCCTACAGTTGCTATTGAACCCACATACAAATTAGTCGGCGAAACTGAAACTGTACCTGAAAGCACATATTCAGGGTCTACATATACTATTTCTCTTGTTTCAACAAGACTACAAACTGAACATGTTCGTTCTTCAGAGCCGTTTGCATCTGCTGTTGCTTCAGTTACAACTGTCCAATCACCAAAACTATGTCCGTTAGCGGCAACTGTTGTTATGTCTATCTTATCATCGCAATATGAACAATGTCGAGATTTTGAACCAATTTCGGTACAAGTTGGCTGTGTATCGACAGACCAAGCAGTAGAATAATTATGTCCGGTAGCTAATATAACTTGTTCTTTAACAAAAGAGCAAGTTGAACAAGTTTTGTAGCGACTTCCATCAGTAGTACAAGTAACTTCAGTTTGAACAATCCACTCATCAAACATATGGCCATTTGGACTAATTTCTGTTATATAACCACGCTCACCACAAACTGTACAATATCGTGATTTTTCACCACTTTCGGTACAGGTTGCCTCTTTATCTATTGTCCAAGCATTTGCATATTGATGTCCTAAGGATAATGTAGTTTCTTCAATGTAAGTACCACAACGGTCACAGTTACCATAACGCATTTCATCCGTTGTACAAGTTAACTCTGAAGAATAAGTCCAATTGTTTGTTGTGTGTCCAAGTGGTTGAATTTCTCTCTCGTCAATTTTATCGTTACAATTTGCACAAACACGAGATTCATAGCCAACTTCTGTACAAGTCGCAGGTATATCTTCTATCCAAGTAGTAGAATAATTATGTCCTGTTGCAGAAATCACTTCGTTTTTAATGTTACCACATGTTGAACAAGTACGATAACCTAAACCATCTTCAATACAAGTTGCTTCCATTGTTGGTATAATCACACTATATTCATGTGGAGCAAGTAAAACTGTTTTTCTTTCAAATTCAGCACATGCTTCATATTCTTTTGTTTCAGCTGAATGAGAACAATATCTTGAGCGAACACCTTCTTGAACACAAGTTGCTGTTGTTTCTTCTATCCAATCACCATATTCGTGTCCACTTGCTTTAATTACGATATCTCCAGCTATCAACACATTGCATTTAGCACAATAAAGTTCTTTCAAACCATCTGTTGTACAGGTTGCTTTTTTGATTATATGGTATTCACCACTAGCGTCGTGACCCGTTGCATATAAAGTTGTTTCTGAAATAATTTCATTACATTCAGAACATATTTCTCTAATGTAACCATCATTTAAACAAGTTGCTTCAAGAACTTCTGTTTGTGTTGCATGTTTACAACCAATGCACCAATTATTAGAAAGTGCAGAGATAATCAAGTCATCATAAACTGATTTTGAGAAGTTGTCTTGTAAATCTCCATATACTCTTGAATAATAAAATTCCCAAGTAAGACCACTTGCAATAATCTTACCATCACCATATGAATATTCTACAAGTGTAGGATTACCATTAGCATCTGTTAGTATTACATTGCTTCCTACTGGCAAAGTGTTAGAATCAAAGTATGTATGGCTACAGAATGTGCCGTACAATTCACTATTAGTTAATGCATTATTGTCGGTCAAATCACCTTTCACAATATGTGAATTATAGTCAAAAATATAGTTTGAGTTAGAATAATAGTTTGCTTTTTTCACTCCGCCTGGAAGAGTATATGAAATATTACCATTTCTCCAACCATGGTCACAAGCACCATAAACAATTGTTCCACCCGCTTGAGCATATTCACAAAGTTTATCGTTAAATGACGCTAATTGATTATAAGTTGCTGTTGTTTGGTCGTTTGCAACTAATATAACCTCATATTCTTCAAGATTAACATTTAAGAAATCCTTCGTTGTTGTTAAAGTCCAACCATCTATATAACCCTCATCTACCAAACGATTGAGAAGTTTTGGATTGTTGTCTATTGACCAAGGTACAATGTCTTGAACAAGAAGAACATGTGAACCATCGCCTAATAATTCTTCTGTAAATGAATGACCACAATTCAAGCATGTGTATGTAATAATACCATTAACTCCATTTTTAGGCGCTTGAGTAATCTCAGCTTTATACTGATGAGATTGAGTCAATGTTTCAGTATAAACATCACCACAAAGTGCACATGTATATTCAACATAACCATCAACTGTACAAGTAGCATCCACTCTAGCAGTTTCAGCATAATTATGTTCTGGAGTTATTGGAACTTTAATTTGATGACCACACAATTCACAAATTTGTGTAAGTTCACCTTCACTGGTACAAGTAGCAGCTTTGGTAATTTCAGATACGAAAACATGCTCGTTACACTCAATTTTTTGCCATACAGCATACAATGTGACATCTGAGTCTTTCATAACAAAAGACTTCCTACCATCACTTGTATATGTTGCTTCTGTTGCGTTATTTTCTGTACTCCATCCACGGAATATATAACCAAGTCTTGTAGGCACAGCATTAAATAATACTGTTACCGTGCTACCTATAGAATAAGGCACGTTATCAGTTGGAATTACATTTGTACCACCATTAGAATCATAAGCAACGGCATAATAAGTATATCCAACATTAGTTGTTAATGTTTTAATAACGTTTCCATTTAAATCCTTGATATATGCTGTTATTGCATAAACACCTTTTGGTGCACCTGTATCAAGCATAAAATTAGAAGAAAATTTCTTAATAGTGGTAGATGTTGTAATATCTACAAAATGGCTACCATATTGATAATTAGCACAAACTGCATCAAATTCAACTTTGAAGTTTCTTTCATCTGTTGTTGCTAAAGAAAGATTAGTTGAAACAATTCCATTTTCATCAATCGTTGCATCAAGAGTAGATTCTGTAAATGTTGCTTCTGTTTCTTTGCCTAAACAAGAAATTTGCAAAGCTACATTTCGCACATATACCCACCAAGTACAACTACCACGAGTATCTTTAATTTGTACTTCAAAATGATAAATATGACCTTTAGTAAATTTTTCTGCTGGAATTGTTATTTTTGTATTATTCCATTGGTCATTCATACCAGAAAGTGTACCAACCACTGTTTCCGTTCCCATTGTTTCGTCAACAAGAATAACTTCATCGTATTCTCCGCTTTCTTCATCAACGTCATATGCGTTGATAGAAACAATTGCATTTTCAGTCACTTTGCTTTCTATATAAAAACCGAGACCTAGTCTAATTCTGCTTGAACATGCAGCATATCCCATTCGACCAAAAATGTCGTAATTGTTGTTTGTAAGTGTATCCCATGCAGGGTTTTTACAACTTGAAACAGAACCATTACAAACACCCGACTTGGAAGTTAATCCACTATTAAAGAGAATCAATGTTTCTTCATCTTGATTAGTAGTGAGAACATTATTCCCTGCAAGCGGTGGTATTATATTGTCTTTGTATGTGTATTTACACTTTGCACACACATGTTCAGTATATCCCTGTTCGTTAAATGTAGCAGGAACTATATTAGATGTAAATGTACAATTTTCAATAGCGTGAGTGAATTCATAGTTATCACTAACTTTAAAAATTTTATAATGTCTTCCGCCATTATCGCTTTTAAATGTCGCAATAGTTTCTGTTGGATTAACAACTCCTGGCACAGCGGCACAATTTGTTATTGCATATGCACCGATTTTATTCAAATCTCTTGGGTAAGCAGCATTTACAAGTGCTTCACAGTTATAGAATGAATAATTACCCAAACTTGTAAGTTCATCAGGGAAAACCGCTGTTGTTATTAAAGCTCTATAATCATGCCATGGAACCTGTGTTTCATCTGTCCATTCATCCATGTCACCATATCCATATAAAGTAAGAACGCCTTCTTCAAAAGTCCAAGTCAAATTAGGACCGCAAGAGCCACTATCAAGAACGGGCTCAATACTTTCATATTGAATCAAACCGCAGTCGATACATTCTCTATAGCCTTCACCGTTAATATCTTTAGTTGGTGTACGGGTAATTACAAGTGACCCAAAAGTATGTACATTGGTAGCTAATATAGTTTCTTTTTCAAAATATAAACCACAATTTTCACAAGCAAAGCATCTTTCACCATTTATACCACAAGTTGCTTCTTTAATTATTCTCCATTCAGTTGCACCATGACCATATTTATTGCAGAAAGAATTTTTTAGTACTGGATATTTATAAGAATTGCTGTTTGCAAAAGTCCAAATATCCGAAAAATCAAAATCTACAAAAGAAAATTGGTTTGCCATTTGAATTTCATCAAGACAAGTTGCTGAGGATGAATTACCAGTTGTTAGCAAATAATATGTATCGATTGCTTTTTTATCAGAAACACTTCCTGTTAAAGCATTCTTTCTCATGCTTATAGCATCACCTAAGTTCCAAGTTTTTCCATTATCCAAAGTGTATTGAACCAAACCAGCATTATATGAACTTTCAACTTTTGTGCTACCTAGAAGATACTGATATTGCATTCCGAAAATACCACCAGTATTAGAAGAAACGCCTTTAACATTACCTACATTAAATAAATCCGAACATGTGCTAGTCGCCAACATACCATAATTAGCGATACCACCAGAAAGCCCGCCAACAAGGGATTCATCATTATTGACAGAATAACCTTCAATTGAGCCAAAATTTGAGCAACTTGAAAACATTGCTTTTGATTTTATTTTTGCATCACCAAACAATCCGCCAACATAAATATTTCCACTATTTGATTTGCAATATATGTCTACATTATTGTTATTATATTTAAACTGTTCAAGACGACCAGAGAATCCAAGAAAACCACCTACATATATCTTAGCATCTGAAGATATAGCATTTATTTTACCACTTGTATTGCAATATTCTATTTGTCCGATAGCCCTACCTGCAATCGAACCAACATAAATCGTTAAAAATTTATCACTATTGCAATTAATGTGAACGTCTGACATATTAAGATTTAAGACCTTGCCATATGATGTATTAACATCAATTTTGCCAAACAATCCTATATCAATCTCATCATAAACATTGGACATAGCATTATTAACATTTATTTTCATTCCTGAAATTGTGTGGCCATTACCATTGAAAACACCTGTAAAAGCATTTGATGAAAAATTCCCATCTTCCCAAGTAGCACCAATCGGTCTCCAGCCAAAACCGTTATAATTAAATTGACCATTTACTCCAGTTGCTTCACTTAAATCAATATCGTTCATCAATAAGTAATCTGCATTAAGATTATTATCAATATTACGAAGGTCTTCTACAGTGTAGATAGGTGTATAATTAATAGTTGTAGTGGATACATCACCACAACGTGAACAGTTTTTCGTGCTTGTACCTATTATTTTGCCTTCTGGAATGTCAGAAAACACTTCAGGAGAGTATGAATGACCCAAAGCGTTAATTGTCACCGTAACATTTCTGTTACATGTCGAACAATAGCCACTTTTTGAGCCTGACCTAGTACAAGTCGCCTCAACATTTGTAACCCATTCAGAACAAGAGTGACTCGCTTTGTCAATTGTACCAGTTTCAACATTACCGCATAGACTACACTCACGATGTCGTCTACCAGTTGTTGTACAAGTAGCTGACACATCTGTAACCCAGTCACCATAAGTATGACTGCACACATCTGTAGCATTAACTGTCAAAGTTAATGCTGACATGCTACTGAAAGCAATTAAAATCGCCAAAAAAACTGAAATAATTTTTTTCATTTATACCCCTCCAAAATTAGAGCAATTGATTTACAATAATCCAATCATATTTTACTATAAACGCACAGTTGTTTTCAATATAACAAGTATACAAAAAAACTCGTAAAATTTGTATACTATAATATGTTAATTTTATGAGCTAACTTTAATTGATTGACAAATACTCATAATATATGCTATGATTCTGGATATAATTTGCATTTTCTTGGAGGATTATATATGAAAAAATACAATATTTTAGTAATATTGCTTGCCATTTTACTTCTTTGCTCATGTGGCAAAAATACAGATACCGAAACAACCACAAACAATTCTGAGCAAATAGAAAATTCGGGTGAGTATGCAGAAAGCAAATACTTGGGAAAATGGTATAATGCTGACACCACGGAAGAATCTCTAATTATCGAGTTAAAAGCTGATGGTACTGGGTTATATCTTGGCACACACGATTGTGTATGGCAAGAAAATGAACATGATATTACTATCACTACGATAGTTGATGGTGAAGAAAAAAATATGACTGGATACTTTGTGATTTCCGGAGAAAGTTTTGTTGCACGAGCAACTGAAGAAAATCAACATTATCTTGATGAAGGCAAGGGTGAACTTCAGTTAGAAATAATGCTCACCAAAAACACCTGTGTGGATTGCGTTAAGCATAATCACGACTGATGTATATAATAATAACAATTATCAGTATCTTAATGATAAGTTAAATAATTTTTATATCTAATCAACTTAATAAGCAGTAAAAAGCGTTGCAAAAGGGAGTGGATAGTTCCCAAATGCAACGCTTGTGCTTTTTATATAGCTTAAATTCTTGGTTTTTAACGGTAAAACAACGATACCACTATTGATCTAAATTGTATCAATAGTGGTACCTGATTTGGCATTGACTACGCTATTTGATACAATTCGTCGTTTTTGAGATAGCGTTGCATTTTTTCGTGTAGTTCTACTAATCCACTTTGTAAATGTTAACTTCATATGTACCCCTCAGACCATTATCCTATTATTGCTGATGTGATAATTTAAAAACGGAACTCTCACTACAATTGGGCACCTCTAAAAAACCAAAGCCACTGAAATACCTGAAAAGGTTGCTCAGTGGCTTTATAAACTCAAATAACTCTACTTTAATTAAATTGAACTGTTATGTTGTCATCATCAAGACCACTGTTGTAAAGAAGCGGCTCAACAAATTCTGATAATGTATATCCGTTAAGTGTTTTCTTAATATCAATATGTAAGAATGAAAGGAGCTTTTCGATTTTTCTGAAGCTTCCCATTGTTATTTTGTATTCCACAGTTTCAGGTGAATATGGAGCATTACCACGATAAAGGTTTGCTACAAGGTCAAGAATAAGATTCACGAACTTTTTATCTTTAACCGCATCTATTTCGTTTTTATTCAAATCGTGGTATTTCTTTGAAAATCTTGCGACCTTGCTGTAAGTAAGGCCGTTAAGCTTTCTGCCGAGGAACATTACAATTTTCGGATGCTTTAAAATTAAGTCTTTAGGTAATGAAATACCTCCCTGTGTGTTTGCAAAAGCTTCCACATCGTGTTCCATATTGTAAGGGATTTCTTCAATAATGCCGAGAAATCCTTTTTTTGCATATTCGGTGAAGGTCATACCAAGGTCAGGAAGCTCAATATCTATTGTACGTATATCTGCAGTGCCTTTTTCGGTGTCAATTGTAATCTTTCTCATTTTCGGAGGGAATCCGGAAAGAGATGAGGTCTGTACACTGTAAATCCTGTTGCCCTTTTCAGTTGTGATTTCTTTCATACACTGAATATGTGAATGT
>JAZOPS010000058.1:0-32370 GCA_045655645.1 Candidatus Fimenecus sp.
ATCAAGTATAGATTTATTATATTGATTTTTTGTTGTTCCGTCAAGGTTTAGTTCATAGTATAGTAGAACCAGTTAGCAAGATTTTCAGGTTCAACGAAGAATTTTGTTCTGAAAAGTGCTGTTTTGAGTTTTGAACCTTTAACAGGAATATCTGCAAGAGATTTTACAGTTACATCATACATTTTATCTGCTTTGACAGTTACAATCTTTTCTTCATTCGGAAGCAAATCAAAGTAGTTATCAGAAAATGGCTCTCTGAAGTCAGCAATATCAACCATTACGCTACGACAGAAAACAGGAGATTTCATTTTAACAACGATTTCACCATTTTCGTAAGAAACTGATTTTTCGATTGTATTAGCTTTAAGCTTTAAGTCTCGGTCAGGCACGAAAATCTTTGTTCTTTCTGAAATAAGTTTTCCATCTTCAAAAAGTTTAACAGACATAAACATATCCTTTTTGTTTCCGCTGATTTTACCTGTTTCAAATAATGTTCTTGAATTTGCAACAATATTTTTTACAATGTCGCGTTTATTTGTGTTCTCATAAAGCACTTTTCCATCAAGAGTGGCAATAGTTATGCTTGCAGTCAACTTTTTATCTTCTCTTGTATCATTGAGAATATAAACTTTATAGTCTTTATCTGTTTCTTCGATTGATACACAAACAGGCTCAAAGAAATGACGAGCAGCATATTGAAGTGCTTTCCATTTACCTGTATAGTCAACACTTGACCAAGATGGTGCCTGCCAACAGTCGTTATATTGCCAGAAAAGTGAACCATTACAACGTTCACGATGACGACGCCAATGCTCGGTTGCATCTTGAATACATTCTTTCTGGATAAGATTTGTCATATAGATTAAATCTTCAAATTTCTGTGGCTCATAATACTTTTCAAGCAAGTAATAGAGCATCTTTCTGTTACCATTTCTGCATTTCTGATGCGAATTAAAAATATCACTTGTGATATAATAGTCACTTTCTTCTGCAAACTGACGGACAGCATCCATTGATGGCAAGGATTCAAGACCGAATTCACTACAGAAACGAGTAGGTCTTGTTCTGTAATAATTAAGTGGTTTCTGACCATGCCAAACTGTCCACATGTGAGTGTCACCATGGTCATCACCTGTTACGCCTTTACGGAAAGATTCACCGATTGGTGAAGTTTCAATATATGGTGTATCTGGGTCAAGGTCAGTTACAAAATCTTTTAAGATTTCATAGAAGAATTTTTTATACCACTGAACAATTTTCATTGTTTCAGGCATATATGCAAACATTGTTTCAACTTCGTTATTACCACCCCAAAGACAGAGTGATGGATGAGATTTAATGCGCATAACCTGATATTTAATTTCGGTCAACACATTCTCACGGAAATCGTCTTCATAGAATGGATACATAAGACAAGCAAACATAAAGTCTTGCCAGATAAGAATGCCCTTTTCGTCGCATTGCTCATAGAAATAGTCAGGTGTATAATAAGCGCCACCCCATGTACGAATCATATTAAAGTTCGCTTTAAGAGCCGAATCTATGTAATAATCATAAGTGTCTTTTTTTACTCGACCCATAAGTGAGTCAGGGAGAATCCAGTTAGCACCCTTTGCAAAAATCGGCACACCATTAAGATAAAAACAGAAATTGTGACCATATTGGTCTTTACTTCTATCAAGACGAATTGTGCGAAGACCGATTTTCTTTGTGATTTCTGTGTCACCGAGTGTTGCAACTACTGTATAAAGTGGCTGTTTTTCAACAGGATTTAATTCCTTTGTCCACCAAAGTTCAGGATTTTCGATTACAATTTCGTTGTTTTCAATAGCAAATTCTGTGCCGTCTGGGTAAATGATTTTTGCGTTCACCTCACCCTCTCCGTCAAGGACAGGGTTGATTTTAATTGTTACTTTGCCGTTGTCGTGAATCTGTCTAATTTCAACATCTGTAAGACGGTTATCAAAGCATTCTACCCAGATATCGTCTGTAACACCTGTAAGTGGAAGATGTGGACCCCAGTCCCAGCCGAAATGACAATGTGGTTTACGGATATATGCAGCACCGTCAGTACCGTTGCAGTTCTTTGGAATTGGTTTTTCTTTTTGCATTTTCTCGGCATAATTTGTTGGTGAGAAAAATGCGATTTTGAGAGTATTCTCCCCTGCTTTTGCAACATTTTTAATGTCAAATTCATATTTAAGATGTGCGTTTTCACCCTTACCAACGAGAGTATCATTCACATAAACATCGCAAAGTGTATCAAGGGCTTTGCACACAAGCAAAACCTTTCTGTTTGCAAGGTCATCGTCTGTGAGTGTGAATGTTCTTTCGTAAGTCCAGTCTTCACGACCAACCCATTCAACCTTTTTCTCGTTGTCTTTATAATATGGGTCAGGAATAACACCAAGCTCAAGTAATTGAGTGTAGTTATCAGATGGAACAGATACTTCGTATTTATCCCCCGTTGTTACACGTGTCATATTCCATTGTCCGTTGAGATTATAAGTTTTCATAACAAATTTTCCTTTGGAGTTTTATTTTATAATATTGTAACAGAATATGAATTATATTTCAATATATAAAAAGGGACGATATACCCATCGTCCCTTACTTGTTTTATTTTAATTTTGCGTTAAATTTTTTGCTTGTGGCTTTGATTGAGAAATAGACTATTCCCCATACTACAAAGTAAATTACCATAAAGATTGCTGTAAAGATTAAAAGCACTTTTGGTTCAAATGGAATCCAAGTATTTATTACATAGCAAAGAAAGTATGCAACATAAAGTGTTGATAGATGGCAAAGAAGAGATTTGCCTACTCCCCAATGTTCAATCTGATTAAACACACTTGCCCCTGCGTGAACAAATGCCAACAGATAAATTGAAACAATGGCTACTAACGCTTCGTCACCACTTATCGTGAAATTATCAATAATTTTTGAGAGTATAAAGTATATAATTCCTAAAATTATTGGTCCAAATCCACCGAATATGAGTCCACGGTGAAAAAAGTCTTTTACATATTTATTCATATTACAAACCTAACCTTTCTTTTACATTTCTAAGATTTCTTCGTGACACAAAATCTACATGACCATTTTTGAAAACTACCATCAATGAGCCACCCACGGTTGCTTTGAACTTATCTATTTTTTTGATATTTGCTATACAGGACTGATTGATTTTAACAAAGTTATCACTTAAATTTTCTTCCAACTGATAAAGTCTTGATTTAATCCTATATTTCTCATTTTTAGTAAGTGCATAGACCTTGTTATCTTCTGTGAAAAAACAATAAATATCGTTTAAATTAAATTTAACTGTTTCGTTTTCAGTATAGCCGATTAAGTCAACAGAATTGTTGTTTACAAGCTCTTCAATTTCACACACCAATGGTGATTTTTCGTGGGCATATATGATAATTTCTTCGTCACGATTAGGGTCAATTACAATTTGAAGTTTCATGAAATTCCTCCTTGCAAGTGTATAATATCACCTTGTTTTTTAGTTTGCAATATATTAAAAGTGTTCGGCATTTTTGAAAATGTATTCGGTAAAAAAATAAAGGGACGAGTTATTCGTCCCCTATATTTTGCACTTTGTGTTTTTGCATTTTACACTTATATAATTTCGCCGCCACCTAATACTTCGTCACCATCAAATATTACTAATGATTGTCCTTTTGTGATTGCGCGTTGTGGTTCATCGAATTTAACATGAAGATTTCCGTTTTCGTCTTGCCATGCAGTTGCAGGTTGTTCTTTATGTCTGTAACGGACACGAGCAAGTACACGGATTGGTTCTGTAATTGTTTTTCCGCTGATTATATTCACATTTTTAGCGGTTACTGTATCCGTAAACAAATCTTCATTATCACCCAAAATAACATTGTTAGTTTCGGGGTCAATGTTAAGTACATAAAGTGGGTTTTTATAAGCAATTCCAAGTCCTTTACGCTGACCAATAGTGTAATTTACAATACCTTTATGCTCGCCAAATGAAAAGCCGTCTTTATGGATAAATTCTCCTTTTGGATAAGTTTTATTGTTATAACTTTTAATAAAGCTTACATAATCTCCGTCAGGGACAAAGCAGATATCCTGACTATCCTTTTTTCGTGCAGTTATAAGGTCATTTTCTTCTGCGATTTCACGGATTTCAGGTTTTGTATATTCACCTAATGGGAATTTGATATGCTTTAATTGCTCTTGAGTAAGCATATAGAGAAAATAACTCTGGTCTTTGCTTTCGTCAACGGCTTTTTTAAGTTTATATTCACCGTTTTCGCAGACAACACGAGCATAATGGCCTGTCACAACAAAATCGGCATCTAATTCGTGCATTTTATCCATCATTGCACCGAATTTTAATGTACGATTACACTCAACACAAGGGTTTGGAGTTTTGCCATTTTCATAGCATTCGATAAACTTATCAATAACCTGTTTTTTAAACTCTTCTTTAAGTGGGAAAATATAAAAAGGCATACCTAACTTATCGGCAACTGCTTTTGCATCACTGCAATCCCCTTCGATATACAGTTGCATTGTAGCGCCAACACATTGGTAGCCTTCATTTTTGATAAGTAAAGCAGCGACGGAGCTATCAACTCCGCCACTCATAGCAATTACTGCTTTCATTTTATTCACCCAAGTTCAAGCATTTTATCAATGCACTTTTTGGCTTTTTTGATTGTATCTTCATCCAATGTGATTTCTTCGCCACCCTTGCCCATCATTGTATTATAAAGGTCAACAAGAGTTGTCGCTTTCATGTCAGGACAAATGAGTTTTGGTGAAAGTGCAAAGAAGTTCTTATCAGGACACTCATACTGCAAAGACTCTGCAATACTGATTTCTGTGCCAATGATAAAATTCTTGTGGTCACTCTCTTTTGCGAATTTCATAATACCTGTTGTTGAGCCAACATAGTCGGCAAGTTCAACAACTTCGGGTTTACATTCAGGGTGCACGAGAAGAAGTGAATCGGGATAATATTCTCTTGCTTTTTTAACATCTTCTGCGGTAATCTGACCATGAATTGGACAACCACCATTTACAAACTTGAATGTTTTTTCAGGAAGTTGTTTTGCAACAAAATCGCCGAGATTACAGTCGGGAATAAAGAGAATTTTATCATTTTCTAATTTGCTTACAACATTAACTGCTGATGCAGATGTTACACAAACGTCGCAAACTGTTTTAAGCTCTGCAGTTGTGTTAATATAAGCCACAACTGTATAGTCAGGGTTTTCTTTTTTAACCTGCTCAATATATTCTTTGCTCATCTGCTCTGCCATTGGGCAACCTGCAACAGGGCTTGTAATATAAACTGTTTTTTCTGGTGAGAGAATTTTTACGGTTTCTGCCATAAAACGCACGCCACACATAACCACAGTTTTTGCATCAGTCTTTTCGGCAAGTACACTTAACTGAAAACTGTCACCTGTGTAATCGGCAATTTCGATAATCTCACGAGCCACATAGCTGTGAGCGAGAATACAGATATCTTTTTCTTTTTTGAGTTGCAAGATTTTGTCTTGCATTTCTTTTACTGTCATTTTAATCTTCCTTTATAAAGATTACAACGGGCTGCCGAGTCGTCAGCCCCTACAAATTAATGATGATGGTCATCGTCAAACTTGAATTCGTCTGCGTTATATTCAATGCCGTTCTTATCGTAGTAGTCCTTAACTGCTGCTTTGATTGCTTGTTCTGCAAGAACTGAACAGTGAATTTTAACTGCTGGAAGTCCATCAAGAGCTTCAACAACTGCTTTGTTTGTGAGCTTGAGTGCTTCACTTAAAGGTTGACCCTTAATCATATCAGTTGCGATTGAGCTTGTTGCGATTGCAGATGCACAACCATAAGTATTGAATTTAACATCTGTGATTATATCATTCTCAATTTTGAGATACATTTTCATAATATCGCCACATTTTGCGTTGCCAACTTCTCCCACACCGTCAGCGTCGTCAAGTTTACCTACATTGTGTGGATTTGTAAAATGTTCCATTACTTTTTCTGAATATTCCATTATATTAAACCTCTTTCTTTCTGAATTTTCTCCCACAATGGTGACATATCACGAAGGCGGTCAATAATTGGGGGTAATTTTTCTAAAATATATTCCATTTCTTCAGGTGTATTGTCTTCGCAAAGACTCAAACGGAGTGAACCATGCGCAACTTCGTGTGGAAGTCCGATTGACAAAAGCACATGGCTTGGGTCAAGTGAGCCTGATGTACAAGCTGAACCTGAAGAAGCACTAATTCCCATTAAATCGAGATAAAGAAGAAGCGATTCACCTTCAACTCCTTCGAAGCAAGCGCTAACATTACCAGGTAATCTGTGTTCACGGTCGCCATTGATACGGCTCAAATCAATTTTAAGAATACCTTCAATGAGTTGTTCTCTCATTGCGATAAGTTTCTTTGTATTTTCTTCCATATTGTCGCAAGCATCTTTAAGTGCTGTTGCCATGCCTACAATTGATGGCACATTTTCTGTACCTGCACGACGGTTTCTCTCTTGTGCGCCACCTTCAATAAGGTTTGGAAGACGAATACCCTTTTTACAATAAAGACCACCTACACCCTTTGGACCGTGGAATTTGTGACCTGAGAATGACATCATATCAATATTATCAGCCACAACGTCAACAGGAACATGTCCAACTGCCTGAACAGCGTCTGTGTGGAAAAGAACTCCCTTTTCACGACAAATAGCACCGATTTCACGGATTGGCTGAACTGTACCAATTTCGTTGTTTGCATACATAATTGTTACGAGTGCTGTATCATCTTTAATCGCATTTTTTACATCTTCAGGCTTTACAAGTCCGTTTTCATAAACATCAAGCAATGTGATTTCAAAGCCCTCTTTTTCAAGTGCATTGAGAGTATGCAAAACTGCGTGATGTTCAAACTTTGAACTGATGATATGTTTTTTGCCTTTTTTAGCCATTAAATATGCTACGCCTTTAATTGCCCAGTTATCACTTTCGCTACCGCCTGATGAGAAATAAACATCATTAGCATCTGCATTAATGCACTCGGCAATAATATTTCGCGCATCGCGTACTGCGTGGAAAGCATCTTGTCCTACACTATGCAAGCTTGATGGGTTACCATAAACAACTTCAAAGCATGGCATCATTGCATCAAGTGCTTTTTTTGATATTTTTGTTGTTGCAGCGTTATCTGCATAAACTTTCATAAATACAACTCTTTTCTATTTCATAGTAATTTACTGTGAATTCATTTATATGATACTACAAATTGTAATATTTTGTCAATTATAACAATGTACAAATAGCATTATTTCAAGAAGAATTTTTCGGCAATTCTAACAGATGCCATAGCATCTTTGCCATAATAATCTGCACCAATGGTTTTTGCATATTCTTCGGTAAGCACAGCGCCACCTACCATAACTGAAATATCGTGGCATTTTTCTTTGAGAAGAGCAATTGTTCTCTCCATTGACGGTACTGTTGTAGTCATTAAAGCAGAGAGACCGACTAACTTAATATTCTCTTTTTCTGCTTTTTCTACAATTGCTTCGGGATTTATATCCTTGCCCATATCGATTACTGAAAATCCATAATTTTCAAGCAATACTTTAACAATATTTTTACCGATATCGTGAATATCACCTTCAACAGTTGCTATGAGTATTTTACCCTTTTCTTCTGTTTTTTCGCCACTGTTTACAATATATTCTTTGATAATTTCAAAACTTGCACCTGCAGTTTCTGCACTCATTAAAAGTGACGGTAAAAATATTGTATTTTCTTCAAAACCTTTGCCGACTTCGTTAAGAGCGGGAACTAAAATTCCATCAATTATTTCGATTGGCGTTTTAATTTGAAGTTCGAGTTTAGTTTGCTCTTTCGCTTGGGATTTAAGCCCTTTTATAACTGCAGTTTTAAGGTCAACAGCTGTTGATTTGATTTCTAATTTTGCGTCAGTCACATTAGCAATATACTGCTCAAAATTCTCATCTAAACCATTTAAAGCACAATATGAATAATAAGCATTCATCATTGCTTCACTTTTCGGATTGATAATACCCGCGCTTAAGCCCTTTTGCATTGCAAGAGTGAAGAATGTTGAGTTCAAAAGTTCACGATTTGGAAGACCGAATGACACATTTGAAACACCTAAAACCGTTTTTACACCTAAGTCATTTGTAAGTTTTTCTATGCATTCCAAAGTAATTTTTGCATTATCTTTATTTGTGCTGACGGTCATACAAAGCGGGTCAAACACAAGGTTTTCTTTAGTGATTCCGTATTCTTCGGCTCTTGTGATAATTCGTTTTGCAATATCCATTCTACCTTGGACGGTTTCGGGGATTCCGTCTTCGTCAAGAGTTAAGCAGACAAGCACACCACCATATTTTTTAACAAGTGGGAATACTTCGTCCATAACCTTTTCTTTGCCGTTAACGGAATTGACCATTGCTTTGCCGTTATATATACGAAGTGCTTTTTCCATTGCAACTATATCTGATGTATCTATCTGCAATGGTGTGTTGAGTATGCTTTGAAGTCCCAAAACGGCATTCTGCATCATAGTAGGCTCGTCAATTTCGGGGAGTCCCACATTCACATCAAGCACATCTGCACCTGCATCAACTTGAGTTACTCCTTCGCGATAGATATAATCCATATCGTTGTTACGAAGAGCTTCTTTGAGCATCTTTTTGCCAGTTGGGTTAATTCTTTCACCAATTATAATTGGCTTATCTTGAAAGATTACTGCTTTTGAATATGATGTAATTGCAGTAATATATTTCTTTTCTATTTTCTCGATTGGCTCATTTTTGCAAAGGTCAATCATTGCTTTTATATGGTCGGGAGTTGTGCCACAACAACCACCCAAAGCACAAGCGCCATTTTTAAGAATTTCAAGTTGTTTTTGTGCGAATTCTTCGGGAGTTACATTGTAAGTTGTAACACCATTGATACTCACAGGAAGACCTGCATTTGGTTGGACAAAAATCGGTGTGCTTGAATACTTTTTCATTTCTTTTAAAAGTTCAAGCATCTGGTCAGGACCAAGCCCACAATTCATGCCAATTCCGTCAACGTTCAAGCCTTCAAGAGTTATAACTGCAGTTTTAATGTCTGCACCCGTTAAGAGTATGCCCTTTTGGTCAAAAATCATTGACACAAGCACAGGTAAATCTGTATTTTCTTTCGCGGCTAAAACTGCAGATTTGATTTCGTACAAATCCCCCATTGTTTCAATGAGAATTAAATCTGCACCAGCATTTGCACCTGCTATTACTTGTTCTTTATAAAGATTATAAGCGGTTTCAAATTCTAAATCGCCATAGGGTTTTAAAAGTTTGCCGAGTGGACCTATATCAAGGGCAACAAAAGCATTTTTGCCACTTTCTTTTATAGTGTTTTTTGCGATTTCAACGGCTTTTGTGATAATCTCATTCACATTGTCGAATTTAAGTGAATTTGCACCGAATGTGTTAGTTGTGACTATGTTACAACCTGCATCTAAATATGATTTATGCACTTTCGCAACTATTTCAGGTGAGTTAATGTTAAGATTTTCGGGTAACTCACCTTTTTTTAGTCCGTTTTTCTGTAATTCTGTGCCCATTGCACCGTCAAAAAACAATATTGAATTGTTAAACTGTTCTTTGAATTTCATATTTGTCATTCCTTTGTTACGCCGATAAATGCGGTAACTGTTTTAGTGGGAGTCATTAAGTATTTTTCTGATAGTGTTACTCCCATTTGTTTTGTCATTGGTAAAAGTTTGAAGAAATCTGCTTGTGATGATATGTCAAGTCCACCATAACCAGGACTAAAACGGGGTCTATGTTCCCCTTTTATTGTGTTTTTAAGTTCTTCGCAAGCAATATCGCAAAGATTTTCTACAAGAGATGCACCCACACAATGTACAATTGATGTCATAGCCGCGTCTGTTATTGAATATTTTCTAACAAGTGTATCTGCACCAACACCAATAGTTGCACCAAAAAGAATAATGCTTGTTGAGTCTTTCAAATGGTTTAAAAGTTTTGCACTCTTAAACTCAATGCCGTCAATGATTATTCCGTCAGAAGTTCTTGTGAATTCGTATTCTTTATAGATATATTTTGGTGTAATCACTTTGCAAAGTTCGTTGTATGCAATTTCACAAAGATTGCATATTTCTTCACTTGGCTTTGCACCATGCTTATAGCCCATATAACGAGCTGCTTCGTGTAAATCGTATTTTAACAACATCCACAGTTACCTTTTTCTTTCTGTTTATCCACCAAATACTGTAATGTGATTGAGTCAACAACTTTATTAACTGCATCGAGTACGCATTGCCAGATTTCAAGGGTTACACAGTCCATACAATTTTCGCAAGGATTATCGTCAGTTTCAAGACAAGCAACAGGAGCAAGACTACCTTCTGTTACTCTTAAAATTTCGCCTACTGTATATTCAATTGGTTCACGAGTGAGCTTATATCCACCCTGTGCACCACGAGTGCTTTCAACAAGATTTTCTTTGGCTAAAAGTTTGATAATCTGTTCAAGGTATTTTTCACTGATATTCTGTCTTGTTGCAATAGATTTTATTGAGATATAGCCGTCTTCTTTATGGATTGCAAGGTCTGTCATAAGACGAAGTGCATATCTACCTTTTGTTGAGATTTTCATAATATCTACACCCTTTTAGAGTATTGTTTTTAGTTTCGAAAATAATATACTACAAAATTACTAGGAATTCAAGAGTTAATTCATATAAATTTGGTGGGAATTGAAATTTCCAATAAAAAAGGGCGATTCGTGAATCGCCCCTACATTTTATTTATTTTATTTCTGCTTTTTCTTTGTCTTTTTCTGCTAGTTTATTGGTGTTAATGGAATCCTTATAAATCCAGAATCGGTTTACAAGGAAGGCGGTTGTAAGATTTGAAAGCATTGTTACAACAAGAACAATATATTCATTGACACCTGCACCCTCCGCCAAGTCACCAAGATATGTCGATGTTGGAATAAATATGCAATAATAAAACGCCAATTTTGCCATAGCAACTGGTACATTATTCGCAGATTTAAATGTGTATCTACGGTTTACTGTAAACCCGTAAAGTACTGACAAGATTATAGCAGGAAGATAACTTTGCCAATAATCAAAATGTAAAACTTCATTGAGCGTTGTAAAAACTACCGCTTGAATTACACCTGAACCCAAAGAAAAGGCAACAAATTTCACCACTTGAATAATATTTTCTTTTGAACTTAATTTTTCATTATTCTTCATCTTTTTTGTCCTTGTTTGCAAGTTTGTTTGTGTTCATTGAATTGCGGTAAACAACAAAACGACAGAAGAGATATTCTGTTACAAGATTACAAGACATGGTTACTGCTTCGATTATGTAGTTATTAATCTCTGCTTGTTCTGCCAAGTGACCAAGATATGCCGAAACAGGTGTGAACACACAATAGAAGAGTGCAACTTTAAGCATTGCTATTGGTATATTTGTTGCTGATTTGAATGTGAATTTTCTGTTTACTGTGAAATTATAAAGAACTGACAATATAAGTGACGGAAGATATGCTTTCCAATGCACACAATCTGTGAGTTCGTGAATAATTGTATATGACACAATCTGAATAATTCCTGCGCCCATTGAGAATGCAACGAATTTCGCAATTTGGATTATAGTTTCTTTTGTTGAAAGTTTTTGATTTGCCATAAGTTTATCCCCCATTATATTTCAGGTTTGAATGATGGCATAAGTTTGAGCTTGAACAAGTTCATTTTATGCTTTCTATCAATCAAATCTTTCTTTTCTTTATCTTCAATTTCGCCTGTTCTGATATATTTATCAAGTTCAGCATAGGTAAAGCCGAGATTATCTTCATCAGTTTTGCCACAAAGTCCGTCAATTGGTGTTTTTTCAACAAGGTTTTCGGGAAGTCCTAACAAATGACCGATTTGTTTCATTTCGGCTACCGTAAGGAATGAGCAAGGGCTGAAATCCCCAACTGAATCACCATAACGGGTTGAATAGCCCACCCAATCTTCTGAAAGATTACAAGTGTTTGCAACTCTACCATTCACAGACTGACTAACAGCATAAAGAGTTGTCATTCTCACTCTTGGTGGAATATTCTGCACAGTTTGTGGTGTGATTTCTAAATCTGCAGGAAGATTTTTCATAAGGCCATCAACTGTATCTTTAATGTTTACTGTATAATTTTTAATACCAAGGTGTTCGACTAATTGTTTTGCACAATCAATATCGTGTTGCTCACCACAGGGCATAAGCACACCGATTACGCGGTCTTTGCCCAACGCTTCAACACAGAGAGCCGCAACAATTGATGAGTCTTTGCCTCCTGAAATTCCAACAACTGCATTGCAATCTTTTCCGTTTTGCTCGAAAAAGTCTTTTATCCACTGGACACATTGATTTTTAACTTTAAGTGCATCAAATTGGTACATTTTATCACGCTCCAATATTAATATTGTACCACTATTTTTATAAAGTTTCAATAAAAAATAAAGGACTACAAAAGTAGTCCTAAAAAAATAGAAATTTACTTTAAAACGGATTAAATATATTAATGTTTTGTTTCTTTAACATGTACACATACACGCCAAAAGAAACTATACTATCAAATACATTGCCTAATCCAAACATTAATGCAATCCCCATAAGTGTTGGTGTCCAAACGCCTGAAATATACAAAACAAATGCTATACCGTAGTAAATTGAATTTGTTATTACTGATTCAAAAAGCATATATTGAGTTTTACCCAACCCATAAAATGTTGCATCAAAAACATTTTGTAATGCGTAAAACACATAAAAGCCCACAAGCACAAAAACAAGTTCAAAAAGTTTATCTACTTCTTCAAAACCAAGCACATTGCTCATAAAAGGTTTCCACAAGGGAACTGATACAACCCAAGATAACGCAATAAATACTGTTACAGCAAAATAACCAAGAGAGTTTTTTCTGATATTTTCTTTATCTCTTGATATTTCTTGTTTTATTAATTCACCAAGTTGTAATATCGGTAACAATAGCCATCCCCAAATAAAATTGTTTGCCACCCAATATGTACCTTGCTCTCCTACAACATTGACCATTCTGGCAATCATCAACATATAAGCAATATTTCTGACAAAAGATTCCAAACCAGAAATACCACCTATCTTTGCAAGCTGCTTTGCCCAGATAAAATCAAGTTTTTCTCTAGAAACAATTTCAATATTTTCCTTTTCAATCAATATGATAGAAACTATCAATAAAAGCAAATTGACAATAATATTTGAAAATCCAATACCATTTACACCTAATTTTAATGATACAGGTAAAGATGAAACTAAAAAAACATCAGAAATAATGCAAAGTAAAAATCTACTAGCTGTCAAAATATAAAGATATTTACTTTTATTGATGCTCACAAGTGCAACAAGCAAAAATTCTGTCAATATTGCGAAAACATTTGCTAAACTTTCGATTCTTATATATGTAGCAGATTCATTTATAATGCTTATATCCGTCGCCATAAATGATAAGAGATTTTTTGCAAAAGCTATAATAAGTAACGATAATATCAAATATATTATAAAAGTGATAATCGTGCCTGTTCGGATACGATTTGCAAATTCCTTTTTATCATTTACAACTTTACCAATAAAATAAAACAATGGTAATATTATTGCTTCATTCAAAATCTCATACAATAAATTCACCCATGATAGTTGCCCTGCAATAGAATAAGACCAATCCCCCGGTATTTGACCGATAAAAAACACTCGTAATGTGGTGTAAATTGTCGGGCTTAAGCCTAAAACAAGCAAAGCCGCAAAGAGTTTGTAATTAATTCTACCTAATGACAATTTGATTTTTGAAAACATAAATATGCCTCCTTTTAAATTTGTAAAAAGGACAAGAAAAAAACACCTGCAATATAATCACAGGTGTGCTAAAAACGACAATAACTCGCTAACGACAAGCCTGTGACCAAAAGTGCGAAATGCCGGAAGATACCAAAAGTTTGTCAAGCTTGAAGTATGTATCCCAATCATTATAAAATGAAAGCTCAAGTCACTATTTACTTGAATTTATTATAACTATATAACAAGTATTTGTCAAATAAAAAAGGACTACGAAAAATCGTAGTCCTGATTTTATTAGTCTAATGGTTTCATTGTAGGGAACAAGATTACATCACGGATTGCCTGGCTATCTGTGAGCAACATTGTCATTCTGTCGATACCGAAACCGATACCACCTGTTGGTGGCATACCAAGTTCAAGAGCATAAAGGAAGTCTTCGTCTGTTGTATTAGCTTCTTCGTCACCGAGTGCTAAAAGTTCTTCCTGAGCCTTGAATCTTTCTCTCTGGTCGATTGGGTCGTTAAGCTCTGAATAAGCATTTGCCATTTCCCAACCGTTCATGAAGAACTCGAAACGCTCAACATAGTTAGGGTCTTCAGGCTTTTTCTTTGTGAGAGGTGAAATCTCAATTGGATGGTCCATAACAAATGTTGGCTGAACAAGGTGGTCTTCAACAAATTCTTCAAAGAAGAGATTGAGAATGTCGCCCTTCTTGTGATGTGGTTCAAACTCAACATGGTGTTCTTTCGCAACAGCCTGTGCTTCTTCAACTGTGTTGATTTCGTTAAAGTCAACACCTGAATATTTTTTAACTGCATCAAGCATTGTAATTCTTTCAAATGGCTTACCTAAATCCATTTCAATTCCGTTGAATACGATTTTAGTTGTGCCGAGAACTTCTTGTGCTACATAACGATAAAGATTTTCTGTCAAGTCCATCATACCGTGGTAATCAGTATATGCCTGATAGAGTTCCATAAGAGTAAATTCTGGGTTATGACGAGTGTCAAGACCTTCGTTACGGAATACACGACCGATTTCGTAAACTCTTTCCATACCACCAACGATAAGACGCTTTAAGTAAAGTTCAAGAGAAATACGAAGTTTAATATCTGTATCAAGAGCATTGAAATGTGTTTCAAATGGTCTTGCTGCTGCACCACCTGCGTTATAAACGAGCATTGGTGTTTCAACTTCCATAAAGCCTTCGCCGTCAAGATATTTACGAACTGCGCTGATAATCTTTGAACGGTTGATAAGAGTTTGTTTTGACTCTTGATTCATGATAAGGTCAATATATCTTTGACGATATCTCATATCAGTATTTGTAAGACCATGGAACTTTTCAGGAAGAATTTGCAAGCTCTTTGAAAGAAGTGTAACTTCACTTGCGTGGATTGAAATCTCGCCTGTTTTTGTTTTGAACACTTCACCCTTAATACCGATAATATCACCGATATCAAGCTTTTTAAATGCCTTATATTCTTCTTCGCCGATGCTATCTCTTGCTACATAAGACTGAATGTTGCCTTTAAGGTCTTGAATATTGCAGAAAGATGCTTTACCCATAATACGCTTTGACATCATTCGACCTGCAACGCTGACAGTTTTACCTTCAAGAGCTTCGAAATCAGCCTTAATGTCTGCACTATGATGAGTCTGGTCATATTTTGTGATTACAAATGGGTCATTGCCTTCTTCTTGCAATGCTTTAAGTTTTTCCTGACGGATTCTTTGCTGTTCGCCCAAATCCACTTCAGGTTGATTGTTTCTAATCTCTTCTGCCATGTTTATTCTCCGATTATTTTAAGATTTCTGCAATTTTGAATTGAAGAGCACCATTTGGTGTTTCAACTGTTACTTTGTCGCCAACTTTATGGCCGATGAGTGCTTTACCAACAGGTGATTCGTCTGAAATCTTGCCTGCTGCTGGGTCTGCCTGAGCAAAGCCAACGATTGTATAAACAAATTCTTTTTTCTTTTTATCAACGATTTTAACAACTGAACCGATGTGAACATTTTCATTACCAAGTGATTCAACATCAAGAACTTTTGCATTTTTGAGAATGTGTTCGATTTCGCTGATACGAGCTTCAAGTTTTGCTTGGTCGTTCATTGCTTCATCATATTCACTGTTTTCTGACAAGTCACCAAAGCTCTTTGCCAGTTTGATTTTTTCTGCAGCTTCTTTTCTGCCTTCAACTTTAAGTTGGTCAAGCTCTGCTTCAAGTTCTTTGAGAGCTTCTATTGTAAGTAATGTTTCTGCCATTTGAAAAACTCCTTTATTTTATAGAGTAATTTTGGACAAAACATAATTGCCCATATTGAAGATATTATATTAAAAAATTATCGTTGTGTCAAGTAAATATCAGTTCATTTGTCCCCTTTTTTTCGCCATTTATTAGGGTTGTTTCAAAACACAAGTCAGCAAGTTCAAAAACACCACAAAACTCATATAGTGCAGAATAAAACAAGAGTTTATTTATACTGTTATCATAAAGATTTTCATATATTTCGGGCACTTTGAAATCTTCACCGTCGGATATGTTATAAACTGCTTTTTTAGTGTTTATTGTCATTATATTTTGCTCTGTGTCTATTTTAACAGTTGCATTCTGCATTTCACTTTGAAGAAGTACACAAAGTCCTGTATTTTCTAGAATGTAATCACATATTTTTTCATATTTTTGCTTTTGGTCAGTTGTTATAGTAATTCTTTGAAAATACGGCACTAATTTCAGAAGAAAATCCGTTGACATTCCCCTTTTATCAATTACGCAAAGAGAATCAAATGTTTTATTCTGCTCTTTTAAAACTTTAACAAAAGTATTTTTCATCATTTTTTCATAAAGAATTTTATTGTTATAGCGCCCTACACCTTTGACATTTTCAATGCTAATTGAATCATCTAAAAGCAATCTGTTTGCGCATTTGCCCACGAAATAAGTTACCTGTTGCCAATCGATTCCCTTTTTGCCTATTGTTGCTTCAAGTTTATAAAACGGTGCACCTTTGAAAACGGGAATTGTTTTTAATTCATAAGTATCCTTTATAAATCTACCGAATAACTTTTCTTTAAAACTATCTCTTCTTTCACTGATTTTCAGTAAACAAAACATAAAAAAATCCCCCCGCATTAGAATATGCGAAGGGATATAGATTTAGTCACTTACCAATTCAAGAGCTTTTTGATATTGAGCATCTTCTTCAAGAGTCAACATATAAAATCTTGCGTTTTGTTCCGGTGTGAGAGCCACTTCATAATCAGGTGTCAAACCAACACCGTTGAAACTTTCGCTCTTATATGGATTGATTTTTGCAATTGTCAACATAACTGCACTGCCGTCACTTAATTCAAAGATTTCTTGCATTGTGCCGTTACCTGCAGTTTTAACGCCTACAAGTTGAGCCATTCCGAAATCTCGAAGGTCACAAGCAAAAAGTTCTGCTGCGCCCGAAGTGCCGCCATTTACAAGTACAGTCATTCTGAAACTTACACTATTTGAGTCAGATGTGAAAGTTTCGATTGTATTGCCGTTTTTATCAATAGCAGTAGCGATTGCACCCGTGCCTTCAGTACCAACTGGGACTAACATATCAATACAATCAGTTGCATATTTAATGAGCCCTGTATCAGTATTTCTCAAATCAAAGATAATTGATGTTACTGAATTTGAGTTCATATATTTGATAGCATCTTTAAGTTGTTCTTCTGTTGTGCTGTAAAAAGATGTGATTTTTATATAACCTACTTTATCACTTGCACTGTAATAAACAGACTGTGCCGCATAGCCACGAGCAACCGAAACTGTTTTTGACTCATTATTATGAGTGAAAGTCACTTGAACATTAGTGAGTTTTTCACCGCTGAGTTTTTCAATAAGACTTTGGCTGTTTGCACCATTTACTGTTACACCGTCAACTGCAGTAATCACATCACCTTTTGCGATACCTTGAAGTTGAGCCGGTGAACCAGAAGAAACTTCAGAAACATAGATATTATTGTTTTTGCTGTCATAAACAGCAATTACACCAATACCACCCTTGTTACCCTTTTCTTCTTCTTTATAATCTGCATATTTATCGGCATTCATAAAGTAACTGTAACGGTCACCAACACCTTCAACATATCCATTTGACATCATTGAATTGAGAAGATTTTCGTTGAGTTCACCGAAATAGTTTTTGCGGACAACATCATCAATTTCTGAAACAGATGAATAAAGGTTTGAACGGTCACTTACATCAGTGATAATGTTATTATAAATACCCATTGCCACTGTCATTGTTATTGTTATTGTCAATGCAATTGAAAGAAAAATCAATGAAATTGCAAGACCTAATGATATTTTTTTATTCAAAGGACATCACCCTTTTCCGTCTTTTATTATACCATTGGAGATGGAAGATATGGCTCTGGATTTACGCGGTTACCATTAACACGTACTTCAAGGTGCAAGTGAGCGCCTCCAGCAGGGTTTGCCGCTGTTGGTCTTGGAATACACTTACCTGTGTTACCAACTGTACCAATATTTTGCCCTTGCTTAACCTTGTCACCAACACTAACATTCATAGTAGACATGTGTGCATAAAGAGTACTAAGACCATTACCGTGGTCAATAATAACATGGTTTCCATAGCTTGTGCTTTGGTAAACAGCTTTAATAACAGTACCGTCTGCCATTGCATAAAGTTTTGCTCCCCATGTTGTCCAATATGTACCTGAACCATAACTGTTGCTTACATAACGGTTTTTATATGAAACCAAGTCAACAGCAGGCAAGCCATCAACAATGTGTTCTCTATAATTTGCAGAGAACTGAACACCTGATTCTTGGATTGGGCAAATTGTTCCCTTGCTTGAAACACGGAAGTTGTGACCTGTTGAGCCACTTACAGTACCATCACCGCTTGAACCAGAGTTTGCAAGTTCTTTATCAATTTCTTTTGAGGCTTCTTCCTTTGCTTTTAAGTCTTGTGCAAGAAGTTTCTTTACATAAGCACTATCCTGGTCAAGGCTACCGATAACTTCATTTTGTTTATTGATATTAGCTTGGTTTTGTCTGATTACTTTTTCTTTCTTAGCAATCTGCTCATCATAAACTGCCTTTTCTGACTCACGCTGTGCTTTATCTGCTTCAATTTTTTGACGGCTCTTATCGAGTTCATCACGCTTTGCTTTCAAATCTTCAACCATTTTATTAAGGCCATTGATTTGTTCTTCAAGGTCACTTACAATTGCAGTATCATGCTTTGAAATTTGACGAATAAGCTCTGTTCTATTAAGGAAATCTTGAAAATCTGTTGCACTTAAAAAGATTTCAAGTTCACTTGTTTCACCAGCCATATAAGCTGCTCTAAGTCTTTTTGAAAGAAGCTCATAAGTTTCATCAATTTTAACATTTTGCTCTGCGATTTGAGCATCAATTGTTGCAATTTCTGTTTCTAATGTAGTAATACTTGCTTGAAGAGCTTCAATTTCTTCATTCAACTCTTGAATTTTCTTTCTGATTGGTGCAACCTGTTTTTCTATTTCATTAATTTGAGCATCCAATGCTTTATTCTGTGCTTCAAGAGCTTCAATATAATCTTCTTTTTTATCTTTTTGTTTAGCTAATTCTTCAAGTTTTTTCTCGTTAGCTGCAATGTCAGCTTCAATGTCGGCAAGGCTTCTTGCTGATGTAGGGAACACAAATGAAGAGAAAAGCATTACGAACGCAAATAAAACCGAAAGTAATTTAAAACTATTCTTCACTTACAACGCTCCCTTGCTCTTTAAGATATTTACCCATTGAAATTAAACTACCAAATGAGCCTGTGAAAATACCGATTCCCATAAATATGAGAAGAATCCAACCTGCATATTCTCCAAATGAGACTGGTGTAAAAATTGCAAGCATGTTTTTGAATATATAAATCATGCCCTGATAAAGACCTGCAAGCAAGCCAAAGGACACAACACTTGATGTGACACCGATTACCATACCTTCAATCATAAATGGCCAACGTATAAACCAGTTTGTCGCACCAACGGCTTTCATGATGCTGATTTCAAGTTTACGAGAGAACATTGTGATTCGAATTGTGTTTGAAATGATAAAGAGTGACACGATAAAGAGCAATGCCACCATACCTGCGATTACAATTGTAACGGCTTTACGCACATTGACAAGTTTATCAGCAAGGTCGCCGTTTTCACGGACATTCTCAACATTCTGCATTGCTTTAAGTTCTGAAACTGTCTGGTCAAACATTGTCAAATCCTTAACCACAACTTTATAAGCGTCGGGCAATGGATTTTCTTCAAGACCTTCAAGAAGAACCGCATCATCACCCATGCTTTCAAGCTGTGCTGCAAATGCATCTTCTTTTGGAACGAAAATACAATCTTCAATGTTATTCATTACTTTAATTTCATTGCCCATTTTGGTTGTATCTTCATCTGACACGCCGTCCTGAACATAAACCATAACAACATTTTGACTTTCAATGTTATCAAGTAATGAGTTAATGTTGAAATAAATCATTGAGCCAAGACCAATAATTACAAGACAAGCCATCAAAACAGTAATTGATGCCAATGACATGAGTCTGTTAACCCAGACATTACGGAAGCCTTCTTTTGTAAGGTATTTTAAACTTGCACCTTTCATCATTCAGCACCTCCGTCTTCTGTATCAAGATATTTTGAATAGTCAAAATCATCATCAAGGCCATAGTTTTTCATAAACTCTTCAAGTTCACGGTCACTATTAGGCTGAATATAATATGATGTTACTTCTTTTTCTTCAATTTTTTGTTCAGCCTCTTTTACTTCGTCGCGAGACTGTTCAACTTTTTCCATTATTTCTTGCTCAGCTGCTTCAATCTTTTCTGCAGTTGTTTCTGCTTGTGCAACTGCTGTATGTACAACTTCTTCTTTAACCTTTGTGCCTGTGTCTGAAACAACACTACCCTGTTCAATTGTAATAACACGATGATTAAAACGACGAACTAACTCATGCTCGTGAGTAACCATAACAATTGTTGTGCCAGTGTTATTAATATGGTTGAGCAATTCGAGAATTTCATAAGACATTTCAGGGTCGATGTTACCTGTTGGCTCGTCGGCAATGATAATACCTGCATTATTTACAAGAGCACGAGCGAGAGCCACTCTCTGTTGTTCACCACCTGAAAGTTCAGTTGGCAATTGACGAGCTTTTGATGAAAGTCCAACAAGGCTCAATACATAAGGAACTCTTTTTCTGATTTCTTTTTCTTTTGCACCGATAACTCGCATAGCAAATGCAACATTATCATAAACTGTCATATTCTGAATAAGACGGAAATCCTGGAAAACAATACCCATTGTTCTTCTGAACTTTGGAATATCTCTGTTCTTGATTGTATTGAGATTATAATTATTGATAACAACAGTACCGCTATTGGCAACTTGTTCTCTCATTATGATTTTAAGAAATGTACTTTTACCTGCACCTGATGAACCAACGACGAATACAAATTCGCCATCGTTGATTGTTATAGAAACATCACGAAGTGCATGAGTACCATTATCATATGTTTTTGAAACATTTTTGAATTCAATCACAATATGCACCTTTTCTTTCTTTAGGGTTAGTTTTTATCGGTTTTTGCATATAATTACACATAATAACCATTATCGGTGACTATTATACCACAAAATATTGTGTTTGTAACGATTTTTAAGAAATGTTAACATTTATCGTCGTTTTGCATAAAACGTTATTGATAAAATATACAAATCGCACAACTATAACAAGAAAATAAAACGGCGGGAGCAAGCCCCCGCCCTACATTATATTTTATTAGTACTTGTTAGGATTAGCATCGAGATATTTCTTTACCATCAACGCTACTTTAAACACGATTGCATCGTCAAATTCTCTCAAATCAAGACCTGTAAGTTTCTTGATTTTTTCAAGACGATAAACAAGTGTATTTCTGTGAACAAAGAGTTTTCTTGATGTTTCAGAAACATTAAGATTATTCTCAAAGAATTTCTGAATTGTGAAAAGTGTTTCATAGTCAAGACTCTCGATTGAGCCACGCTTGAAAATCTCACGAAGGAACATTTCGCAAAGTGTTGTTGGAAGCTGATAAATAAGTCTTGCGATACCAAGATTATCATAACTTACAATTGTCTTTTCAGTATCAAAAACCTTACCAACTTCAAGAGATACCTGAGCTTCTCTGAATGAACGAGCCAAATCTTTGATTGTATCAATTGCAGAGCCGATACCAACGAGAACATGAGTATAATATTCTGTTCCCAATGAGTCAGCAATTGAACGAGCAAGTTTTTCAAGGTCTTTTGGTTCAATATTGCTCTTAACTTCTTTAACGAGAGCGATATCAGTTTCGTTAATATTGATAACGAAATCCTTTGTCTTATCAGGGAACAAATCTTGTATAACATCAAATACAGAAACATCATTCTTTTCTGTAATTCTGATAAGAAGAACTGCTCTTGTTACATCACTATTGAAGTGAAGCTCACGAGCTTTAATGTAAATATCACCAGGCAAGATGTTATCAAGGATTACATTCTTGATAAAGTTGCTTCTATCATATTTTTCATCATAATATTGCTTTATAGTTGAAAGTGAAACTGCAAGAACTGATACATAACGAGCTGCGATTTCATCGTCGCCTTCAACAAACACAGCATATTCAGGATGCATGTGTGCACCGAAAACCTGATATGTATATCCATCTGCGACACTTCTTTCAGGCGATGCAAAAACATCTGCTACAGCGTGTGACTGAATCTCGCCAATTCTGCTAAGCTCACTGCAAGAAATTACAGTACCTGTTTCGTCAATTATACCGAAAGTTCTATCAATAACCTCGTCCATTTGATGAACTATACCCTGAAATAATCTGTTGGACATATTTTATACCTCCAAACGCATAACACAAAAAACTTATTATGCAATTTCACAATTAGAACACTATGTATTTTACACAATAAAATGCGTTTTGGCAAGTGAAAAATTGATATTTTTTAATTTTTTTATAACATTTTTCACAAAAAAAGACACAAATTTTAGTCAAATCACGCACTTGAGCCTGTTTTTCGACCAATTTTTCATTGTTCAAAATGACGAAAAAATTATCTTTCAGAGAGTAATTTCAACTCATTTGGGGTTATTTCACGGCATTCGCCCGGTTTCAAAGTTTCATCCAACGAGAGATTGCCCATTTTTGAACGATGCAAACCAATCACTTTATTGCCCGCAGCAGCAAACATTCTTTTAACCTGATGATATTTGCCTTCGCAAATCATAATCTGCACCAAAGGATGCTCGCCATCTTCTAAAATTTCAACTTTTGCTTCTTTTAAGGTTGTCCCGTCTGCGAGAGTTATCCCCTTTTCAAGCATTTCTATATCACTTTGTG
The DNA here is from genome assembly GCA_045655645.1 of Candidatus Fimenecus sp. Classification (GTDB taxonomy): domain Bacteria; phylum Bacillota; class Clostridia; order Oscillospirales; family Acutalibacteraceae; genus Fimenecus. The sequence continues at coordinate 23,313 of JAZOPS010000058.1, forward strand.
AAAGTGAATGTTCCAAAGTTGCAAGATATGTTTTAAAAATATGATTTTTGGGAGAAAGAATTTTGTGAGCAAAATCACCGTCGTCAGTAATAAGCACAAATCCTGTTGTATCTTTATCAAGTCGTCCCGCAGGGAAAAGTCCTTTTCTGTATAACTCGTCAGGTACTAAATCTACGACAGTCTCATCCGTTTCACTTTCACTTGCAGAGACTATTCCCTGTGGTTTATTGAGCATTATATAAATGTGTTCTTTTAAAGAGAGAGTTTCGCCATCTAAAGTAACAGTATCATTTTCTATATCAATTTTGATGTCGCTTTTTTTGACAACAACACCATTTACTGAAATTCTGCCTTTTTTAACTATCTCTTTCACATCACGACGAGAGAGTGTCCCCTGTGACGCAAGAATTTTATCAAGTCTTTCCATTATTTTTATCCTTTAAGTTTTTTCAAATCCGTGCATAAAGCCATCTAGTTCAATTGAGCAGACATCTCCGCCAACCACAAGTCCTTCATATACTAATAGATTTATTCTGATATAGTTTTTGTTTTCGTGACCGGGATAATTCTTCACAGAATATGTCCAACGCTTCACACGAACACCTGCATAAGTTTTCAAATCAAAGCCCTGTTTCAACTGAATATCGTTATATTGTGTGTAAGTTTCGTCAAATTCTGCTGGAATTATGACTTCGCACACTTCAACGGGGTCTTCCTGGACTTCCCAACCGAATTGAGAAATAAATGTCAAGCGTTCTTCTGCCGTTGAAGCCTTGATGCTTGATTTATCTGCATTAGCTACATCTGTGCTTTCTTGAGAGAGTACAAACAAACTTATTACTGTCAACACCACAAAGGCTATAAGCAAAAACAGCTTTATCTGCTTAGATTTTATTGAATAAACGAACATAAATTAACACCTCGAACACAATTTATATAAATAAATATGCGGCGAGGTGTGAATTTATAATATTAAATATTAATTGTTAAATACCATTAAGTATATTATTAATAAATATGCTTATTCATCGACTCTTTTTGACTGTGATGCTGCACGAAGATGTTGACGAGCGCGACGAATTTCGTTAACTGAATTTGTGAGTGTTTCATCAGCAACTGCTACGATGCTTTCAACATATTCACTTGCACTTGTGCGCATTTCGTTAGACCAATTTCTTGCCTGCTCTGTGAGTTCAGTAGCACTTTGTCTTGCCTGTTCAACAATTTCAGTAGCCTGTGTTCTTGCGAGAGCAAGAATTTCTGCTGCCTGTGCTTCTGCACCACGAGTGATTTCATCTTCAGAAATAATTTCTTTTGCACGAAGATGTGCTTTTTCGATAATCTTATCTGCGCTTTCTTGTGCACCTGCAAGAATTTCTTTTCTTTCAGAAGCGATTTTTCTTGCCTGCATAAGTTCATCAGGCATATTGAGTCTAATGTCTTCAATTGCAGTTTTGATAGCCGCTGAATCAACCAAAAGGTTTGATGTAAACGGTACTGTTTTTCCTTCTTCGAGTATTACTTCAATTTCTTCAAGTAAGCTTTCTATTGTCATTTGCTCACACCTCGTTTAATTCTTTTTACTATTATATCACGAATTGATTCGGGAACAAAATCACTTATATCCCCACCCAATTCGCAAATTTGCTTAACCACACTTGAACTTAAGTAAAGATTTTCAACTTTTGTATTGATGAAAACTGTTTCAAGTTCATTATTGAGTTTCTTGTTCATCTGTGCCTGCTGAAACTCATATTCAAAGTCGGACACAGCGCGAAGCCCTTTAACAACTGCAACTGCATTTTTTTCTTTTGCATATTCAGCCAAAAGACCTTCGTTAATGTCAACCTCAACATTTGGCAAATCTTTGGTACAACTCTTAATGAGTTCAGCTCTTTCTTCAGGACTGAAACAAAAATTTGTCTTTGAAGGGTTTTTCATAACCACAACTATAACCTTATCAAAGAGTTTAGAACTGCGATTGATAATGTCAAGGTGACCATTTGTAATCGGGTCAAAACTACCCGGACAAATTACGGTTTTCATATTCTCACTTATTCTTTCTGTATGCTGTAAGTTTAATTTTGCCGTATCTGTATTCACGGTGAATTTTAAATTCACCTGCTGTTTCAGGCAAAGTTTCATCCAAAGCACTTTCGCAGATGATTATACCCCAGTCATTCATTTTTTCTGCAACAACCGGTAAAACAGCATCAATTATTTCTTTATTGTATGGTGGGTCAAGAAGAGCAATATCAAATTTATCTTTGCTCAAAGTAATATACATTTTTGAGTCGCCACAAAAAACACTTGCTCTTTTTTCAAAACCAACAGATTTAAGATTTTGTTTCACCACATCAACCGCACGATTTGCACTATCTACAAAAGTGCAATGTTTAGCACCACGGCTGAGTGCTTCAATACCAAGCTGACCTGAACCTGCAAACAAGTCAAGAACACTTGCACCTTCAAGGTCAAACTGAATGATATTGAACATTCCTTCTTTTACTCTGTCGGTGGTAGGACGAACATCTTCGCCTTCAAGAGTTATAAGTTTTCTGCCTCTTGCTTCACCTGTAATTACTCTCATAAATTCGCTCCAACCTATCAATACATAAGGGTATTATCCCATTTTTATAGTAATTTGTCAAATATTTTTATATTCAAGTTGAAAAAAATGCAATGAATTTATCTTATTTTAATGAAATAAGCAATTTTTCAAGGTCATTTACACTCTCAACTATGTATTCTGCACCTGCTTCTTCAATAACTTCACGGTCTCTAAATCCCCAAAGCACACCAATTGATGGAAGATTTGCATTTTTCGCAGTAAGAATGTCGGTATCTGCATCCCCTACAAAAACTGTGTTTTCGATTTTGCTATCTAATTTTTCAAGAGCATAGAAAACACCGTCTGGTGCAGGTTTGTTTGGTCTGTCATCGGAGCTGCCTACTACAAAATCAATATTTGCGCCAAACATTCTCTTGCACAAATCCTGTGCTGCAAAATCTGCTTTATTAGTAACAATAGCAGTTTTAAAGCCTGCTTTTTTGATGTTTGTAAGCATTTCATTGATGCCATCATAAGGTGCTGTTTTATCTTCCATGTGAATTTTGTAATAATCACAAAAATCCTTGAAACAGAGTTCAAATGTATCATTATCAATATTTTCTGGCACTGCTCTTTCCATTAAAAGACGGATACCATTGCCCACAAAAGAACGGATTTCATTTAAATCACGAAGCGGAAAGCCCTGTCTTTCGAGAGCGTAATTTACACTGTCTTTCAAATCTTCAAGAGTGTTTAAAAGTGTTCCATCCAAATCAAAAACTATTGTATTTATCATTATTCTTCTCCTTGATTATAGAAATTATATATTTTTTCAGCTAAAGGAAGATTTATCCCTTTAACTTTTGCAAGGTCTTCTACACTTGCATTTTTAATATTCTTTATTGTTTTGAAAGTTTTAAGCAATTCTTTGGCTTTTTTATCACCAACACCGCTGATTTTTGTAAGTGATGATTCCAAACCTTTTTTAGCGTGCTTTTTGTGGTGAAAGCTAACAGAAAATCTGTGAACTTCTTCTTGAATCTCTGACACTAAAGTGAATACCGCTCTGTTTGAATTAATTGCGATTTCACCACCATCGCCCGTTATTGCACGAGTCTTGTGTTTCGAGTCTTTGACCATACCAAACAATGGCACATCTATATTCATTTCGTCGAGAATTTCTCTTACTGCACTTACCTGACCTTTACCACCATCAAGCAAAATCAAATCGGGCATTTTGCCGAATCCTTCTTCGGCATTTTCGTTTTTATACTTTTCATATTCATTGAAACGACGCTCCAACACTTCACGCATTGAGCCGTAGTCATCTTGTCCCACAAATGATTTGATTGTGAATGTACGATATGCCCGTTTTAAAGGACGACCATTTTTAAAGACAATCATACCCGCCACATTATCATCGCCACCTGTATGAGAAATGTCATAGGACTCGATATATTCAGGCGTATTATCTAATCCCAACAAAATTTTTAATTCTTCAAGGACTTTGATTTCGCCTGATTTTCTACCTTTTTTCTGTGCAAGTTTTTCAAAGGCATTCTCGCGACACATATTAACAAGTTTTAATCCGTCACCCTTTTGTGGCACAGAAATCGCACATTTTTTGCCACGAAGATTAGTAAGGTATTGAGCCATCAAATTCAAATCTTCTATTGTTTCATCCAACAACACTTTTTGTGGCACAGAGCGGATTGAATAATATTGAGTTAAAAATCCGCCACGAAGATTTTCGTCATTCTGTGAACTATCAATAAAGAAATGTTCACTATCGCAAAGTCTGCCTTTATCAAAGCGCAACACCACGATACAAATATCATTGTCATTGTTGGCAACTGCAAAGACATCTTTTGACTCGCCTGTTTCGGTTACAACTTTCTGTTTTGTTTGCATATTCTGAATGGCGCGAATTCTGTCGCGATATTTACTTGCATTTTCAAAATCAAGATTCTCGGCACACTCATTCATTTTCTTATTTAAATCGGCAATGATTTTTGTGATATCACCATTCAAAAAATCCAACGCATCTTTAACAGTATCATTATATTCTTTTTTTGAAATCTTACCCATGCAAACACCCATACAACGATTTATATGGAAATTAAGGCATGGTCTTCCTTTTTTGAAATCTCTTGGGAATTCTTTATTGCATTGTGGAAGTCGGAATATTTTATTGGCTTCATCAACGGATTGTTTCACTGAATAAGAACTTGTAAATGGTCCGATATAGTCGGCGTTTTCGTCGTCTTTTTGAAGAACGGCAGAAATTTTAGGGTATTCTTCTTTTGTGATTTTTATATAACTGTATCCTTTATCATCCTTTAAAAGAATATTATATTTAGGTTGATTTTGTTTAATAAGACTTGCTTCAAGAACAAGTGCTTCAAACTCACTATCAGTTAAAATATAGTCAAAATCATTGACATTTTCGACCATTTTAAGCACTTTGACAGAGTGTTTATTCTGTGAACCGAAATACTGACTAACACGGTTTTTAAGTTTTTTCGCTTTGCCGATATATATAATCTTGCCCTGTTTATTTTTCATTATATAAACACCAGGTGTTAAAGGCAATTTCATTGCTTTTTCGCGTAATGTTTTTATTTTTTCGTTCACAGAATCACCACCTTTCAAAGATTATATATATCATATCATAAAATCACAAAAAAATAAAGCACACCACCAAAGGTGATGTGCCAAATCTTTCAAAATTATTCAGCAAAACCTGTTTCAACAAGCTTTACAAGTTCGTCAACTGCTGTTTCTTCGTCTGGACCACCAGCAATGATGCGGATTGTTGTGCCGCCCATAATACCAAGTGACAAAACACCGAGAAGGCTCTTAGCATTAACTCTTCTGTCTTCTTTTTCAACCCAGATTGATGATTTGAATTCATTTGCTTTCTGAATAAAGAAAGTTGCTGGACGAGCGTGAAGACCTACCTGATTTTTAACTTCAACATCTTTAGTATACATAATTCATTCTCCCAAAATGATAAATTTACAAAACAACAGATAATTACACCTTTGTTACTACTATATTATAACACAAAACTTTACCTCGTCAACGAAAAAACAACCACTTTTATTTCATTTAGACAATTTTAGAGAGAAAAACAAAAAACAACAAAATTACAACATTCATATTTGTACAAAATGACAATGCTTTATATTATTTTTTGTTTAATTTCAATATTTTATATTAAAAATATATGAATGAGCGTACTAATTTGTGACTTTATGGTGAACTGTTGGCCCCGATGTAGTCAAAACGCCGAATTTCATTCCCAAAGAATGATAATATTCAATGATTTTGGGCAAGGCTTCCATAGTTGTACCCTTTGTATCGTGCATCAATACAATTATGTTATTAGCACTTTTGGGGAATTCACTGCAATAATACAACTGTTTACTCACTGTGGTACCATCATCAGCATCACCGCTTGAACAGTTCCAGTCAAAGTATGCATAACCCATTTCAGTAACTTTTTTTGTCATTCGTGTCATAATGCCTTTTGAATACTTTTTACTAACAGTATTACTACTACCACCGGGGAAACGCATTATCTTGGTTTCAACGCCTGTCTGTTGTAAAACCAAATCAGAGATTTTTTGTAAATCAGCTAAATATGCTGAATCAGAAGCATAAATCTTCTTGTAATTATGGGAATATGCATGAAGTCCTATTGCGTGGCCACGATTAACTATTTCTTTCATAAGATAGTTATATTCTCCGCCATCTATAACAAAAAACGTCGCCTTAACACCGTAACTGTCCAGAATGTTCAGTATCTGCGATGTATATTGCGACGGTCCATCATCAAATGTTAAATAAACAGTCTTCACACCATTACTTGGATTTAATGGTTGTGCTGGAAGTTGTGGTGCAACAGGCTTTCTTGTTGTTGAAGTTTTTGCTGCTAACTTTTTGTTAAGACTATCAATTTTTTTATTTAATTCATCAACTTTGCTTTGATACTCTTTACTCTGATTATTAAGTTTTTCTTCGTAAGACTGCTTTTCACTTTCTTTTTCAGCTTTATACGACTCATATTCAGATACCTTTGAGTCATACATTGAAGAATTTTCACTAAGTGCTCCGTTAAGCTCGGAAATCTCACTTTTGTTATTATTCCATTTTACTACGAAAAACACGGTTGTAGCAGTAGCAACAAGAAACAAAACTGATAAAACTATAATTGTTATTCTCATCCAAGTTGCTTTGCTAATACTTTTAAACTTCTCTTTCATATTGCCACCACCTCTCAAATTATTTCTGTATTCATTGTATAACAAAAAACTACAAATTTCAACATATTTTTTATTACATCTTTGTAATATTTTCATTTTTTAAAAATTCTTTGTCCTTTTCTGTTAACTCTGCATTTTCAAGCATATCGGGACGATATTTTGCAGTCATTAAAAGTGACTGTTCTCGCTTCCATTTTTCAATATTCCCATGATGTCCTGAAATAAGCACATCCGGCACTTTCATACCATTCCACTCATAAGGACGAGTATATTGTGGATGCTCTAAAAGTCCGTTATAATGACTTTCCATCTCTTTTGCCTCGTCATTTGGCAAAACGCCTTCTAACATTCTTGAGATTGAATCAGCAAGCACCATAGCAGGCAACTCGCCACCTGTAAGCACATAATCCCCTATTGAAATCTGCTCATCAACAATTGTGTCGATTACTCTTTGGTCAACACCTTCGTAATGTCCACAAAGAATTGTGATTTCATCATACTCCGACAATTCTTTAACCCTTGATTGAGTAAGAGTTTTGCCACAAGGTGACATATAAATCAAATGATTTTGATTGCCACTTTTATCACAAATCGCTTTATAGCAATCAACAATGGGTTGAATCTGCATAAGCATACCCATTCCACCACCATAAGGTGCGTCATCAACACGGCGATGCTTATCCACAGTAAAGTCACGGATATTTATACAATTTATTTCAACTAAGCCCTTTTCTCTTGCACGACCTATTATGCTTTCAGAAAGCACTGATTCGCACATTTCTGGGAAAAGAGTCATTATATTAATCTTCATCTTCAAAAAGTCCTTTTATAGGATTTATTAAAATTTCGCCTTTTTCCACATCAACATTCACAATTACTTGCTTTATTGCTGGAATAAGCACTTCGTCACCCTTTGGTGTTTTTATATGCCACACATCGTTAGCGCCTGTTTCACTCACATCAACGATTGTTCCCAACACTTTACCGTTGTTATCGTCAATTACAGTGCAATCAAAAAGCTCTTGCACAAACCAAGTGCCTTTTGGAAGATGTGCATCACTGCGTTTCATATAGAGCACAGTATTTTTAAGTGATTGCGCTTTTTCAACGGCATCAATATCTTCAAGCATTAAAATAACCATATTGCCGTGTGGTCTAGCAGAGATTACCTTAATATCTTTTTCGCCATTTTTATCAAAATATAAAGTTTTAAATTTCTTGACAAATTCAGGTTTATCGCACCATGGATTAAAGCGCATTTCACCTTTAATACCGTGAGTTGATACAATTTGTCCTAATTCAAGATAGTTTTTAATCATAATTAATTACCTGCAAGACACAAAAAGGCAGACATAAAATGCCTGCCTTATTTGTAATCAATATTAGTCGATATCGACCTGGACTTTTTCGCCTGTGCGAGTTGCACCTGCTTTAACTACAGTTCTGATAGCCTTTGCAATTCTGCCCTGTTTACCGATAACTCTGCCCATATCATCTTCAGCAACATGAAGATGATAAACAACAACGCCACGGTCGTCAACTTCGTCAACTGTAACAGAAACTGCATCAGGATTTTCAACAAGTCCTTTTACGATTGTAATAAGAAGTTCCTGCATTTTTTCAAAGACCTTTCTTATTTAATAGCGCCGCTCTTTTTAAGGATTACCTTAACTGTGTCAGTTGGCTGAGCGCCATTTTTAATCCATTTTTCTGCCTTTTCGTTATCAATCTTGATTTCAGCTGGATTTGTCATTGGGTTGTAAGTACCGATTTCTTCAATGAATCTGCCGTCTCTTGGATAACGAGAATCTGCAACTACTACTCTGTAGAAAGGAGCTCTCTTTGCGCCCATTCTGCGAAGTCTGATTTTTACTGCCATTTTTGTTTCCTCCAAAATATATAAAAATTTTTATATTAAACACTGTTGTGTTTGTTTACTTACATTGGGAAGCCGCCCATGCCACCCATACCGTTCATTCCGCCACCAAAGCCACTAAACTGTTTCATTTTACGTTTAAAGCCTTTTGAGTTGAACTGCTTGAACATTTTCTGCATTTGACGATATTGATTGAGAAGTCTGTTAACATCTTCAACCTGCATACCACAACCTGCTGCAATTCTTCGTTTTCTTGACGGATTGATTATATCAGGATTTCTGCGTTCTTTGATAGTCATTGACTGAATAATTGCTCTCATTCTGTCTAACTGTCTATCGTCAACATCAACATCCTTGACTTTT